>PBOO01000003.1 GCA_002724475.1 Fidelibacterota bacterium | reverse complement strand
TCAGGGCCACGATATCCTGGGTTTTGTTTTTTTGGAGTTTCTGAATAAACTATTTGGTCTATTACATCCAATCCCTCTATCACCTGTCCAAAAACGGTGTATTGGTTGTTTAATTGCGGTGTTGCAGCATGACAGATAAAAAATTGACTAGAGCCACTGTTGGGGTTGCTGGATCGAGCCATCGACAATGTACCCTTTACATGATCTTTGTCATTAAATTCAGCTGGAATCGTCCATGAGTTTGAATCTTCTTCTCTACCAATTCCAAAGAATTTACCNGCTCTTCCTCCNNTTCCATCATTCATTCGATCTTCATCNTTNGAGTTTGGGTCACCCCCNTGNATCACAAAACCTGGNATTACTCTGTGAAATGTTGTCCCATCGAANTANCCNTCATCAGCTAAAATTTTAAAGCTTTCAACATGCATNGGGGCAACNTCNTCGTAAAACTCAACTACCATATCGCCAAATTTTGTTGAAATTATTGCTACTTTCTCTTCTTTTGCACAACTCATGAATACTACTCCAATTGTTAATATTGATAATAACTTATTCATTATTTCAAACTCCTGCTTCCTGGTTTTTCTATTGGTATTAATGCTAATTCTTNAGGAANATCNTCNGGCTCATANCTTACAGCTGATAGNGTTGCTAAGGCCAATTGATTNCTATGAAGGTTTACTNTGCCATTNCTTCGATCAACNATGATCCCTAATCCTTTTACNTTNCCNCCAAANCTTTCAACCAGCTCNATTACTTCTCTCACAGATCCCCCAGTTGTNATGACATCCTCTACAATCAATACAGATTCTCCTTCTTTNATTTNAAATCCTCTTCTAAAGGTCATTCTTCCCTGCTCTCNTTCTGCAAAAATGGCGGGCTTATTCATGGACATTCCAACGGCTGTTCCAATTACAATACCACCTACAGCNGGGGAGACTACCGTGTCAATTTGAACACCTTTAAAATGNTCAGAGATTTTATCTGAAAATAATTTTAGATANTTTGATTTTTGCAAAACTTTAGCACATTGAAAATANGAAGGACTGTGTTTTCCNGAGGTTAGAATGAAATGGCCTTCTAGCAANGCACCAGAATCTTTAAAGATTTCTATGTAATCTTNACTTNTCATCNATTATTCTTCTCATNTTTTCAAGATAANNCTTAGCTNCATTTCTTATNGATTTTTCAGTTAAATCGGTTGGAAAGATAATACTTCTGGATACATTTATAATGGAAATTCCATCTGTATTGCCATTTTTNAAACTTTTCTTNAGGTCGCCTCCCTGTTTTCCAACNCCGGGGATTAACATAGGCANACCAGGAGCTTTTTTTCTAACNCTAAGAATCTCTTCAGGTGCGGTTGCACCAACCACGAGCCCAATATTATCATTAACGTTCCAACTAAAGCTAGTCTCAGCAACAATCTCAAATAATTTTCTATCGTTATTTTTAGCATCTTGAAAATCTGTAGCTGATTTATTTGATGTCCTACAAAGAATAAATACCCCCCTAGTTGGATCTGATATGAATGGCTCAATTGAATCGTAGCCCATATAAGGACTTAATGTCACTGCGTCAAAATTAAAATACCCAAAAAGACTTTTTGCATATTGCTTGGCAGTATTTCCTATATCACCTCGCTTTGCATCTCCAATGACAATGGTATCATTATCAATTAAGCGGATGGTATCCTCAAGCCACTGAAAACCACTAACACCCCATCTTTCAAAAAAACCTAAATTAGGCTTAAAAGCAACGGCTAGATCTTGCGTAGCGTTAATAATTTTTTTGGTGTGGNCTTTCAAATCCTCTAAAGACGCGCTATTATCGTTTAGTCCTTCTGGGCTTATATCTAACCCAATGCAAAGATGGCTTTTTTTTGCTTCAATGGAATTTTTCAATTTTTTATTGAATGAGATCATGGTTGAATTTACTTCCATAATATTGATACCCCAAAAAATGATTAATAAGAAAAAAATGAACTAAAAGGTGAAATTATAATAAGTTTTATTGTAAAAAATGAGAACAAAGGAACAATCAACAATCGAGGTCATTGCTTCAAGCGGTATTTTTCAAATTGATTTTTTCCACAAAACTGGAAATTCAGATTTTGATAGCTTGATTGAAATATCTCGCGCCCTAGAAAAGGACTACGGCTCTAAAGCAGTACTAAGCGAAAAGACAATAGAAAAATATTTCAATCGCTCAGGATCCCTACCGTTTGTTGCGCGATATAGAGGTAAAATAATCGGATACATAATTGGAATCCCATTGGAATATTTAAATACTGAACCTTGGGTAAGGACTGAAGAAAACTTTGGAATGGAAAATACCATCTACACTTATGCTTTCATAATTTTAAGTGATTATAGGAAAAATGGTTACGCCAGCATGTTAAAAAAAGTCTATCTTAGTAAAATTGAGAAACTAAAAAATATTGACTATGTTTCTGGACATGTTATCAAAGGAGCTGCAANTAGATTTAAAGGAAATATTGAAATTTTAAACACTGTTCAAAACTGGCAAGGAACTGGGAAAGTTTTTGAATACTATAGAAGGATTCTTTAGTGCTAGGTTAATTTATCTATCAGGATGAAATTGATTTTTTATTTGTCAATAAACTAACCAGGACAAGTGACATTACTGAAAATGCAATAGCTGGCAATACTTCATCCATATTATTGTATATATTGTTNGGTATTAAAGCTTTCACAATACTTGATTCTTTCCAAAGTAGAGTTGTTAAAGTTCCCACTATTATGGACGTGATTGCACCTTGCTTTGTAGCCCCTTTCCAAAAAAGCGCAGCCACGAGGCTAGGTGTGATAGCTGCTCCATAAATTGTGTAAGCATACAATGCTCTTTCAAAAAATCCTGATGATTTTGCAAAGCCNAACGAGACCANATANGCGATGANTCCCAACNCCACAACGAGCGCCCTGCTTAGCATCACGATGGTTTTTTCATTCGCATCATTGTTNATATAATTAAGATATATGTCTCTNATCAGCGTAGTGGTTGGGACTAAGAGATAGCTATCAGCTGTTGAAATNATTATACCAACTATGGTCGTCATCATAATTGCGCCAATAAATGGNGGGAGGAATTGATGCGATGCATAAATTAATACGTATTTACCAACCTCCGCATCNGGTATCATGCTTGAGGCGATCCACGCTGCTNCGATAATCATTAATTCTGCNATTGCTACCGCTAAAATCAAAACCTTCGTAGCTGATTTTGCTCCCTTTGCATCTTTNCTAGCAAAAAATCTTTGATACATATTTGCATCACCCATAATGAGTAAAAACGAAGGCAGGCAAAAGTTAATAATATCCATCAATGAATAAACTCCAAAAAAGTTCATNTGGGTATTTTTATCCATTGATGCAAATGAATTGGCCATACCCTCAAATCCACCTGCCTCAAAAAAGAATATTGGAATAGCGATAATGAAAGATGAAATAATAATGATTCCATTTGCAACATCGGTGTAGGCAACACTTACGAGGCCAGCTAACATTGTGTATAAAATTATAAAAATTGCAGCNATGATTGTCCCNGTCTCTACTGATATAAGTGAAGTACCAGAGTCATCTTGGAGTATGGTATGCAAAACAGCGCCACCAGCGTTATATTGGTAACTAACAATCACCATGTAGGCAATTACGAGNGCTAGAACTGAAAGAGAGCGGGCAACAGGCCCAAATCTATCCCCTAAAATTTCAGGAACTGTAAATTTTTCATAAGATCTTACCTTCCCTGCAATTTGAGTTAAAACGACAATACCAAGGACACCTCCCAAAGGAAGCATTAATGCTGCCATTCCAGTTTCATAGGTCTTGGCCGCATGACCAAGAATTGAACCGGTGCCCAACCAGGTTGCAAGCATCGTTCCTACAAGAATCCAAGGCGTTAAAGTNCGACCAGCAACGGCAAAGTCAGATTGNGTTTTAATTTTCTGCGCTTTATAAAANCCTACGCCAACTAGAACAAATAAATAAATNAGAATAGTTATTAAATANATCATTAATGAATGTTAGCTATAAATGTTCACAAACGGAATTATTAATAATAATTAAAGATTTTTTTTGGCTTCAGTGATTTGTAGTTTTTGTGGTTAATTCTAAAACTATACCTCAAATAAAGNAAACATATGAAACTTGAATTACATTGGAAAATTATTATTGGACTCGTTTTGGGTCTTGCTTTTGGTGTTTTAGCTGCAACGCAAGGTTGGGGCAGTTTTGTTGGTAACTGGATATCTCCTTTTGGAAAAATATTCATTAGCCTTCTAAAGTTAATTGCAGTGCCCTTGGTTCTTTCATCCCTAATAACTGGAGTTGCTTCTCTTTCTGACTTGAAAAAACTATCACGAATCGGCGGTCGAACAATTTCAATCTACATTGCAACAACTACTATTGCTGTGACCATTGGCCTGCTATCGGTAAATGTTTTACAACCTGGATCAACAGTGCCAGATGAAATGAAAACTAAACTTCAAGATACTTACCAGTCGTCCGTATCTGGTAGAGTTCAAGCTGCAGAACAAGTTAAGGAAAGAAGCGCCCTTCAGCCGATTGTAGATATGGTACCATCTAATTTTTTTAATGCTGCATCAAACAATCGAAATATGCTTCAAGTTGTTTTTGTTGCTATAATAGTTGGAATAGCATTGATTCAAATAAAAAAAGAGAAGGCAAGGCCGGTTCTTGAATTTTTTGAGGGTATCAATGAATTGGTAATCAAATTAGTAGAAAATATAATGTTAATTGCTCCCTATGGTGTATTTGCTCTAATTGCAGATACAATAACTTCAATTGCGGGCAACAATATTAATAATGTTCTTGAGCTTCTTGGTGCATTAGCATTTTACATGTTTGCAGTGATTATTGGCTTGTTGATTCAAACACTTTTCACTTACTCACTAGTATTAAAAATATTCTCAAAAATGTCACTTAAGAAATTTTATCAAGGATTGGCCCCCGCACAGATTCTTGCTTTCTCCACAAGCTCTAGTGGCGCAACCCTTCCTGTAACAATGGAGAGATGCGAAGAGGAACTTGGCGTGTCTGAAGAGGTGTCTTCATTTGTTTTGCCACTTGGTGCTACAATCAATATGGACGGCACCGCGCTCTATCAAGCCGTTGCAGCAGTGTTTATAGCGCAAACTTTGGGTATGGATTTAAGCTTGGGTGCACAGTTAACAATTGTTTTGACTGCTGTATTAGCTTCTATTGGTACAGCAGCAGTCCCTGGCGCTGGTGTTATTATGCTAGTAATAATTCTGGAAGCAATTTCTGTTCCTAGCGCTGGAATAGCTCTTATTTTAGGTGTTGATAGAATTCTTGACATGCTTAGAACTGTTACCAATGTAACAGGCGATGCGAGCGTTGCAGTGGCAGTAGCGTCATCTGAAGGAGAGCTTAAAAAATAATTTTCAATTTATTTTGAAATGGTTTTTGAAAATCTTAAAATTGAGCAGCTATTAAAAAATTCTTGTTATGATTTTTGAATTTCAGGATCTTCAACTTTTATCCTAGAGTCAAACTTCTGCTTCTAAAAAACAGGCCTTTCCTATTATGGATAAAGGAAGTTTGCTAGAACTAGAGAGCTCTACCGTGTTTATACGGATCCTGAAATCGATATTGTAGCAAGATAGAAAACCCCGATTTTTCGGGGTTTTTCATTTATCTATGACCGATTTTATTTTATTAATATGTTTAATTGGTCCTCTTATTTTGAGATGGATATGACTATCTAAATAAATTTTTTTAAGTATATCTACGCCTTTTTGTGAAAATGCTATTTCTTTTGGTCTNTCATANGGAATATCAACTTCTAATGTTTCATAATTCTCATCGATTTTCTTTATTACCCTTTCCTTTAACGAATTGATCCGTAAGCTTTTTTTTGATGATATATAAGCGGCATCAGGAAAACTCTTGTTTAAAAAATTAAACTTTGATTCGTCTTTTATCTTGTCGATTTTATTCAAAACAATGATATGGTTTTCNCTAGCTTGAATATCGTCCAACACTTTTGAAATTGTTTTATAGTGATCATTNATTGCTTTGCTCGAGGCATCAAGAACTATGAGTATTAGATCTGCGAAAACAACTTCTTGCAATGTGCTTTTAAANCTTGCTACTAAGTGGTGAGGTANTTTTCTTACAAAACCGACTGTATCGCTTAATAAAGCTGTATGGTTTTTATCCAATTTTATTTTTCTTATTGTTGTGTCTAACGTAGCAAAGAGCTGATCCTCAATGAAAACATCTGAACCAGAAAGGCACCTCATCAAAGTTGATTTGCCAGCATTTGTATAACCTGCCAAGGCAATTTTATACTGACCATCTCTTTTCTTTCGCTGTGTATCTCTTTCGTGATCAATCTTAATTAATTCTTTTTTAAGGTTTGAGATTCTAGTTCTAACGAGTCTTCTATCAACTTCTATTTGTGTCTCACCGGCACCAGCTCTAGTTCCTATGCCTCCCATTTGTCTTTCAAGGTGGGTCCATGCTCTTGTTAGTCTTGGTAATAAGTATTCAAGTTGGGCTAGTTCCACTTGCGTCTTGGCTTCCTTAGTTTTAGCGTGCTGTGAAAATATCTCAAGAATCAACGAGCTTCTATCTATTACTTTTACGCTTTTACTTAAATTGGAAAAGTTTTTTATCTGGGCTGGACTAAGCTCATCATCAAAAATTACAAGCGATACATTTACACTTTTTGCCTGCTCAATAATTTGTTTTGCCTTACCTGGACCAATGAAAAATGAAGGGTTAATCTTATTGAGTTTTTGAAGAAAGCAATGAACTACATTGGCTCCAGCAGTTTCTGCAAGCAAACTCAGCTCATCAAGGTGTTCATCAACTTTTGTAACTGTCAAGTTGCCATAAACTGCCCCNACCAAGAAAGCATTTTCAGCTAATGTTTTACTTTTACTNTCNATCAAAGGTTNGCTTGCTTCTTTGCGGGCCTACTGATAACTGACTCAATCAAATAAAAGATAATAGCTAAGATAAGAAATAATCTCCACAAGGATTGACCGAACCGGTTAGCTTTAATCTTCTCGGTTATCTGACCATCTAAAATTGTAATCATAGTATCGTTGAATTGATCTATTAGCTCATCAAGATCAGCTCTGATTTGTGGTGATTCAAATTTTGATAGGAATGTAGAAAATGAAGTATAATAATCATCTTCAACATAAAGATCATAGGAGCCTAATTCACTTGTATTCTTTATTTCTATTTGCTCATTCTGGTAGTTTGGTACAACAGTTATTTCTTTTTTTGATGGGGTAATGAGTTTCCATCTTTGATTTATTGATTCGTTAGGAATGTTTATTTTTTTGATTTGATCGATTAACACTGGGGTGGTATTAAACTCATCTGTAGCTCCTAAAACTAGTGTTCTATGAATGAGCGGTATCAATAAACCTTTAAGTGCAAAATCATTCCATTTTAAATCAAGGGGGGATGTTAAAAAAAGAATCTGCCCATCATATGATTTTATCTCGCTAATAAATGAATCACCGTTATTCATCGATAAGATAGACTTGTGAGATTGATTTAATTTTACAAGATTGTACTTAAATATTTTAGGTAGTGATAATTCTGGCTCACGAAGATTTAATTGGTTAAAAATTGGATTTTGACGGTCGACAATTTCAACAGTAAAAAAAGACTCCCCTTGGACGGATACAGTTTTTAAGTAAGTTGGAAGAAATAAATTTGACATTAAATCTTGATCTAATGATTGATAATTCTTACCACTAAACCATAAAATAGAACCACCATTTTGAAGAAATACTTTAATAGATTGAATAGATCTTGTGGATAGATAAGGCGGGTCAACCAATATCAAAACATCAGTCTGATCTAAAAATATAGCATCAATAGATTGCATTTCTTTAAGTTCGATATCTAAAAAATCTGATTCACCGTTTATCGATTCCAATACTGTTCTTATTAAAAATGAATCCTCAATGTTTGATGTAATTACTTTGCAAGAAATTTGCTCAGGTATGTAAAGCTCAAATGTTTTTTTGTTGTCTAATCTAAACTCATCTTTGTCAATTTCAATACTCCCCTTAACAACGCCAGCTTTTGCAGGGTAAGATTCAAATTGATATTCTTTTATACTATTTAAACTAAAATTTGAAACAATTTGCCCAATGCGATTTTCATTTAGATATAGCTCTATAGGAATATTGTTTTTTTCAATCAAACCGCTGTTCTGGATTTTTGCCTTTATTTTTAAAAGCTGATTAGGCTGCTTGATTTGCCCGGTTGTTGAAATACTGCTTACTGAAAGATTGTCTCTTAAAAATTCATTTTTAGTTACATAGAATTGCCAGCTTTTATGAAATTCAGCAAATCCAGATGGCGGTAAAGATTGAAAATCACTCAANACAAAACATTCTTGATTAGGCAATTCATCTTCAATCGATTTTAATAGAGAATCTGTAAATGTCCATAAATTATCATACCCCATAGATTGAGAAACCTGCAAATTTTTAAAATCGAACTGCACACCTTCTTCTATGATGTCATCAAATATCATTTTTGGAGGGTTGGTTTGAAAAATCTTAAGATGTGTAACCCCATCAAAGCTTGAAAAGATAGATGGAAGTGTAGATAGATTTTTTTCAAGATGAGATGAGCTATTTTTATTTACTCCGAGGCTTGCAGAATTATCTATAATTACTACAGCTATTGATTCAGTTGAGCTAGCAACCCATGCGGAGTTCTTGTTTTTTTGAATTGGACCAGAAAATACCAAAACGAGACAGGCNATGATCAACATTCTCAATAAGACCAATAACCACTCTATTACTTTTAATTTTTTAATTGATTCGGTTTCTAATGACTTGAGATGAATAAGCGATGGAAACTCAACTGTTTTTGAGGTTCTTTTNCTGGCTAGATGAATTATNAGTGGAATNATTGTTGCAAATAAACCCCAAAGAATAGAAGGGAATAAAAAAGACATTAAATTATACCTGAGCTAATTGTCATTGCTGATGCTGAAAAAACAGGAATGCTTAAGTTATCATCAATCGGAATGGGGACAACTTCAATAATCATTGCAGAAAAGGCCCCAACTATAGAAACATAAAGGGGTAATGAATTAAAATAAAAAGCAATGATAATACAAGGAAGTAGACCACCTAAAAAACCTTCAAAAGTTTTATTGAAAAATGCGACTTTTCCAAATTTTCTACCAACTAATGCTGCAAAAGTATCGCCTAGNCTCATAAAAATAAGTGAAAGAATCGCTATATTTTTTGGAAACAACGAAATAGTTAATAAAGAGGCTATCATNACCCAGGTAGCACCAGTAAACTTACCTTTTATCTCGTGATTTCGTAGCATCTTACCAAAAATTTTGATGAAAAATATTTTAATAAAAGGGAATTTACTTCTTATTACATCGATAAAAAGAAACAGACAGGTCAACCCAAATAAAATCTTTAAAAAATCACTTTTATTTGGAAAAATATGCCAATAGCTCAAAGGAATGACCAGATTTAATAGATGTATTGCCTTGCGAACATATTCATGGGAGCTAATCATTTATCGTTTTGAAGCGTATCGAAAATATCTTGCAAATCTAGGATGCTCACTACCAGATTTATTTTAGCTGACTGCTCAAGAACTGTTCCAGGAATGATTGATTGATCTAAAACAGTGTACGGGACTAAATCTTCGTTTTGCTGATAGGATACCTTTCCTAATTTAAGTTTTGAATTTTTTAGCTTTTCTTTTGCATTATTTAAACTCAAACCAAAAAGTTGAGGGACTTGAAAAAAATCTGGTGGGAGACCCATGCTTACCGTCAACTGCAAGCCATAACCTTTTTTTATTTGATCACCAAATTTTGGAAATTGCCATGCCACTGTACCTTCTTGATAGTCAGGATTAAATTCGGTATAAATTGTATCAACATTTAAGCCTAATTGTTGAAGTGAAATTTCTGCGCTTCGTCTNGATTGACCTACTAGATTTGGAACATCTATCATTTTTTCAGCCTGAGCAATTTTTAGCTTGATTGTTCTACCTCTTTTGACTTTACTACCAGAGGTTGGATATTGATCGATTACTGTCTCAGGATCAACTTTTGATGTAAATAATGTATCAAAAACATCTCCCTTAAAACCCTCGGCACTCAACTCTCTAAGAGCGCGATCAATGCTTTTTCCCTGCAAGTTCATCACAATAACGCTATTGTCTTTGCGTATATAGAAAGGCATTATCAACCAATCAAANAATAAGAAAATCATCAAAGATGACAATATCAGAGCTATTGAAAAGTTTAATATTTTACTTAACATCTTCTTATTCTTGCTGCAAACATCCCGTCAACATTATCTCTGGGTGGAAAAGTTTCAAAGCAATTTTGTTCATTTATCCATTTCTTTGGAACAAAGCTTTCTGCAGATTCAAGTTTATAATTCGAATTCAATTTAAGAAACGAGCTGACTACATTCCAATTCTCTTGATACTCAAGCGAGCAAGTTGAGTAGACAAGAATACCATTTGGCTTTAAAAAACCAGACATATGTTGAAGAATTTTCATTTGATAAAAGGACATCTTTTTAGAGTCTCCTTTTTTTCTTCTCCATTTAATATCAGGCCTTTTTGAAATAACGCCAGTTCCTGTACAGGGAGCGTCTATGAGGATTCTATCGGCATTTGGAAATTCATCCTTTGTAGCATCTTTTAATTGCCACGAAATTGGAAGACTAAGATCTTTGCAGCGTTGTTTTGCCTTCAGAACCAAAGATTTGTTTATATCTGAAGAGTAAACCTTTGCCGATTCTTTGGTTTTATGGTAAATATAAATTGATTTTGTTCCAGGAGCAGCGCACACATCCAATACCACATCCCCTTTTTTAGGGTTTAAAAGTTCAACAATTGCACCTGAAGCGCGGTCTTGAATGAATACTTCGCCATTTGCATGGAAAGAGCTAGAAATAATTTTTCCAAGCCCAGAATCAATTCTTAAGAAATTTTGTGAAAAGGGGCTTTTATGAAATTCTACTCCCAATTGGTCAAGCTTGTCTTTCAACATATCCATTGGCATATTTGTTCTAATATCCTGCAAAGAAGGTTTGTTTAAATGATCTAAAAGCTGTCTAGTTTTTAAATCTCCAAATTGAGCACTCCAATTGTCCACCATCCATCTGCTGAAAGATTTTTGAATAGCAAGGTCTTTGCTCTTAAGAATAGTTTGCTTTTCTATTTTTTTTGCTTTTCTTAAAACAGCATTAACCAAACCTGAAAAGTTGTTTTTTTTGACTTTTTTTGAGATGTTAACCCAAGAATTTACTACAGCATGATCCGGTACAGATTCATCCATAAAAAATTCATAATAACCCAAACGTAGAATGCACAAAATTTCTAATGGTAATTTTTTGATCGATTTATTAAGCGATGGAGCTATTAGAGCATCTAAATATTTCTTCCAGCGAATGACTTCATTTGACAAAACCATAGCTCGCTTTCGGTCATTTGAAGCAATGTTATTTTTTTTATAATAAGCATTTCTTATTGATTTTAGTTGCAGGTTGAAAGTCTCAAATTCAAATACAATCCTAAATGCATGATACCTTGCGCTATCCATATTAAATAAATTCAATGAGAGATTCTTTATTAATTCCCCTAACCCAGTCCTCAGCTTTCATAGCGCGCTTTCCTTCTGCTTGTAATAATAGAATTTTCAAAAAGAAATCTGAACACGATACAAATAATGATTCATTATCTATCATTATTGTACCAGCATTTACTGATGACAGGTCTTTACGTACAATTGATTCTAATATTTTTATCCTTTTACCATTGAAAGTTGTATAGGCGCCAGGTGATCTATAAAGAGCGCGAATTTTTGATTGAACAGAAAATGCGCTTTGATTCCAATTAATTTGACAAATTTCTTTGGTTATTTTTGGCGCTTGCGAGGCTAATGAATTATTTTGAATGATCGGCTCAAAATCCTTTCTATTAATTTCCTTTAGAGATTTAACAAGAAGTTTTGCTCCATTGAAGGATAATTTTTCTGAAAGACTTTCATAATTATCGGTGTTTTCAATTTCAATCTTATCCTGTAAAATTAAATTTCCTTTGTCCACTTCAGGTATGATAAAAAAAGNTGTGTTTCCTGTTACCCTATCACCATTCATAAGAGCATATTGAATTGGAGATGCTCCCCTATATTTTGGCAGCAACGATGCATGGAGATTGATCGCACCAAATTGTGGAATATCTATTATATTTTTGGGTATAATTTTAAAAGCAACAACTATGATCACATCAGGATTTAAATCTTTAATCCAGTTGTAAACTGAAAGATCGCTTAAACTTTCAGGGGTATATAGATTTAAATTTAATTCTAGAGCTTTTTCACCAAGTGGAGATAGTTTTTTTTCTTTCTTCCGACTATTTCGTTTTGGGGGATCGCTTATAACTCCAACAATCTCATGATCTGAATCATTAAGCAAGTCTAATGATGGGCATGCAAAAGAGGGGTTACCCATAAAAACAATTCTCATTTAAGGACTCTACTAAAAATGAGATTTTTCAATTTTATCAAACACTAATTTTTTATTTGGAATTAGCTTTTGCTCTTGAAGCTTCTTTGATTGAATTGAGTTCTTTTTTTATTCCAATTTTCTCAACTTCATGAACGCGATCAATGATAAGATTTCCATTAAGATGGTCCACCTCATGCTGGATAACAGTAGCAAGCAGTCCATCAAACTGTTTTGAAAATTTTTTACCAGTCCTATCTTGAAAATCCATTGTGATTTTACTGGGTCTTTTTACATCTAATCGGACATTAGGAACAGAGAGACATCCTTCATTCAACCATGATTCACCTTCTGTTTCAGTAATCATTGGATTAATAAATACATGTATATTTTCGCCTTCCTCTTCAATATCCGATATATCAACAACGAATATTTGCAAATCTACATTTATTTGATTTGCAGCTAATCCAATCCCATTTTCTTCGTACATGGTATCAAACATATCATCAATAAGATCATCGAGATCATTAAAATCTCTTACTGGTTCACATTTTTTCCTAAGAAGTGTTCTGCCGTAATGGATAACCTCTCTAGCAGACACTAAGAACCGCTTTCAATAACTTCTGTTGGTTCATCATTTCCAGCGCTTGCCAATGATGAGATTGAAGATCTATTTATTGTAATCTTAGTGCTGGAATCGACCTGTAATAATATGGCCCCACCATCTTTGCCTTTAAATCCGCTAATAGTACCATGAATGCCTCCAATAGTAATGATTTTGTCACCTTTTTTTAATGCTTTAATCATTTCTTGTTTTTCTTTTTGCCGCTTTGCCTGAGGTCTGATCATTAAGAAATACATTATTGCTAAAATTAAGATAAAGGGGAGGTATGCCATCATACCAGCGCTTTGATTTGCTTGAAAAAATAATAGAAATTTCAATTCATACTCCAAATTTGATAGTAAAAATTACCCAGAATTAAAGGAAATAGATACTATCTTTCGGGCTTCAATTTAATCTCAAAAGTAGTGCCTATACCTGGTGAGCTTGATAGAATTTGAACCTTACCATTATGGATTTCTTCTACGATTCGCCTAACCAAAGAAAGGCCTAGTCCCCACCCTCCTTTTTTAGAACTAAAACCAGGCTTGAAAATATTCTTCCAATCTTTTTTTGCTATACCTGATCCATTGTCTGAAATTGTAATAAAAACGATATCTTCTTTTTTTTCCACACATAATTCTATATTACCATCAGATGATTTAATAGAATCAATTGCATTCCGAATGATGTTTTCCAGTGCCCAACCAAGCAAAACCTTATTACCCATCACGTTTGGTGAATCGACAATATTGACTTTGAGTAAAATATTATCACTCAAAGCTGGGAGTCTTTTTTTAAGATATTTAACTTGAGAATTGATCAAATCAGACAATTCGATCTTTTGGAGATTAGATTCGGTGCCCATTTGACTAAATCTATCGGCTATCTGTTCAAGTCGAGTTATGTCNGATGACATTTCCTTCGCTGCAAAAGTAGCCTGATCAGGGTGAGATTTAATTCTTTCCACCCATCCAAGCAATGCAGAAATAGGAGTGCTCAATTGATGAGCTGTTTCTCGAGACATTGACACTAAAAGCTGTCTTTTTTCATTGTCAGTGATTGAGTTGAATCCTAAAAACCCAACTAGGATAAAAATTGATACAATTGCAATTTCAATAAATGGCAACCATTGAAGTTTTTGAATGAGTATTGAATCTCCATAATGAAGAAATCCCAAAACGAAAGTCTGATTAGCTTGGGCATCAAAATATTTAATTGGAATTGGATCATTGATTCGATCCATAGAAATCAGAATTTCTTTTAACCCATCCAAGCTCTGAGCGTTTGCAAGATTTTTAGAATATAGTGGTGTATTTTGCGAATCTGAATAAATGATTGGAAACTTTACTTTTTTGATGATCTCATCAAAGACAAATCCAAGATTTGCGTCTGTTTCTTCATTAATTGTTTTTGCGATTACAGACGCATATATTGAGACGACTTCCCTATTGTCTTTTCGAAGTTGAGAGACTATAGAGTTTGAATAATAAACAGTTGAAGCAGCAATTANTAGAGCAAAAAGAAAAATTCCTAGTTTAATATTAGTTGCTTTGGAATACTTCATTTTTTGTTTGTCTTTTTAAACCTATTGCAATCAATCCCAATGAAACTAGAGTACACAAAATAGAGATCAATAAACCACGATTAAATGATGTTTTATCATAAATGAATTCTACAGTATGACTTCCTTTTGGAATTCTAACTCCCCTTAGCAAGCCATTCACTTGCAATGTTGTAACGGGATTACCATCAACATACGCAATCCATTTTTTTGGATAAAAGATCTCGCTCAGGACTAAAAACTGGTCTTCAGTTGATTCTGTAGATAAAGATATTTTATGNATTGATTTTACAAAAGAAGTGATTTTTCCAAGGGTATTTACTTTGAAATCAATAGGATCATAAATAAACGCTTCATCTCTTGGATCAAAACTTGGATCAGTGATTTTTTNCCAAATATTTTCTTTTTTTNCCACTTTTAAATCCTTTATAAACCAGGCTCTGGGTAAATAATTATCAAGCCTGTAAACAGCAGTTGGCATCTCTCCTCTTGAGAGGCGTAATGAACCTTTTTTTACAAGTGAAAGCTCAGGGTGAGCGATTTGCTGAGCATCGGGGACAAGAAGATATTTAGCATTAAGCATTTTGAGAACTGGAAAAACCCCTGCATTCTGCGTATTGATTAATAAATCATTATACACCTTAAGTTTTGCAGGATGGTANCCTCCAATGGACTCAAGNCCAAACGCCGCGAAGCGCGACTCACCAAAAAGTTGGCCAGCTGGNTATATCCTAAAATCACTCTTATCTTCAGCTAGATAGTTCACAATTGGATCTGGACGATAGAACTCACGCACAAATCTTTTNGAAATGAGCTGTGATCCTCTACCGCTAGACCTATCTGGATTTATGATTTTANTATCAACTACGAGCAAATCAAAAATAGCTAGANCTATAACCGCAGATGNAAAAACCTTTGATGTAATTTTACTTTGAAAAACCAACCAACATAAAACAAAGAATGATCCTGAAAANAATAACATAGTCCATGCATCCTTGGTCCATAGGTCCCATCTCATTGCATTTATCATTTGAATTTGAGCCGGATCAGAAGTGCGAGGGGCGGCAAAATAGCTACTCACAAAACGTTCTAAATTGTTACCACCAAAAATTAAGACNACAAAGAAAAGTGCAAAAGGAACTATCATTGGAAGAAACCATTTTGGCATTTTTATTTCTTTGGTTTTTAATATAAAGTCCATTCCAAAGGCCGCAAATATTGCCACATTGAATTGAACCAAAATTAAAATCATATGAGGTACTCTGAATTTGTCGAAGTANGGAAAAAGGTTAAAGAAAATATCNTAGACCAAGCTAAAGTGCCTTCCAAATGATATAAATAAAGCTAACAAGCTTGCAGTTATTAAATACCATTTNACGATCCCTTTTTTGTTTATGATACCTATGATTGCTAACANGAGAATAATTATGCCCATATAATTTGGATAATCTGTAAATGGCATATATCCCCAATAAAGCGGTCCTCCAAACCCAAAAGCTGATGGTATCAGAAAAGTTAACATTTCAATTGGGTGAAAAGACCAGCCCGTTGCATAGCTATAATCTGAACCTCCAGATGAAGAACCACCGCGNACAGAAAATGGNGTATAATCCATTGCTGGCAGATAAATTAACAATGAGATTCCAATGCCCAATGCACACGCAATNAGCGCTATGGTGAATCTTGATAAAAGTGTTTTTGGATCATAGCTGTTTTTAATTTCATAAACGATCATAACGAGAAAATAGAAACCAACCATTAACCAAGTATAATAAGCTATTTGAGCATGAGCTCTCTGCAATTGAAAACCTAAAGTTAAGGCAAGGAGACCACAATTGATAAGGTTGGGTGTTTCCCATAATTTGATTGTAAATAAAATGGCCCAAGGNATATAGGCAGCGGTCATCAATTGACTACCATGCCCAAAGACTGCCATGGTAATCATGAATGGCGTGACCATAAAAGCTACTGAACCAAGCAATGCAGATGCACTAGAACACTTAAAGTAGCGAAACAATTGCATGCAGCCCAANCCAGCAAATACCAAATGAAGGAGCTGGATAATTGACCCAGGAAGGGAAAAGATCTTGAAGATATACTCTGGAAAGTAAAGCTTTGAAAGATATGAAAATGACTCCGCAGTTGGCATTCCGCTAAAGATCCAAGGTTGCCAATGAGGATATCCTCCAATCTCTTTTGAAGCATTGTTCAGGGCCATTCCAACTGATCTAGGACTTAAACTATCCGGCGAACCAAACATTTTCCCACCAAAGATAATAGGCTCAAATAGAAAAATTAAAATCCCAGTGAACAACAA
>PBOO01000038.1 GCA_002724475.1 Fidelibacterota bacterium | reverse complement strand
ATTTTTTCTTTGATAATTTTCTTACCATCATCAATGGTAAGAAAATATATCCCATTAGAAAGATTGCTTCCAAACCTATCCTGAAAATTAAATTGATACATATTTTCTCCAGCAGTAGCTTTGGTTTTATCGCTCCAGACCAATTGACCTCTAAGATTGTATATTTTTATACTTACGCTGTTTTCAGTTAACGCCTCAAAGCTGATGTTTGATATCGTAGAGCTTGGATTGGGATATACCTTATGAGAAAAAATGACTTCACCATTTTTAAATGAGTTAGAAGATATTTTTAACATTTTTAAGTTGGCACCACCTCGAACTATTTGAAGTCTAATCTCGTTAACCCCCTTTTGCAGCTGAGCTTCACCTAAACTAGTTTCAACCCAAAGATCATAATCTTGCGTTATGGGTAATTTCTTCTCAGTTATCATAGGCTGATTTTGATTGTCATACAATGCAATGGAGGCTTGCGAAGACTCAGATGAAGAAATAATACTAAAATTGTAGGTGTCATTTTTAAGAACATTGATAGTATACTTTAGGAATTCACCAGATTCAGTATGGCTTACATGATATTTTGATATCTTTGAGTCACTTGAGACTTGAATATCAACTCCATCGTTTCTATATGCCCAGCCGTTGTTCCATGTTTTAAGTCCTCCACCATTGGGTCGATTATCAATATAGTCAAAATCAAAATAGGCTAATCCATTTGCTCCTAAATCGTAATCATATACATTAATCGCTCCAGGTATGTATAGATCTTTAAATGGAAGGTTTTTGGTACCATAATCATCATCCAATAACGCTGCAACTACCCCTTTTTTGATTTCACAATTTTCAAGCTTAAGATTTTCTACCATATTATTAAGGCCAAGTTGAGCGGTTTCTGTAGAAGGCTTGCCACCATCTCCATTCCAATACCTAGTGATTTCTTGATAAACTGAATCTGAAGGTGAAGAGACTGGACCTGTAATAGTCCCAATTTTTTTATAATTCCACCAGGCCCAACCTATGTCATTCTTTTCCATTAAGTTGGTTACTTCCATAAACCATTCATTTGAATTTTCACCCGCTTCACCTAGCCACAGAGGTCTATTGGTTAGATTGCTGAAGTTTAATAAGTACTGGATCGTGCTTTGATTTACTCTATTAAAAACCATCCAAGAATAATAGTGAAAGGCCCAAATCATATTATCATCAAGAGCTGGGCCCAAACCTTCAAATGCCCTTGACCACATATTACCATTTACAAAGATAGTGTGATTTTGGTCATATTTTCTAATGCGATTTCTCATTCTTCTTTGCAAATTTCTCACCTGAGAACCGCCGTTGAACAAGACAGGTTCATTCAAAAGGTCATATCCACCAATCCATTTTTCCGTTGAATATCTTCTGGCAATTTCGCCCCAAATATCTACGGCCCATTCTTGATTCTCTGGACTATCCCATAGCTTTGCCCCATCATCCCCATCTGCATTTTCATCACCGCTCTGAGATCCCGGAGCAACATGCATATCTAATATCAAATAAATCTTATTTTTACTGCACCAGGATACAACGCTATCAATTACTGAAAATCCACCTTCATCATAATTACGATATTCAGGACTTAGGGTCTTATAGTGAAACGGAAGTCTTACTGAATTGAATCCCCATTTCGCCAATAAAGCAATATCCTTTTCTGTCACATAGTTCTTTTCAAATTTTTCATAAAATATTTTGGTTGAGTCTTCGCCAATTAAATCGACTATACGGTTTCTGATTGAAGTTGGGGAGCCCCAAGTCCCAAGCATATATCCTTCAGGAACCAACCATCCACCAAGGCCCATTCCTTTTAAAATTATTTTTTCACCAGTGTTATCAAAAACTTCTTTACCAACTACGTGCAAGTACTGAGCATTGATTGTAGATAATAAGAAGACGATTGATAAAATTGATCTATAGCTTAATTTCTTCATAGACTCGAACGTATTCAATTTCCATCTCGGTTGGGAATATAGTTGTCTGATCAGGACTGCCAGGCCAATCACCACCAACTGCAATATTCAATAAAAGGTGGAACCTCTGATTGAAAGGCCATGTTTGAAAATTAGAGTTTTTATCATTATTAAAGGTAAAATATTTTTCATCATTTATAAAAAACTCAATACGATCCTCATGCCATTCAATAGCATAGATATAAAACTTTGAATCAATACTGTCTAATTTTTTTGATGATCCCTTTTGAGTATTCAGTGAGTGGTTGTATTGCTCCGTATGAATACTTCCATGAACAACTCCAGGATCATAGCCGACATGTTCCATAATATCTATTTCTCCACTCTTAGGCCAACCTCCATACATCCAGTCAGTTGGAAGCATCCAAATCGCTGGCCAAATTCCCTGGCCAAGCGCTATTTTGGCTTTTACTTCTACTCTACCATAGCGCCAATCACCTTTTCCAGAAGTCCGCAATCTTGCTGAGGAGAAATATCTAAGATTATCTGGTGAACCTGTTCCCTGTGGGACAATATCTGCTCGCAGCACCAGATTTCCATTTCTTACAAAAGCGGTAGAGTCAGAATCCGAATAATATTGTAATTCATTATTGCCCCAGCCGTGACCACCCTTTTCGTAGGACCATTTATCCATATTTAAAGATGGAGAGTCAAATTCATCGTGCCAAACCAACTTCCAACCATCCAAGTCCCAATCATTGCTTGGCTCGATCATTGGGGAGCTGCTTGTATCATTGCATCCTAAGAAAAAGATAAGGAATAGAGTTTTTTTCATTTGATAAGCGAAACTCTTTTTAGCCTGTAATCATTACTATTTGAAAGTCGAACAAAATAAATTCCTGAACTTATCTGATCAGTCTTCCAGCTTACAGTGCTTTGTTTTTCGAAAGGCTGATTATCGATAAGCGTAACAACTTTTCTTCCTAAAATATCGATAATATCTATTGTGATATTCTGATTATCACTTGAAAAGATTGGAATTGTTAATGTACCATTGAATGGATTTGGGTACAGTTCACCAAGCGCAAATGTTTCTGGTGATCTTACAGCCTCAAATCCCAGCCCCTGCGTCCTGTCAATTACTATCCCATTTAAAAAGGGACCTGCGGCGGCATAGCCCTGACCGTAAAGATCCAAATCAAAATGTATGTCTAGTATCCCATCAGCAACAGATACATAATTTAGTTTCTTATCATATGCTGTAAACATACCCACCTCTTTTGAAACGTCTAGTGCGGTGACTTTTTTTTCACCCTCAACCCAGATATCAAAGGATCGTGAATTAGCCTTATAATGATTTTCAGAAAACTTAAGCAAGATATCGTAAATACCTGGGACTAGGCGAATTTTATATACGGCAATTCTTTCTGCAGATGTTTGATAAACCTCATCATCGGAAGTATTCTTTATATCTACACTAGAAACTTTTTGATGGTTACCGTTTAGATGGCCATAGTCTTCATAGTCATACCACCAAAATTTGTCTGCTTTGTAGTCACGAAAACTATCTCCACCAACATTTATTTTAAGAGGCAGGTCAACAGGTTTAGTATTGTTTATTATTAAAATCTGATTGTTTTGGGTGTTTCCAAAGCTGTCAATGATATTAGAAATAGATACTCTGTATGTTTTCTTTCTGTCTAGACTGCTAGTGTGGAGATGGACTGTTCTTTTGTCTCTATCAAGGTCGATCTTATTGATCTGAACGTTATTTATGGTATAATTAGAGAGGTTAGTTGCGCTGGTAGAATCAAGTTCTTCTGAAAATCTAATTGTGATTATGTTGTTTCTTGAGAAACCATATAGGCCTTTGGGGGGTACAGCATCTTGATATCCAAATGCATTATCATTTGTCAAACAAAGGATCATTTTACCATCTTTGTAAATGACATTTCTAGGTTCAAATCTTACACGATTTCCAGAAAAACCATGCGTTGCTTTTTCCCATCTATTTGAATCAAAAGCATCAAAATCATCTCTCCATTTAAACTTAAACGCTTTATCAGTCCCGTAATCACCTCCACTTGGAGAGTACTCATAATAGGCTACATGATCGTAGTAAGCAAATCTTGGAATGATATCATCGTTCCACTTTCCTACCCAATCTTCGTACACCGGTACCCAGAGGTTCATCATTATTTTTTGCGCATATTTTAAAGTAGCTATATAACTGTGCCTGGGTAGGTCTTGCCGATAATATTCTTCACCATTTACAAACCAAGCGACATAGGTTGGGGTCCATTCAAATGCATAATCATAATATTCAGTATGAGGAGTAAAATTTTCGATATAGCCTTCGCGGAGATGGCTAGATTGACCTGGAGTAATGGTATTCATATTTATAATATTTTCCCAACGTCCTAAAACCTCAATATCTATTTCATTCCAAATATGACCTCCATTAATCCTCTCATCTTGATAGGTAAAAAAAGAAGATACCAATCCATCTCCTTGCGCAGATTTAAATCTAGCTTCAAATCTACCATAGAGGTACGACTCCTTTGTTCGTAACTCTCCGCCAAAATATTGTTGGCAAATACCAATCGAGATTAAAGCAAATAATGCTAATACTTTTCTAGTTAAGCTTTGATCCATAATTCAGATAGCTGTCATCAGTATAAGATGGAAAATTTGGCACCACAACCGGGTACGCAACGTTACTTTGCGTTACAAACATGTCTACTCTTGAAATTTTAATTTTTTCAAATAAATCGGTATTTATAAAAATATTTTTGGAATACTTATCTTGTAATTTATCAATAATTGGTTTCATTTTTATATGACGATCTTTTTGATCTTGATTTTTGTCATAAGCCAAGGAAGATTGAAACGCTAAAAAACTATCTCTCCATATTGATACACTTTGCTCAACTTCAAANGATTTATCTAAAGACATTTCATANGCTTTTTCAGTAAGGTGCATATCTTGTATAAGGTCAATTATTGCTAGTTGAAATTGANCTGTGAATTCTTTGNCATTCATTTTTTTCTTTCTAAAGACNAACGGATGAGACAAAAGAACATTTTCAAAATCTTTGATTTTCCATTCTTTTCCGTNAAGCTCGAAAAGTNTTAGATCTGAAGAGTTATTATCCAAAGGCTTGATATCTTCTANGGTTAGCAACTCATCNGTATTAAAGATTGCGCTAGATATAGCGGATTCTTTTTCTTCGCGTGATCGAAAATATCTTTCGCTTATGGATTTCGAATAAGATAACAAAACCTCTTTATTGAAAGACAGATTCTTTCCCTTCATTACCCTTGCAATAAATGATTTATACAGCTCAACTCCTTTGCGCTCTTTTAGCGTGCTGATAACTTTTTCTGTTTGATCTGCTATAGATTTTTGAGTTATCAATTTCCTATCTGTCCAACCATTAACCTTCATAATAATATAAGAACCATCCTCCATCTGAAATGGCCCTATAACCTCGCCTTTTTCAACAGGTTGATTAAACAGTGCTTGGCTGATGAGGTGATGATTTGGTTCTTCCCATCTAACTTCTCTCGTAGGCATGTTGTCATTAAAATTTACTTTATAAATGTCTTCCAAGGTTATTCCATTTGAAAGTGCGCTATTGACCGAATCTAAAAAGGCACCTCCAGGAAATGAGAAATGANCTATCTGATATGTTCTTCCAGCCATTTTATAGTAATGGTTGATTTCATCCTTATTTAGATTGACTTTAGAAAAACCCTCTTTGAAGTACAGAAGCTGACGCATCGCCTGTTCNTTGCGACCTTTTATAAATGCAGCGGCTCCGTCATTGAAAGCATTAATTCCTGACGATTCTATTTCAAGNGCGAGTAATTTTTCTGCAATTAAATTATTTAAAATGATTTTTTTGTGTTGATAGAGGTCCCCNTTGCAATAATCAGGGCGGATTGTATACTCTGCACGCTGTTGAAAATCTTTTGGCGTAATGATTCTATCGCCAACCTTTGCTAGNATTTCGATTGAATTTTGAGAAACGTCATTCTTTGCACAACCAATAAACAAAAAGGTTAGAAAAAATAATCGTATAATCAATGAGTGTATTAAAAACCTATACTAATAGTATACGANCTTAAGTCACCAAGAAGGCCCACTGTTCTTCTAGAATAATCTAACTGAACGACTTGATTGTTCATCAGATTTATTTTGATTCCNCCGCCATAGGTGGCTCCAAATTGAGAGTCGGTCATAAACAGTGATTTATAACCTGAGCGCAAATAAAGACTTCCTTGACCAGCTAAACGAAGCTCATACTGCCCGCCAACATTTAGATACTCTGAATTGTTGTTGGGGTGAATTGCATCGATCGCAAGGGTTAGCCGGTGCAATTCAGAGTAGATCGGCTTTATACCAACACCAATTCTGAACAATAATGGCAGCTCCCAACCCTGTGGCCTGAATTGACCAGGAACATCGGCAAAATTTCCATCTTCAAATGGAGAGATATCTATTGGGTTTAAAAGATCAATTCCATCATATTTCATTCGTGTGCCATAATTGGAAATGCTCATACCTATGCGCATACCATCTTCTTTCTTTCCGGTTGGAGAAAGAAATTCTGTATTCACAATAGTACCAACATCAATAGCAAAGGCACTGGCTGTAGAGTGCCAAATTTTTGATGAAATAATTTTTGCAGTAGCGCCAAAAGAGAACCATTGTACAATTTTTCTTGAGAAAGTCAATCCGGCACTGTACTCATTTGCGGAGAATTTTTCGCCAGTTCCTTCTTGCTGTGCCATGGAGGTTACCTCCATATCACCGTAGCCCATGTGCGTCAAGCTTAATCCAAATGTTCCAACTCTATTTACATGAAATGTAGAGCCAATGAACATCATGTTAATATCCAAGACCCATGGCTGTAACATAAACGCGTTTTCATTTCTTGTAATAAATGCTAAAGCAGCAGGATTCCAGTAGACTGCAGATGGACCCTCAGCAATAGTTACTCCTGCATCTCCCATCGCGGCATTTGCGCTTCCAACGCCTATTTCAAGAAAATTTGCTGCGGTAGAACCGTATCGATTAATAGTTTGGGTAAAAACTACCGATGATAAAAAAGCTAACGTAAAAATATATCTAGAAATCATTTTATTACCGCAAACTTTCCAAGCTTTACATCGCCCGTAGCAAGCGATTCAACATGGTACAAATACATTCCAGCAGCTATTTCAAGCCCTTCTCTAGTGAGCATATCCCAATGTATGCCACCATCTTGTGGTGAGTTGTTTACAATGATCTCATCAACAAGTACTCCGCTTACCGTAAATATTTTTATGGTTGCCTGAGCAGGTATGTTTGTAAACAGCAATCTTCGACGCTGGTTCAAAAACTGATTTGAAACTGCAGGCTCCATTACGTTGGTTGCTACGTAAGGGTTTGGCACAACGCGTATCTCCTTCATCGTGCTTTTTAAGGAATCTTCATCAAGTCCATCGTAAGAATTGATGGTGAATCGGAGATTGTCAGTTTTCCAAAATGGCCTCATGAACTTCACGCGAAAAATATCATCGCTTTTCGGAAATGTTGCTTCAGATGCTAAAGAAAAATCTATGATAAAAACGGTACCTCCCCATTTTTTATCAGCACTGGCACCTCCTACAATGATTCGATCTTCAAACTTATCAAATTGACCATTTTTATTTAGATCATCCACAACCATGTCCATAATCTCAAAAGAACCATCTTCATTTTGAATNGTGTTGTTCCTAACATAAAAACTAAAACTTTGGTCAATAAGGATTTGGTTTGTTGCTACGCGNTTGTCAGTTTCATCGCGAATATTCAATTTAGAGGTAACGACNGTTTTGTATCGCTCAGGATTTGATGTAAATATAATGTCATAATCCCATGGCATGTATTTCGACTCTCTAGGGGTGGGGAAAATTCTCATGATACCGTTTCCTTGAACCCAGCCGGAATTTGCGTAATCATAGGATGGTTCGGTAAATGGCTGATCGATGCTGAGCTGTATTCCATCAAATACATCTGACTTTACTACAATATCAGGATTGATGGTCCAAACTTTTAGCGAGTCAAGGTATAATAGGTTACTACCTACAAACTTATCAGAGTTCTCNGAATATACAAGTTCGGATGAAACGGCNTTGTATACATTNANACCACTNGTAGTATACATTATTCCATGTTTATATGATGGCAATTGAGAAACGGTATCTACTTCAAACTCCACTCTGTATTGATTGCTGGGCTTAATACTTGCTTGCGCTAAAATTTCAGGATCAACCGTTCCGCTACCTGTTAAGTTATCTTCGTTAACGGTTATATCGGGTGATTGGTAACCAGCTGCTGGTTTTGTTGGCGTTACAATAGCAACGTTCTTTCCTATCGAGCGAACTTCCTCAGCTTCATCAAGCTCAACAACAACGTTATTTTCAGATGGAGCAATTCCTGGACCAATGTTTGGAGCACCATAATCATAGGCTACCAACCCATAATAATAAGTCCTTCCATTCATTACTGTATTATCTACGAAAACATGAGAAATNCCATTATCTGATCCGAGGTTATAAGCAACGCCATTAATTAATCCAAAGTCTGTAAAACCAAGCTTGCCATCTTTGATGTCACACTGGAAAATTGGCTTCATGAATGTTGGGGTACCATAGCCATCTGTTATCACTTCTGCATCAGAAAAATACTTGTCGGTTGCTCTAAATAGCTTGTAGCCTTCAAAGTCATTTACATTACCTAAAAATGGGTCACGAGTTTTTGTGTCAGAAACATTATCCCAGGTCAAAATAACTTTACCATCAGCAGGGGTAGCTGTTAGTGTTGGCATTTTTGGAGGCTGAGCAAATCTATAATCCTTCTCGTAAATTACCTGGACAATCTTCTTTAATTCATAGAGTGAGGGAGCTGTATGATCTGAAGAATTCAAACCTTCTAGCGGATCAAACGAGTGGAGCTCAGCCATAGAAATTCTTTCGGATCTTCCTCTGTAGAGCGGGAAAGGTCCTGACGCAAAAATCTCAATAAGATTTGAAATATTTTCAATGTACTCTTCTAATACATTCTCTCCAATCAGATCCCACATTGCCTGATCGTTCTTAAACCACCAGGTTTGATTGGATTGTGAATGNCTAGGCACCGGAAACAATCTAAATGAGGTNAGACCAATCATATCAGATTCTGATACATCTGTTTCGGCAAAATTAGGTTCGCAGCCTACTCCTTCAACATAGTCAGGTCTATGATTACCTTCNCCTTCATCAGGGCCAGTATAGTTCAATTCGCCAGGAGCAACGCCATCTAGGCCNATATCGTCACCAAAAAATTCTGATTCTGAGTATATTCCATCCCCATTGAGGTCTTCACCATCTTCCCAGTCTTGGTCTTCATCTGCATCCCAGTGCTCCTTCAAATCATCCTCTGTTAATCGATAAAATGCTAAGAAATCTTGCAAATTGTGAATGCCGTCTGTTGGGCCAACTTTATTTACGGCAACATTATCCCTNTTTTCATTTAACAANCCATCCTTATCATTATCAATATCATCGTATGGAACACCTGGACTTTCAAGATAGGCAAATCCCATTGTTCCTGTAGGAAGACCNCCTTTTCCGATACCATTGATATCCCATGAATATGACATGTCAAGATCGGTATCAAAAAAGGCAAGCTCATCACTNCCATCATCNCCAATTGCATTATCGACCCAGTATCCAAAAGCAACTTCGGTTAGATCGTAGTCAGAAATATTTGCAATATTGTATTCCCAGAAAATTGCATCGCGTGCTTGCGGATTGTTCCACTGAAAACCTCGAGCTTCAACTCTAAGC
The DNA here is from genome assembly GCA_002724475.1 of Fidelibacterota bacterium. Classification (GTDB taxonomy): domain Bacteria; phylum Fidelibacterota; class Marinisomatia; order Marinisomatales; family TCS55; genus TMED108. The sequence continues at coordinate 5,004 of PBOO01000038.1, read as the reverse complement.
CCTAAACCACCCCAAGGATTACCAAGTCCGATGGTAACTTTATCGTTGATATCTCCGATTTTCTTCCCTTTTCTTGGATAATATCGAACTCTATCTGGTAACTCTAAATACTCTTGGTCTTGCGCATCGTTTACAACAAAATAGGTTTCCATATCAGCGTAAATAACGCCGCGACCAAATCTTCCGTCCCATTCACCTGGCCACTTAGTTTCTCGCCCAACAGATGGCCAGCCATTTACTGGCCAAGAGCTAGGTCGATTGCTCATCGCTGGATACTCGCCAGTTTCATTAAAATAACCAAAGGCAGGATAGAAACCGTATTCAAATGTTCCAGCTGGATTTACATCCATCTCTTCACGATAACTTGTTTGGAGATAATAGAGCTCATGGAGATCTTCTCCATTTTCAATTATGTTTCTATCAGTAACAACTGTGCTATCAATTCGTGTAGTGGGATCATCTTTTATATAAACCTTTGCACCTACTAACAGCCCTATTCCATCAACCATCTTTAACCCGTCAAGGTTGTTTGGCCAGCGGGAAACGTTAGATTTTGGCCAGTCAGATAGCTCAGTGGTGTTTCTAAAGTAAAGAAAGACTCTATTGCCCGTCATATAACCTTCGCGCTCTGCAGCAATATCACCAGCAGAATCTTCGGGCCCCTCATATTTTTTACTTTGGGCGAAAGCTGTAGATAGTGCNAATAAAGNTACAATGATATACCTTTTCATTAAAAGTTTACNCCCATTGAAAGCTTTACCATTCTGGGTGTTGCAAACATAGCAGGGTTTTTAATCCGATCTTCGTAATCATTGAAATCGCTTCGATGGCCAGCTAGGTCAGTTTCCTTAATAACTGCTGTGTAGGCTCTGCCAGTACCCCCATTAACCCAGTTCTCGTTTAGTCTATCAAATAGATTGTAAATCGCTAGGCGGAAATTAATTTTGTAATCTTTGTAGATAGGTAGGTTATAGTATCCCATGAAGTCTGCATGNTACTTTGCTGGTCTGTAGTCATTATTNGGATAGAGATTAATTCTTGATAATCTGCTTTCTTCAATTGGNGAAAATGTATAGGGTGATCCAGAATTATAATATCCCGTAATTGACGCTCCATAATTGGAGGTGTTATAGGCTACTGTAGCATTAAACGTGTGCCTTTGGTCCCAGCTCATTGGAATGAACCTGTTTACAGGATCCATGCTTGCTCCAGATCTTGAAAATGTTTGCTGCGGATTNTCTGCATTGCCTCTGGTGTATTGCAAAGTATAATTCAACCATGCTGACACAGGTCCTGAGGCAAGATCAAATTTTATTTCTANCCCTCGAGCATTTCCGTAATCCTTATTGCTATANANTCCATATTCAATTTGATTGTAGGTGCTAATTATTCGCGTACTTAACAAATTATAGATATCACGATAGAATAATGAGACTTCTAGTCCGGNACCAGGAAACAGCTGCTGCCAGAGACCTATTTCATAGGTAACAGTTTTTTCAGCTTTGAGTTCCGCGTTGCCCATGACAGTAGAATAGTCATTCGGTGCTATTAAGAATGAGTGGTTTTGGAAGAGAGAATACATAGGAGGCATTTGGAAAAAATGCCCGTAGCTAAAGTGCAATACGGCAGCATCACCCAATTGGTAGGCAAGACCAAACCTTGGACTGATTTGAGTTTGAGGCTTCGCGCTTGGATAAGCAGATGTCATACTATCAGGTAGAGAAAGTTGGTTTGCAGGATTTCTTCTATCAGATGGAATAGGAGAATTTGGATTAAACATATCGTAGCGCAACCCAAGATTTATTACCATTTCTTGAAATTCCATTTTGTCTTGAATAAAAGCTGACATTTCAGTTGGTTTAACTGTGTAGATATCAGCGTAAAGGGTCGAATCTCCAAGAACTTCAGGAGCGTAAAGATCTGCCTCTTCAGCAGTTCCAAAATATCTATTTCTTATTTGCTTCCATGAATTGTCAACATCATAATTCGTAAAGTTAAGACCTGTTTTTATGCTGTGATTTTTGTTAACAATCCAATTTAGATCAAATTTAGCATTTGCACTTTTAACGGTTCTCTCGTCATGGTGTTTTTGCTGTCCNCCCGTATAAAATCCAGGTCCAAAGCTTTCNAANTATTTGTCGTGTACATAATTGCTGTCTAAAGGGTCCTTGTATAGATAGCCACCTGAATAGTTCTCGGTTGTGGATAGCTTTAGGTCGTAAAAAAGCTTTGTCGATAATAAGTGATTCCACTGGAAAGAAAAGAAATTGGTCTTTCCATGACCAGCTGCCATCCCATNTGGATTGTATTTAAAACCATGNTCATAACCATACCCTTCATCTTGGTCAGTAGAGAAGAGTGTGGAAAAACGAACTCCATTCAATACTTGGAAAGANAGCTTTCCTAGGATACTGCTTCCNCTCCAACGATTCATGCTTACGTAACTGGAGTCTCCTGTATTTTGAGTGTTCCACAGTAGAGGATTATCGCTATAGTAATTACTTATATCCGTTACGTTGAACCGGCGAATACCATTTAAATGATTGCGATTATTTTGATCGCGAACGTTAAAGAAAAAGAACACTTTATCCTTGAGGATTGGCCCACTAAGTTGAAATTTATAATCTTGATTTCTATTAAAGGTAAATTTATCAAGACCCATGAAAATATTTGTGTTGCCAGTAACATATTCACCAAAGCCTGAAGAAAAGGATCCGCTCAATTTATTTGATCCATCTTTAGTAACAGCGTTAACAACACCGCTCATTGCATTACCATACTCGGCATTGAACGTTCCAGTAATTACCTCCAAATCTTGAATCACATCAGGCTCAATACTTAACATNGANGACGATCCACCAAAAACCTCATCCACTTGTATTCCATCAACGAGATAAGTCACTTCGGTTGTTCGACCACCTCTAAAATGACCCTCAACGACACCGGCTTGCATTCCAACAATAGCGCCTAAATCTTCAACAGCAAGTTTTTCAATTTGATCTGTAGAGATATTTTTGATTGTTGAGGTTTGATCTTTTTTTGCGGTTATAGCATCGACCTCAACCGTAACGGTTTCACCTTGAATGACCGTAGGTGATAAAGAGGCATCTATGGTTGTGGTCCTGTTTACGGAAACGCGAACATTCTCCAAAACCAATTGCTTGTAACCAATCATATCAACAACCAATGTATACAGTCCTGGTTTGATGTTAACTATGGAATAATATCCATCAACATCTGTTGCGGCTCCAAGATTTGAGTCTTTTACTATAACGTTGGCAGCAATTAGAGGTTCTTTTGTATCCTCATCAGTAATATTTCCTGAAATCTTACCTGTAGTCTGCGCAAAAACACCGGATATGAATATTAGACTAAATAGAATGGTTGTGATTTTTTTCATGTGCAGTTTAATTGNATAGTAATTTTAACGAAAAAAAGAGGGGCGAGTTCCCTCGCCCCTCATGATAAAATACTATCGTTCTACTTCATCAGAATCATCTTTTGTGTACGATTAAAATCAGATGATTCTAATCTATAGAAGTACACGCCAGATGGTAAACCAGAAGCGTTCCACATAACCTTGTGGACTCCCGCTGGTCTATATTCATCAACAAGAGTAACAAGTTCACGACCAAGAACATCATAAATCATAAGCTTGGTTGGACCTGCTAATCCCAATGAATACTCAATAGTCGTTGAAGGATTGAACGGGTTAGGATAATTCCTCTTAAGCTCAAAACTAGAAGCAACTATGTCATCTTGNGTGCTTAAGATATCACCATCATAACGTCCAACATANGTATGAGACCAAACGCTTGGNGTTTGCCANGCNTTNTCNNTATTATTNTTNGACATNANAAGGTTGCCTTCNNATNCAGAGCCATCNTTNTCATGCCANGNTGGNTCNATNGGTATTCTCATNCCNTCNNNNGCAGTACAAAAACAGAATCCGTATTTATTTTAGCAAGAGAATCTAGCCTGATACTGAATTCAATGACTGCATTTGGTGATCCATTGACTCCTGAATTTGCATACTCCACATAAGACTTATCGCTTAAGCCTGTTGAAGTACCAAATTCAACAAATGCGCTATCGCCTAAGAAAGCAAATTTGTAATCTGGCTCTGCACCTCTACCTGCTCCAGCATGTTTTGGACCTCTTTGATCGTAGAGACCCATGAAGACTTCCATAGCGTCCTGTTCCCACCAGTTACCTTCACCTACGTTGAACGCATCGTCCGTAACGTCTGCGGCTATGTATAACTTTTCAGCATCAGCTGCAATGTATAGCTTAACATATGCATCGTCATCGTTATCTACAGTAGACCAAACGTTAGGTGTTCCCATTGAATTTGACGAAACTCCCATCTCCAACGGATGAATACCGCTGCTTACCCATTCACTAATATCTCCATCTGCTTTAAAGCCAGAAGGAGGAGTAAGCGAAATAGTTGGAATACCTCTTGCGACGTTATCAACAGATGAAGTCATACCTGCCACCTTGCTCTTATTGCCAGCGGCATCTGTTGCAACCACAGCATAGTACCAAGATGCAGGTCTATCTGCTAACGGCACTGTAATATCGTGGTATGCTTCTTGAGTACCTTCGGCTACACCCAACGCGACAACGTCTGCTGCTTGAAGCGAGTCAGGACTATTTGTTGTAAATGGAGTGCGAGAGGCATAAACATCATAAACCTCACCAAATTCACCAGGTACATCATCCCAGACCACAGCGTTGGTATAGGTCCCAGGAATAGCGTCTACATTTTCTGCAACTGCTGGTGACACAAAATCAAATGATGGGTTACCAGTCCAAGCTTCGGTGATCATCATCGTTTCACCTGCATAGCCCTTACCTTGTGCAATGAATTGGAAGACTTTGACTTTTGTAGTATCAAAACCTGAGGTTGTACCATCACCATAAACAAAATCTTGAAGAGCGACCTTTACAGTATGCCACTTGTCATCAGCTGTTATATCAACGACCTTAACAAGCTTACCA
>PBOO01000037.1 GCA_002724475.1 Fidelibacterota bacterium | reverse complement strand
AAAGGTGATGAAGTCCTTGTGACCGGTCTAGCTTCTTCTGTTAAGCGAAGAAACGCAGCAAATGCTGTAGCTTCTGTTAGCGGAGAAGAATTAGTCGGCGCACCAGTTCAGACATTAGACGCAGCTCTAAATGGTAAATTTGCCGGAGTAAGAGTACGGCATAACTCTGGAGCACCAGGTGGTGGTATGAGCGTTAATCTTAGGGGTGTATCAACCATTACAGGGGAAACTCAGCCGCTTTATGTTATAGATGGCGTGATTGTCAACAACGCTGCGAATCAATCTGGTATTGATGTTGTCAGTGCAGCTACCGGCGCTGGAAGCGCTCGTCCACAGGGGCAACCTGCTAACAGGATTTCTGACTTCAATCCAAATGATATTGAAAGCGTAGAGGTCCTTAAAGGTGCTAGTGCTGCTGCTATTTATGGAGCGAAAGCAACCAACGGTGTAATTATNATTACAACAAAAAAAGGTCAGGCNGGNAAAACNCGNGTNAACTTCTCACAGAAGTTTGGNTCAAGTTCNATTTTGAAAAAAGTNGGNACNCGTGATTTTACNTANGNNGNNGCTGTTGNNCANTNTGGNGCNTCNGTTGCNGANCNNGGNACTNNNTCNGGANATNGATTTAAAACNTATGACTATGAAGATATGNTTTANGGTAANACAGGAGCACTTTCTGAAACNTCGCTAAGNATGAGNGGTGGAAGCGATAGAACACAATTCTATCTTTCAACGCAATACTTAGATGAAAAGAGTATCGTAAAAAATAGATTTTACGAGAGATTTTCAGGTAGGCTAAATATGAATCATCGTATTTCAGACCGTTTCAAGGTATCAAGTACTGCGTACTTAGCACGAACTAAGTCAGATCGCGGTATTACAGGAAACGATAATACAAATAAGTCATATAATTTTTCGTTTGGTAATACACCAAGCTTTATAAATATTACACAAAACTCTGATGGAAGTTGGCCCGATCATCCTACTAATCCTTCTAATCCTTTGCACACTGTTGCAGTCCTTACCAATGAGGAAACAGTGAACAGAGCTACTGGAAGCGTTTCTGCTGACTACACAGTTTTTAGAACAGGTTCATCTAGCTTTTCTCTTAATTCCGTGTTTAGTGGTGACTATGTTGGTCAGTTGAATGAAATCTTTTCACCGCCTGAACTTCAGGATGAAAAAAGTAAAGATAATCCGGGTCAATCAGTTCTGTCAAATACGCATAGTTTGAATACTAACGTTAACCTTAATGGAGTATTTAGAACTACTGTAGGNGATATTAAATCAACTACTACAAGCGGATTAAGCTTCGAGACTTTAGATTGGAACTACTCAAGCATCATGGCAACTGGCATGGTTGTTACACAAACAAACATTGACCAATCTGCTTCAACATCTACTTTACAATCTCGAAGATTTCAACAGGACAGAGGAGTTTTTGTTCAGCAAGAAGTCCAAGTTGGTGATGCTATTTATGTTGCCAGTAGTCTTCGTGGTGATAAGAGTAGCACCCTTGGTAAAACCGATGAATACAATTGGTATCCAAAGGTTGCAGGATCTTATCAATTTGGTTCCATGGCTGATGTTTTCGATAATTTGAAAGTTCGCGTAGCTTACGGACAAACGGGAAACCTTCCTCCGCCAACTGCTAAATACACTTCTATGTCACCATATAATATTGGTGGAATGGGAGGTTTGGTATCAGGAGGCGTTGCAGGATTTGAAGATGTTGAACCTGAAAGAACCACCGAGACTGAATTTGGTGTTGATTTTTCAGCGTTTGATAAAATGGTTGGTGTAGAGTTCACTGTATACAACCAGCAGGTTGACGGGTTATTGCTTCAGGTTGAAGAAGCTCCATCGACAGGGTTTTCATCTAAATGGGCCAATGCAGGAAGTATGAAAACCGATGGCGTAGAGCTTGGTGTGACCTTGAATCCAGTGAGATCCAAAGCATTCAACTGGCTTTCTAAGACAACTTTTTATACTTCTAAAGCAGAAATTACAGAGCTAAAAGTTGATCCTTACAACACTGGTGGATTTGCAACCTTCTTAGGTGCATACCGAATTGAAAAAGGTTGGGATCCTCATACGATAGTTGGTGCTGAGCTTGATGAGAATGGTAAGCATGTAAAGCTTGGTAGTGAAACACCTGATTTCATGATGGGTTTCAATAACCGCGTCTCTTTTGGCGATGTTTCTGTTGTTGCGCACTTTGACTGGAAAAAAGGTGGTCAAAATGTAAACCTTCAGGAGCTCATTGCTGACCTTGGTGGTACTACATATGACTTTGATGACAAAGGAGTTGACCCAGAAGGCAAGCTAAATAATGGACCGTACCGTTTAGCGAACTTAGGCTCTATTACAGCGCCTTATGTTCAAGATGCTGGATATTTTAGACTTTCTGAGCTTTCGGTAATGTATGATCTTCCAAAATCAATGCTTGGTTCAGCTAACGTTGATCGAGTGCAAGTTGGATTTACTGGAAGAAATCTATATCAAAATACACCCTACAAAGGATGGAATCCTGATGTAAGTCAGTTTGGCAACGTAGGTGTAGGTGGATCGATTGATACAGGTCCTTATCCTTTGGCAAAATCCATGTATTTAAGTGTTAACGTAAGCTTTTAAGGAGGTTGAAAATGAAAATTGTAAAATATATACTTCCATTATTTTTATTTGTTGCAGCGTGCGAGGATCTAGATTTTCCAGATCCTAATTCACCATCAACAGCATCAGCTACCGTTCAGTCCCTTGTGACAGGAGCNGAAGCTGGAATGCGCGCAAGTCTGTCAAACTACTTAATTGGAGTAAGTAGCGTTGGAAGAGAAGCCTACCACTTTGAACCCGCCGATCCAAGGTATACTGGAGAGTTGATTCACGGTCCTCTTGATCCTGGCGGTTTTGTTGTGTATTCTTCTTGGAATTCACGCTATAGAGTGATTAAAAATAGCAGGTTTTTATTAGAAAAAACTGCTGATAAAGGTGTTGAAGGTTTTGCTAAGACCGTTGAAGCGTATCAATTGTTACTGGCATTAAACATGCAAAACAACAATGGTGTTAAAATTGCGCCCTATAACGGACTTGATTCAGATCCAGCAACTAAAGACAACTCGTTTAAGGAAATTGCAAAGCTTTTGGATCAAGCTGCCTCAGCGCTTGATGAGGCTGGAAGCGCATTTACCTTTAAACTATCATCTGGTTTTTCTGGTTTTGACACTCCATCAACTTTTAAGCAGTTCAACCGCGCCTTAAGAGGTCGCGTTGCTGTTTATATGGGTGAATACGATGTTGCTCTAACTGCTTTAAGTGAATCCTTTATGGATCCTGCAGGCAGTATGGACAAAGGCGTCTATCATGTTTTCGGATCAGGACAAGGAGACAATGCTAACGGAATGTATGAAAATCCAAACGCTAGCTTTGTTAGAACTATGGCACATATGTCCTTCAAAACAGATGCTGAAGCTGGTGACCCCAGATATAAATCTAAGGTTGTTGAGCGACCTGATACCACTACCTATGACGGACTTAAAAGCAATCTAGCGGTAACGGTATGGAGTGGTGCCTACGATCCAATCGCAATCATTCGCAATGAAGAGCTGGTGCTTCTTAAAGCTGAAGCCAACATTGGAAAAGGTGGCGATGGTTTGACTGAAATCAACATAGTTAGAGCTGCTCATAAACTTGATGCTGTAACTACTGGAGGCATTGATCAGTTATTGCATGAAAAGAGATATTCTCTTTTCATGGAGGGTCATCGTTGGGTAGATATGCGACGCTATGGTAAAACAGCCGCACTGCCTAATGATAGATCTGATAGAGGCGATCAAGTTTTTGATTCCTTCCCTCTTCCTGAGGCAGAAACAAAAGGTAAATAACAATACTATTATTGTAGGTAGTATGGTTAAAATAAGGGGAGCTGTAAAGCTCCCCTTTTTTTTTAACCATAAGGAGTCGCCATGAAACAAGAATCTCCTAGAATTAATTCTGGTTGGATAAGAGCCCTACTTTTCTTTGTAGCAGCTATGATAACATCTCAGATTTTTGCAGGTATAGGTATGGTTGGTGTCTTGCTTGTTTCCGGTTTNGATATTAGCACNCTATCGAACCAAGACGCTTTAATGAAAGANCTAAATCAGATCAANTTTTTTCTGATACTCAAAATCATTGAATTTTCGGCTGTGATGCTATGCGTTTGGTTGTTTATGAGATATATTGATCGTCAGCCCGTTAATTCTATTGGACTAGTTTATGATGGCTATCAANAAGACCTTCAATTTGGACTTGGTCTTGGAGCAGGTCTCATTGCAATAGGGTTTTTTATTTTATTTATACTTGGGTACGTTTCTATTGANGGCTTTTCATTNCCATTAGGAAANATCTTNCTTTATTTTGTTNTGTTTGTTATCGTATCGCTNCACGAAGAGATNATGTTGCGTGGTTATATTTTNAGAAACCTTATGAGCTCAATGAATAAGTATGNCGCGTTAGCCTTGTCCTCTTTGGTCTTCATGTCTGTACATTTATTAAACCCAAATATTTCACCGTTGGCTNTTATCAATCTTTTCTTAGCAGGTATTGTCCTGGGTATTTATTACATACACAAACCAAATTTATGGCTTCCTGTCGGGATGCATTTAACGTGGAATTTCTTTCAGGGTCCCATTTTTGGATTCGAAGTAAGNGGNATAGAATCTGAAAGTATTATTAATCAATCCGTAACTGGTAGNGATTATATCACTGGTGGTGAATTTGGATTTGAAGGTTCACTGCTTGCCACAGCTTTGATTATAGTTCTAATATTATTTTTAAATAAAAAGTACGGGACGAGATAGTGAAAAATAAGTTTCTAATTATTGCATTAATTTTAAGCGCTTTATACTCTCAAGAGACCAATTCTAATAGAAAAATTTCATTCCCTGACATAAAAGGATATAAGACGCTAGTTTGTGATCTTCATACGCATACAGTTTTTTCCGATGGAAGCGTTTGGCCGAATATGAGAATTCAAGAAGCCCAAAAAGATGGTTTAGACGCAATTGCAGTCACTGAACATATCGAATACCAATCTCATAAAGAGGATATNCCTCATNNAGATAGAAATAGAAGNTATGAACTAAGTAAACAATACGCTGAAAAAAGCGACTTNTTGGTNATAGCTGGAACAGAAATAACTAAAAGCATGCCCCCCGGTCACTCAAATGCGATTTTTGTTAAAGATGTGAATAAGATTATTAATGATGACTATATGGATGCGCATTTAGCTGCTCGCAAACAAGGCGCTTTTGTATTCTGGAACCATCCCCATTGGATNGGTCAAAGAAAAGATGGATCCGTAAAGATGTATGATGAGGTAAAAGATCTTATAGATAAAAACCTTCTGCATGGAATTGAGGTAACGAATGAAAGGACTTATTCTGATCAAGCAATTCAAGCCGCATTAGACTACGATTTAACTATGCTGGGAACCTCAGATGTTCACGGATTTGTTGATTGGGATTATAACATCCCGCAAGGCGGTCATAGACCAGTAACGTTGGTTTTTTCAAAAAGAAAAAATCTCAAAGATCTTAAGCGATCACTGTTNCAGGGGCGAACAGTAGTATGGTATAATAATTTACTGATAGGAAAAAGTGAATGGATGAACCCCTTGCTTAACGCCTCAATTCAAATTGACTCAGCAGGGTTCTACAAAAACTATGAATTGGCTGTAATCAAGATAAAGAATACATCGGATGCGAGGTTTATACTTAAAAATGTTACCGAATTTGATTTTTACCAAAACAGCGATCTAATTGAGATAGATCCACATTCTGTTAAACAAATCGCTGTTGTTTCTGGAAAAAAACGCTCCAGTTTCGATCTTGAGTTTGAAGTTATGAATGCAGTGATCGCTCCAAGCCTACACCCTAAAATAAAGCTCCCTGTAAAAAACGTTGAAAAAACGCAACTCTACAACGTCAGGTTTTAAGCCTAACTTTTCAAATAATAAGTGAAAAATATTATTAAAAATTCATCTAGCTTCATCAACGGTGAGTGGGTTCAAAGCCAAGAGCATTTATCAATTTGTAATCCTGCAAACCTTCAAGAGCACATTCATGACATACATCTTGCGACAGGCTATGATACCAATAGTGCGCTACTTGCAGCCCAGGAAGCATTTGATGTATGGGGTAAGNCTAGAATTGAAAAAAGAATCTTACTCCTTGAGAAGTTNATGAGTAACCTCGAAGCAAAAAGAAATGAATTTTCCGAACTAATAACCCTTGAAAATGGAAAAACCATCGAAGAATCGAAAGGAGAGGTAGATGCAGCTATTTCAGAAGGAAATTATCAGCTTGGTTATTTAAAAGATAACCTTGTTGAGATAAAAGGTTCTCACAAGCTTATTTACAGCCCACTTGGAGTAGCGTTACTAATTACACCTTGGAATTTTCCGCTCTCAACGGTCATTAGAAAAATGATTCCTGCTTTAGCATGCGGAAATACAGTCGTTTTAAAACCTTCAGAATACTCTTCATTAACTTCGATTCTTATTTTTGAAATTTTAGAAAAAGAGGACTTTCCAAAAGGATCAGTGAACCTTGTTATAGGTATAGGCAGCGCTTTAGCTGATGCATTACTAAAAACCGATTTAATTGATATCGTTTCATTTACCGGGTCAACACCAACCGGAGAAATCATTCGAAAAAAAATATCACATTCAAATGTGAGATATCAAGCTGAAATGGGTGGTGCTAACGCTTTAGTGATTTGGGATGATGCCAATATTAATGAGGCAGTAAATGCTGCTATCGCAAGTGGATATGCATGTGCCGGTCAATGGTGTACGGGGATCAGTAAGCTTATCATTCATGAGAACATTTATGATACTAGCATTGATTTACTTAAGAAATCTGTAGAGAATATCAAAGTTGGTAGCGGTTTTGATAAAACAAATCAAATGGGACCTTTAAACAACAGGGCGCAGCTAGATAAGATGATTGATTATGTTAGGCGCGCATCAGATCAAGGCGCTGAAATTTTAACAGGAGGGTCCCAACTTCAAAATGATGAGCAAAAAGGCTTCTTTTTTCAGCCTACAATTCTAACCGGTTTGAACCTAGAAATGGACATTTCATCTGAAGAGATTTTTGGGCCGATAATCAATGTATTTAAATCAAGAACAGTTGAGCAATCGATTGAGATTGCAAATTTTGGAAGATATGGACTTTCGTTTTCAGTGTATACAGAAAACGACTCTATAGCAAATCGATTCATTTCAAATGTAGATGCAAGCCTTTGTCATGTGAATATGCCAACCCCTTACAGAGAGATGTCAATGCCATTTACCGGTTGGAAATTTTCAGGGATAGGAGTACCAGAATCAGGAAGATTTGCACGCGACGCTTTTACTAAACCAAAAGTAGTATACCGAAAAAAAGACTAATTTATAGTTTCCCTTTATAGTTCTTCACAGCCCATATCGAGTAAGACGCTATGGTCGAATTATTTCTGGAATGATTTGAAATCATAATTGGCTCATAGCTATCAAAAAATGGTTTTATTTTTTCAGGAAACTCCTTTTTATCATGAATATAAATGAAATCTTCTCCAATCAAGCTATGTTGATCGTAATGAAAAGAGTAGAGGGTTTCATGGTAATCTATTGATAGACATATAGCTTCATGTTGCGGGTTTAAATAAAAATTTATGATTGAGGGTATTTGAAACTCATTACTTACAATTCTGAGCTTGTTCATTTCTAAATCATCCATGATTGAAGTTTTCACATCTTTAACTAAAGACGTATACATATAATATCGATTTGTAGGATCAGACTTTCCTTTCAATGGCAATAGAGGATAAAATGTTTGTATCATAATCAGCGAAATAAAAAATAGTGAATATATAATTTGAATGTGCAGGCGTTTCCTTGTTTGGCTGTACTGACTTTCTTCAGCTGCTAGTATAAAAAGACCACCAAAAAAGATTGGCGCAATCCAGTTTAATTCGAATCGTGAGAATAGTGAATGAAATAGAAAATAGGAAAGAGGAACCGATGTCACTAGTCCAAAATATTTTTTTTCACTTGAAATGACCATCCAGTCTTTTAAGTAAATGATCGGTTTTATAGCTGAATAATAAAAAAACAGAGGCCCTATTAAAAGAGCAGCACCCGCCCATAATTCAAGAAAATCACTGAAACCACCACCTTCTAAAATGTGGCTTCCTTGATATTTCACAAACGCGAAATCATTTTTAAAATTCCAAACTATAAACGGAATGAAAATGATAAATGAAATGAAAAATGAAGCATAAAAATGCACGTTTTTTAACATATACCTTTTTTCCTTAACTAAAAAAGGAAATAGAAAAATTCCTATAGCTGGAAACAATGCGGATACTTTAGAAAGGACGGAAAGACCTAACATTATGCCACCAGGATATATGAAACGCTCATCTTTAAAATATGCTAAATAATAGAAAAGAATGGATAAAATTGAAAAAAAAGCTAGCGGAACATCAGGGGTAATTATTATTGAATTCGTATGAAACATTAGATTTGCAATAAGCGCCAAAGAGGTTATCAGTGCAAATTGTTGATCCATGTGTTTTTTTGTTACGCTGTATAGAAAAAAAGTTAAAAAACTCATAAGAATTACCGGTCCCAAACGAACGGTAAAACTTGATTCATTTAGAAATGTAAATATCCAAATTATAAATGCAACTACTGGTCCATGATCTATATAGCCCCAAGCAAGATGGCGAGCATACATTGCATAATACGCTTCGTCATCAACAAGAAAAGTATTTGAGATAAAATAAAGCTTTACTGCAAAAAGTATAGTAAATAAAATAAGTGTGTAATTGGTTAGGCGATTGTTTTCAGGCACGAAACACCCAATATTTTGAACCTAAATAATTAATCAACGTTCCGGAAATTATTCCTGCAATTTGAGCAAGGACCTTTGGATTAGGCTGGTATGAGATAATTAGAAATTGTAGCACGGCAAGATTTACAGATAAAGCAATTATTCCTACGCTCAAATATTTGAAATAGTTGATGTACGATATTGATCTTCCGATTGTCATGTCTGTAAATGTCCATTTATGATTAATGATATAATTTTGAATACTAGTAATGATAAAAGCAATTACAGAAATTTGCAAAGGAGGGTATAGAAGTATATCAACGAGCGCGTAAAAAAACACTACGTTTGTAATCATACCCAAAAAACCTACTGTAAGGAATTTGACTATTTTCATTTATATATGATGTAATAGATACGATGGTGTACTTTTAATTTAATCTTGATATGATAATATCTTTACTAGAAAAAGAAATACCTTATATTGATGTGAGGGCGCCTATTGAATTTGCTCAAGGTGCCTTACCTACAAGCAAAAATCTACCTATTCTCAATGACAAGGAAAGAGAGAAAGTTGGAAAAGCTTACAAGAAATCTGGAGGCCAAGCAGCAACAGAATTAGGATACATACTTGTTAAAGATGAAATAAAAGATCAGCGTGTTGATGATTGGGTAAATTTTGTAAATCTTAATCCAAATGCTCATCTTTATTGCGCTAGAGGAGGTCAGCGCTCAGAGATTGCCATTAAATGGTTGAAAGAGAGAGGGGTTGAAATTCCAAGAATTCATGGTGGTTTTAAAACTCTAAGAAATTCATGTCTTAAAATTATTAACGATGCATCAAATGACAATAAAGAATGGATCATAATTGCTGGAAAAACTGGTTCAAATAAAACAGGATTAGTTACATCTGTACCAAACGCTATAGATTTAGAAGGTTTGGCTAATCATCGCGGGTCAGCATTTGGAGGGTATCAAACTCCTCAACCTACCCCAATTAATTTTGAAAACACCTTAGCCATTAAGTATCTCAAAATATCACAAGCCAAAATCTTTTTTGAAGATGAATCTCGCACTATTGGTAAGCTTGTTATTCCTGAAAATATCTACAACAGGATGAATAACTCCAAAATCATCCTTATTGATGAATCCATAGAATATAGAATAAATCATATCTATCAAGAATATGTTGTGAGAGCTATGAAAAATGAGACTATAGTTGATTTATCTAAAAAACTCAAAGCGCAACTGACAAAAATATCAAAAAGGTTGGGATCAAAACATTTTAAGATAATAAACGAATCGCTAGACAAAGCTTTTGCCAATAACTCTAAAAACTGTCATTATAAATGGATTGAGCAACTACTTGTCAATTACTATGATAAAATGTACGAGTACCAAATATCAAAAAAACTAGATCGCTGCATTTACAATGGAAGCTGGAAGGATGTAAATAACTTTATTAATCATTACTAGCTTCACCTTGTTTTATTATAAAATGAATTCTATTTTAAACTCATTACAAATTTTGTGGTAAAAGATTGAATTAAACATCAACGTATTTAACAAAATGGTATCTATTATGTATCGAAAAATGACCCTTTATTCTCTGATGGCTATATTTATTATTTCAGGTTGCGGTAAAAACGAAGCAAAAATTTCTTTGGATGAAAGAATGATCGATACTTATAAGTTTTCTGATCCTAACCCCATCCCTGTTCTTACCTCAGATAAAAGACTGTATCCTTATCATAAGTTTTATAACTATTCGCATACTAGTGAAAAGCAAAAATGGAATGTTGTTACAATGGAGAACGAACATATTGCAATTTATGTTTTACCTGAGGTTGGAGGAAAGGTGTGGGGTGCGATTGATAAATCTAACAACCAAGAGTTTATTTATCGTAATGAGGTAATGAAATTTAGAAATATTGCACTTAGGGGCCCATGGACCTCAGGTGGAATTGAATTCAACTTTGGAATTATTGGACATACTCCTGCAACTGCAACTCCCGTTGATTATTTGACAAGAAAAAATTCAGATGGTAGCGTCTCAACTTTNATTGGGGGTATGGATCTGCCATCTCGCTCAGTTTGGCGCGTTGAAATTAATCTAGAAAAAAATAGATCAAACTTTAAGACCAAAACAAACTGGTATAATNCAACTCANATGGTGCAACCCTACTATAATTGGATGACGGGAGCTGCATTTGCATCTGAAGANTTAGAGCTGATCTTCCCAGGTGATAAATATTTAATGCATAGCGGAGAAGTAAAAGATTGGCCGATAGACAAATCAAAAAGGAACTTATCTTTGTACCGGAATAATAATTTTGGTGGGCATAAATCATACCATGTTGTTGGGTCTTGGAAGAATTTTTTTGGTGGATATTACCATAACGATGGATACGGATTTGGCCATTGGTCTAATCATGATGAAATGCCAGGTCAAAAATTATGGTTGTGGTCTTTATCAGATATGGGAGGAATTTGGGAGGATCACCTTACAGATAGTGACGGTCAATATATTGAATTTCAGGCAGGAAGACAGTTTGTACAATACAGAGAAGATCCAGCAAACAATAACCCTATCAGAAAAGCTTCATTTGAACCATACGTTTCAGACCAATGGGAGGAGTATTGGTTTCCNGTTCAAAAAATTGGAGGGATAAGCGATGCTTCTAAAAACGGGGTAATGAATGTCGAAGAATTTTCAGATAGCATAACGATCAAGATCCACTCGTTTATACCAAAAAAAGGAACAGTAACTCTTAGTTCTAATTCAAAAACTCTTTTAAGTGAAAACATTGGTTTTGAGCCAATGAAAGTTCACAANATAACTTACAAAGACAGCNCAATTAAAGATTATGAAATCAAGGTAAGCGCTCTGAATCTTTANNNAACAACAAATGCAAAATCATNAGCATTGAGCCGCCAGTTNAAATTAAAAGAAGATTATTTTTCTTCAATGAGTNAACTAGATCNGGAATATTTTAATGGGTACGAGCTCTTAAAAGAAAGGCGCTATGANAAGGCCCGTACAATTTTTGAAAATATTTTAGACAANAATCCAAATCATCATAGTTCAAGAATTGCGCTCTCTGATCTTATGTTTAGAAGCTCTCAGCACCNAAAAGGCCTAGAGCTAATTGAAGCNAATCTTCAGTTGAATACGTATNATCCTGATGCAAATTTCATTGCAGGCAATCACTACCGTGCCTTAAAAATGAATCTAGATGCCAAGGAATCATTTGGGTGGGCAGCGCGATCCATGAAATACCGTTCTGCTGCGTATCTCGAAATGTCTGAAATTTATTTNTTAGAAGAAAACACTGCTATGGCTANAGAGTATGCCCAAAANGCCCTTAGTTTTAACGAAAGAAATTATAAAGCTAGAGAAGTGTTGGCTATAGCTCATAGATTAAGTGGNAANGATGGTAAATTCAGAAAAGAGATTTCAATACTTCTTGAACAAGACCCGCTTCATCATTTTGCACATTTAGAAAAGGCCATGCTTAGCCAATCGAATAAAGATTGGGATAGGTATTTTTCATTAATTAGAAATGAATACGCAAACCAGATACATCTTGAAAATGCTATTAGTTATTATAACCGAGGCTTAAATGATTCTGCCATTAGTTTATTAGAAAAAATTAGTGGTACTAAAATCATGGATCCAATCGCAAGGATTTGGTATGCATATATATCTAAAGANCCTAAGTTATTAAATTCTGTTGAGACTGCATCTATTGATTATTCGCATCCTTTTCGCAGGGAGACTATTTCCACCCTCGAGTGGGCAGTAAATGAAAGTTCGCACTGGAAGTTTTCATTTTTACTTGCCCTTAACCTATGGGCAAAGGACAGGAATGAAGANGCCTGGACCCTTATGAAAAAACTTGAGGACATTCCCGATTCAATGCCGTTTTATTTGTCGAGATCTAACCTTGCAGAAACGTTTGGAACAAAAAATAATGTTGAAAAAGATTTAAGAAGGNCATTGGACTTGGGNAAAGATTCATGGATTGCAATGATGTTCGCCGTTCAGTATTTTCAAACAAAAGGCAATTGGAAAACAGCAGAAACTATATCATCTCAAGCCTATNAAAAATTTCCAGATAATTTCAACGTTCGCATCTTGCATTCAAAATCACTACTTNATAATAACAAAATTGACGAATGCATAGAAATTCTGAATAGCACAAAAGTCTTACCATCTGAAATGGGAAAAGAAAGTCGACAATTACATGAATGGGCTCATTTAACTAAAGCTATTGATCTCATGAAAGAAAGAAAGCTCGATAGCGCTAGAAAATCAATAGATATTAGTAGAGCTTGGCCAAAAAATTTAGGAGTAGGTAAGCCCTTTGATACTGATGAAAAACTTCAAAATATACTCGTTGACTATATTAACAATCCGACTAATTCTGCAAAATATCGAAGATATTTAGAAACATTGGGCAAGGGTAGTGAAGGATATAATTTATTGGTTATAAAGAAAGCTCAATCAATGATGAAAGCCTTAAACTAAATTAAGAGTCGATTATTTTATTTAATAAATCTTTCGTGAGTTGAATACCTTCGTATTCCGAATGCTTGTCGCCTTCATATTCAATACCAACATAGCCGCTGTATCCAGACTTTAAAACAATTTGCATCATTCTTTTGTAATCGGTTCTTACCTCATCACCATTTGAATTAAATTCATGGCTTTTTGCGCTTACTGCTTTAGCGTAAGGCATAAGCTCTTCAACTCCTAAATATCGATCGTACCAATTATCATTTTCAATTAAAAAATTTCCAAAATCAGGAAGGGTTCCAAGATTTGGGTGCGCGACTTTTTTCATCAATTCAGAAAGCCATTTGCCGTTTGAAGAAAGACCTCCATGATTTTCAACAATGGTATTTATTTCTATACCGCTGCAATAATCAACNAGCTTATTTAGACCATCAGCTGCAAGGTTTAATTGCTCTGAGCTGGATAAATTATTGTCGCTTCTCGCATTGACTCTAATTGAATGACATCCTAAAAACTTAGCTGCATCTGCCCACTTGAAATGATTCTCTACGGCTTTATTTCTTTTTTCGTTGTTTGGATCTCCAAGGTTTCCCTCGTTATCGCACATAATCAGTAGACTTTTCACGCCGTTGTCTTTCGCAATAGCATTCATTTCATTTAAGTATTTTTTATCTTTTACTTTGTCAAAAAAGAAAGTATTTACGTATTCAACTGCATCAATTTCAAATTTGGTTCGAGCAAGAGAGATAAAATCTAAGTGATTGATTTCCTTTGAATACAGCGCTCGGTGTAAAGACCATTCAGCTAATGAGATACTTAAAGATTTTTGCTTTGAACAGCTTGAAAAAATAGATGCGCTTGTAAGTGGTAGTNCGAGTCCGCCAATCAATAGAGAGCTATCTTTTATAAAATCTCTTCGCTTCAATTATAGTCTCTTAATACGAACATTTTTGTACCATACTTCTCCGTGATCTCCCTGGATTCCAATACGCCCCTTGGAGGCCTTTGCAAATAGGGGCATAGTCTTGAATTTGCTTTTATCTACTAGTTGCCACATTGCGTTACTCTGATAAATGTAATCAACAATTTTGACCCCATTCAGCCAGTGTTCAACCTTTCCATTAAAAACTTTAATTCGAACTTTATTGAATTTACCTACTGGTTTTACCACGTCTTTTGTTGGGGCGATCAATGCATAAAGCGCCCCTGCAGATGTCAAAGTATTTTTTCCATCAACATGCACATTATTATCAAGAACCTGCATTTCAGGAGCCGATTGCCATATGTAATCACCTTCTTCGGTTGCGTAGTAGAATATTCCGCTGTTTCCGCCCTGAGCTACTTTCCATTCAAGTTCAAGCTCAAAATTTTCATAGACTTCTTCGCTAATTAGATCAACTCCGTAATCTGGTTTAGTCTTCATTGTGCCATTAATTATTTCCCATGAATCTGGAAATGAGTTTTGTCGATAACCTCTAAGCCCAGATATTTTTTTTCCGTCAAAAAGGTAGGTCCATCCTGAATCTGAATTACAGCTCGTAAAAAAAATAAAAGCAAGTTGAATTAATAATATTCTTTTTATCATTTTTTTGGATTCCATTCTCCCCTAGCAACCGCGGGTATAAAGTTTTCAATTTCAGAGTTCGGCAATTCAATAGTCTTGGATTGTTCAGCGCTCATATAGGCAGCCATTAACAGTCGAGTGACATCTAGACCATCATCAAAATTTTCTATAGGTCTTTTTCCTTGAAGAAAAGATTCAACCATATGCCTGTTTTCAGCTGTATACCCATAAACTTCTGCTTCATTGCTGACCACTGGCATTCCACCAGATTCAGCATTCTGTTTTTCAACCAGATCCTCACCTTCACTGCCGGACACTTTCCTGCTAAAGAAAACTTTTAAATCTGGATCAAGAGTATTTACAAACATAGAATATTCAGGTCCAAAAAGCTCCATGCTTAATCTTAGGCCTTCACCAACAAAGCACCAGGACGTTGTTGTTTCTACGATTAATTTATTTCCATCCTCATCCAAATATTCAATCAGTGAGCGTGCAAAATCTTCAGAAGGTTTTTGTAAGTAGTCAGTTTTGCCATTGCTATTATCAGACAGGATTTTAGCGTATTCAGGTCGTTGCCATTTCAAGCAATCCATATGGGCATTAATACTTATTGGAGTTAATGATTCACGAGGTTTGCCAGGCTCGGTTAGCATAAATCTGGCTTCTTCAACAGAGTGACACATCATATCGTTTAATACTCCACCGCCTTGAAGAGAGCCTTCCCAAAACCATGGCATATGTGGACCGCTGTGCTCTTCAGCAGCTCTAGCGAGATAGGGCCTACCAGTGGTAGCTGCTCCTCTGGTCCAAATAATTTCTTTGCCTCGCGTTATTGATGGTGAAAAAACTTGATTTTCTAGGTAACCATCCAAGAGACCAACGCTTTGAGTAAGCTCAAGAACTTTTTTTGCTTCTTGAAAATTCCTGCCAAGAGGCTTTTCGCAAGTAACCCCAATCAATTCTCCCTTTCCAGATGAAACCGCATCTGCAATCTCTTCAAATGTCTCTATTCTTGCAAAATTGGGAGAACAAATCCAAAGAGCCTCTATTTGAGGATCTGCTATCATTTCTGTTATTGAATCATAGGCTTTTGCTTTTGAGCCAACTCCAATTGATCTTGCAAGCGCAGCGGATTCTTCCGCAGACTGTTTAGTTTTAGACATCACGCCAACGACATCAACATTTCTAACTGAAATTAAAGACTGAATGTGAAAACGCGTGATGAAACCACCACCCACAAAGCCTATCCCTAAATGCTTAGAACTCATACTATTTATACTCCCTTTAGATCTTCTTCGGTAACCTTAGGATCATCTCTGAAAAAAACTAAAAATACTATTCCCATAATAATACAAAGCGTTGCAGGTACAAGAAAGAACTGCCACCAGATAGTTTCACCGGTAGGCGTTTTAAATGTATCCCATATGTAGCCTGTGAACAATGTTCCAAGGTAATTTCCCATTCCCCATGTTGCAAAAATAAACAAGGCTTGCGCAGAGGCCCTCATATCGTCCGAAGCTTTTTTGTTGGTATATATATTACCAGTTACCATGAAAAAAGCGTAACCAAAGCCATGAAGCGAAAGGGCTGCAACGATAATTGGTAAGCTGGGAATGGTAAAAAGAAGATAGCGCAGGGGCCACGCCATAATACCAATAAACATCGTCCACCGCATACCAATTTTCTTAATAGCCACGTGAAGAAGAAAAGTTAAGACTATTACCTCAGAGATTTGAGCTACGGTTTTTGTCGCGGTTAGCCACGCTTCGGTTGCTCCCATATCTAAAAGAAATGGTCCTGTAGGTATATAATAAAATTGCATCTCAGTTGTAACCACAAACGCTACAAGCATAAAAATTAGAAAATTTCTATCTTTTAGCATTCCAAAAGCTTTAATGAATGCCAATGGATCTTGAGAGTTTTTAACCGGCTCTGTTTTTGGAAGAGAAAAACTATAAATTCCCATGATTAAAGAAACAGCAGCAGCAATCACAAGCAAGTCGCTCATACCTGTGAGATTTTCAGTCTGCCAATTGCTCCTTACAAATGTCACAATCCAGCCTATTGCAATCCAACCAATTGCTCCCCAAACTCTAATTTTACCAAATTCTTCATCAGCATTTCCCAAGTGACGAAAACAGATTGAATTCGTTAAGACTANCGTAGGAGCATAAAGAAGACAGTGTGCCATCATGTACCACCACATTGGAGCAAATTCGGTTTGAATAGAAGTTTGGTAAAGCAGAAAAGAACCAGCAATATGCGCAAATCCAAGAAATTGTTGAGATTGCATTAAGCGATCAGCTACTTGACCACCAATAAAAGGAGCAAGAATGCATGCCAACCACATGCATCCATAGATCGCAGCAATTTCAGTTCCTGTGAATCCAATCTTTTCAAGGTGAGCACCTAANGCAGTAGTCCACGCTCCCCATATTGCATATTGCAAAAACATCATAATAGAAAATCGAACTTTGTTATTCATAAAACTAACTGTAGTTCAAGCTTATATTAATTTTCGATTCTTTGCATCGTACTCAACGCGTCTTCCTGTTAGGTAGGATTCCGTAGCCATAGCGCACGCTACTCCTTCATGATAGGCAACATCAATATTGCACCTTGGTTGTGATCCATCCCTAATTGAGTCAAGCCAATCTTTCACATGTAAATGCGTTGGATCAACTCTTTTGCCTTCCCTGTAGGTATAAAGCAGTCCTTTGTTAGCAAAATACTTTGATGTAGCTGAGGTAACCCCATCTATATCTTTTGAGCCAGGTGAGTAAGTTAGAATAGGATAATTTGGATTGATAACTCCGTTTTCTAGTCTTTCTTTATATTGAGTTGACAGTTCGTCTGCGGTAACAGCAAACCCATGAATAGATCCTCCGCCGCTCTGACCACCCATTTGCATTGTAGCATCATGACCCATTATTCTGTTGCCACGGGGATTTGTGCTTGAAAGCGTAGCGCTATATAAAAGAGTCAACCCGCCATCTTTATGGTCAGGATATTCAAAGGTTGCGTTCCAAACATCAGGTACATCACGACCATCTTTATAAAAGTATACGCCGCCAGTAGACGAGGCGTATTTAGGTATACCAATATCCATGATCTGATTAATAGCATCAAAATCATGTGAAAGAAGATCTCCGGACAAACCCGTTCCGTAGTCGTACCAGCATCGCCATCTGAAGAACCGCTTCAATGCTTCTTCACCAAATGGAATCTTGTTAGGAGAAGGTTTTTGGAATGTTTCCCAATCAATTGTTTTTGCATTGCCCTTTGGGTGGATATTCCAAACCCATGCCCCCCATGGTGAATTTCTATTGGTAGCTATTTCAACAAGATTCACAGGCCCCAATAGACCTTGTCTATAGATTTGTTTTGCTTTTTCATTAGCTTCAACCTGACGATTCTGGTGGCCAAGTTGAAAAGTTATTCCAGTTTCTTTAACAATATCATGAACAGCGACAACCTCATCAAAAGTCCTGGTAAGNCCCTTTTCACAGTAGACATGTTTTCCAGCTTTTGCAGCGTCAATGATGATTTGAGCGTGCCAGTGGTCAGGTGTTGCAATGATCACCGCGTCTATTTCATCGTTGGCTAGAAGATCTTCNTAGCGACGATATTTTGTTGCCAACGTTTTTGTCTTTCCACCTGGGCGAGTGTCGTTTTGAGATGCATTAACACCTTGGTCTGCTCTTAGTTCAAAAAGATCTGAAACTCCAAGCAGCGAACAGTTCAAATCTTCTTGTGTCATGAAGGTCTCAAATTGTTTGTCTAGTTTGTTTTTTCGGGCATTTTCAGATGCTTTGTCTGTCCAGGCTGTAGTTGCGAACCCAGCGCCACGAACCAAATGACCACCGCGCCCNCCATAGCCTATTATTCCAATGTTTAAGTGACGCGAGTTTGATAAAGATTTTATAGCAGCGGGAGCCTTCTTTTCTTTCACCAGGTTTGAAAGAAGGTTTGATTTTTTTAATTTGTCTCTTCGAACCTTCTGCCATAGGTTTACAAGAAAAAAACCTGCAACAGGAACTCCAGCCAGTCCTTTAATTATTTCTCTTCTATCTAAGTTGGTTGAATTTTTTTTATTTTTTTTAGCCATCTTAGTTCTCCTTTAGTTTTTTCCTTTGGCTTGCAAAAAACGATCTAAGCCTATATGCTGACTTGTTGGAAAGCTGTACAGTACCCATAAAGCGCAAGCTTCGATTAAATTTTTATTTACTATAATATAACTTCCTTCGTTTGGTTTTCCGTATTCCAGCCCAACCAAAGGAGGCGCGAACAAGTAATAGAGCATTATAAATCCCATCCCAATGAGCGAGCCGTATCTGCTATAAATACCAAAAATAAGAGATACACCAACCAGGGTAAGACCCCACATATTTATATAATCAGATATTGTAAGCAGATTTGGATTTGAAACAATGGTATTAGCTAGGCCTGAAAAAATCCATTTAGAATCTAATAGGTAGGCCGCTGAAGACCAATAGGGGTTGAGCAATTTCGAAATTCCTTCGTAAAGAAAATGCCATCCTATCAAAAATCTTAATGTTACTAATCCGTAAAACTGATATTGATTAGACTTTATAGATGCATCTAAGGCGCTCATCTCTCTCTCCTTGATTTAAATT
>PBOO01000036.1 GCA_002724475.1 Fidelibacterota bacterium | reverse complement strand
CCACAGTCAAAACAGCAAGCGAAATAACACACATGCCGAAAAAAGGGAACTGGATCGACCGACGCGGGGCTTGACCTTTCCCATGATAATACCTAACATCATTTGCCCAATCACGCTGACTCGAAGCCATAACCACAACATATATCTACCTCCCGCTGAAAAGGTGGATACATATGAGTACACAACTGCTGTCTCATACACCAAATTACTCCCTCAGAGAGATACCTTTTTAATGTGGTCACAAAGAAACTAACACCCAAACAAATAACTAAATTAAACATTGACCCAACATCGTTACCAAAGCATGTCTCTGTAATCATGGACGGCAACGGGCGTTGGGCTCAGGAACGATCGCTCCCACGAACGGATGGCCACCTCCAGGGAGAAGAAGCTCTATTTGAATGCGTCGAAGCAGCAATTGAATTAAACATCCCTTGGCTGACAGCATACGGCTTTTCCACCGAAAATTGGAAAAGACCCAAAGAGGAAGTCCGTTTCCTAATCAACTTTAACAAAGAGACAATAAGGAAAAGAAGAGATCAGCTACACGAACGGAATGTCCGCATCCAGTTCATAGGACGCGAAAACTGGCGAATACCCAAAAGTCTTCTTAAAGACATGGACCAAGCCAGAGACCTAACAAAAAATAACACCGGACTAACCTTCACCGTCGCATTCAATTACGGAGGGCGCGCAGAATTAGTAGATGCAATACGATCTATGCTTGAAAACAAACAAGACCCAGCAAAGATAACAGAAAAGCAAATAAGCAATCATCTCTATAACCCCAAAATGCCAGACCCAGACCTCGTCATAAGAACATCAGGAGAACAAAGACTGTCTAACTTTCTAATATGGCAATCTGCATACAGCGAATTTCTTTTCCTAAACGAAATGTGGCCAGACTTCAACAAAAAAAGTTTTTATCAAGCGATTAGAGAATATCAAAGCAGAGCTCGCAGATTCGGAGATCTATGACCAAATATCACCGAACGGAAGGAATAGTTCTTCGAACATACAAATTAGGTGAAGCAGACAGAATAATAGTCCTTCTCACTCCCGACAAAGGAATGGTAAGAGCAGTAGCAAAAGGAGTTAGAAAAACAAAGAGCAAATTTGGATCCCGGCTCGAGCAAACATCACATATCGCCATGCAACTCCATATAGGGCGCTCTGAATTAGCACTCATAACACAAGTCGAAACATTAACCTACTTCCCGAAAATACGAGATAACTTTGAACGACTAGCTAAAGCAAACGCTCTTCTTGAAGCAGTCGACCAAATCGCACTACCCGACGAACCCGCTCCAGAAATGCATATTATGCTCCTGCGTGCGCTTCACTCCCTTGAAAAAGCAAACTCGCCATTACTAGTACCAAGCTTCTTCCTAAAGCTAATGGCCCTAGAAGGAACAGAACCACAAGTCAACCAATGCGTCCTCTGCGGCGAAACAGAACTAGTCAGCTTCTCCCCAGCCGAAGGAGGTCTTCTTTGTCAGCAACATAAGAGAGGGATACAAACCTCACCAGAAGCAGTCAAACTCCTACAAAAGATACTGGGTGGCGAACTAGCCGCAGCATTAAACGCACCAGAATCGCGAACCACAAAAGAAATAGATGCAATAGCATCCACGGCCATCGAGTACTTTCTTGAGCGAAAAATCAAATCAACAAAAATATTGCGAACCTAGAAAACGCTACTTCATACACTATAAGCTCAGGTTTTTTTTAAAGATTCTGTGAATATCACTTCACAAGCCCAAAGCTCAGTTACTATTTTGCAAATGGAAAAAGAAAACAATACCGACTCCTTAATGGAAAAAATCGTAAACCTCTCAAAAAGACGAGGGATTATTTTCCAATCCGCAGATATCTACGGAGGATTCAGGTCTACCTACGACTACGGACCGATAGGGTCACTCCTGCTTCGAAACGTCAAAGATGCATGGTGGAGGTCAATGGTTCAATTGCGCCATGATGTAGTAGGAATTGATGCTTCCATCCTGTCACCGCCTGCTGTATGGAAAGCATCCGGGCACCTCGAGAACTTCTCAGACCCACTTGTCGACTGCAAAGAGTGCAACGAACGATTCCGAGAAGACCAACTTGAGGACCTCAATACCTGTCCTTCCTGCGGAGCAACGGGAAGTTTCACAGAAGCCAGAGCGTTCAACCTAATGTTCAAAACGCATGCGGGACCTGTTGAAGGTGAAGGCCATGACGTCTACCTTCGACCAGAAACAGCTCAAGGCATGTTCACCAACTTCAAACTTGTTCAAGAAACTGCAAGAAAAAAACCTCCATTTGGTATAGCGCAAATCGGGAAAAGTTTCAGAAATGAAATCACTCCAGGAAACTTTGTATTCAGAACAAGAGAATTCGAACAAATGGAAATGGAGTANTTCGTCCCACCCGAAGAAGCAGACAAATGGTTTGAATATTGGTGCGAAGAGCGAATGAACTGGTACCTTAACCTCGGTATCCCAGAAGAAAAAATTAGACTTCGCCCTCATGATGCGGATGAATTAAGTCACTACAGCTCTGGAACAAGCGATATAGAATTCATGTTCCCTTGGGGATGGGGNGAACTNGAAGGAGTTGCAAACCGAGGGGATTATGANCTCAANCAGCACTCAGACCATTCAGGCGAAAANCTNNCATACTTTGACCCAAACTTAGGCGAACACTATGTCCCCCATGTAATAGAGCCAGCCGCAGGNGCAACTCGTTCAATGATGGCCTTCCTTCTTGCAGCGTACGATGAAGAAACCGTTAACGATGACCTACGCACTGTTCTANGATTCGATGAGCGAATCGCTCCTTACAAAGTAGCGATCCTGCCACTTTCAAAGAAAGANACGCTAACCCCGATAGCGCAANAAGTCTTTGATTTAGTTAAAGCAAAGTGGATGACCGACTACGATGAAACGCAAAATATAGGAAAACGGTACAGGCGCCAAGATGAACTCGGAACACCATATTGCGTGACAATAGATTTTGAGACTATCGACGATAAAGCAGTCACCATACGGGACAGAGACACAATGCAACAGGACAGAATCGCTATCGACCAACTAGTTACCTATCTAGGTGACCGCCTAACCTNACAAGGGGTAGCAACTTGACCGGACACGACAANATTGTNACTTCAGTGACCAAAGCTGAGAACAAAGATATAAGCANAGAAGANGCTATCACCATNGTTGACCCACAAGACCTTATGGATGTTCTTTTCAGCACTGCAGATGAGATAGAAACAGAACCTCTCGCNATNGGAATAGCTGCGTCTCCTGGGGCTGCCACCGGCAAACTTTGCTTAAGCGTAGATGCTGTCCTTGAAACAGTCGACGCTGGTGAAGAAGCAATAATGTTCGCAATGGAAACAGGCCCAGAAGACGAACCCGGTATGCGATGGTCTTCAGGCATAGCCACTGCNCATGGTGGACTCGCAAGCCATGCTGCGATCTACTCTAGAGGTCTAGGGTTGCCAGCAGTTTGCGGCATTGCCGAACTAACTGTGACCGAATCGTCNATAGACATTGGTGGCATAACTATCAATGAAGGATCAGAAATTTCAATTAATGGAACGACGGGCGAAGTTCACGCTGGGAAAATNGACATCTCAGAAGCAGAAACCCCTTCGGAACTAATAANGCTTTTAGACTGGTGTGANCAAGTGCGACTTAATCGAATTGGCGTTCGCGCAAATGCGGACACGCGCGAAGAGGCTACAGAAAGCCTAGAAGCTGGAGCCGATGGTATTGGGTTGTGCAGAACAGAGCACATGTTTNTAGGGGAACGTCTTCCAGCGATCAGGAAATTTTTGANAGCAGAAACTNATGATGCCCAAAACGACGCACTCCAGGAGCTCATTACGATACAAACACAAGACTTTGTGAATGTGCTTGAACCGATGGACTCGAAGCCGGTGACAATCAGGCTCTTAGACGCTCCACTGCATGAATTCCTAGAAGACAGTCACGAACAGAATCCAATGCTTGGATTGCGGGGAGTGAGACTAGCCCTAGTTACGGAGAATTTATATCGAGCTCAAACTCGTGCACTCATCTCCGCAGCTCAAAACAGACTAGAAGCCTCTGGAAACCCAATAATTGAAATTATGGTTCCGCTAATTTCAATCAAAGCGGAACTTGAGAGAACTCTGGGATGGATACGAGAAGAAATTAAGGATTCTCCTATAAGTATCCCTTTAGGGACGATGATTGAAACTCCGAGAGCTGCTCTCATCGCAGGAGATCTAGCACCTCTTGTAGATTTCATGAGTTTTGGGACTAATGATCTCACCCAGATGACATATGGATTTAGCAGGGATGATGTAGAGGCAAGTGTGATCAAGAAATATATCGAAATGGATATTTTGCAAGAAAGCCCGTTCGCACAGCTAGACGCTTTAGGTGTTGGAAAGCTAGTCCAAGAAGCAATAAACAGCAGCAGAGCTATTAACCCTGAAATCAAAATTGGAATATGTGGAGAACACGGAGGGGACCCAACATCAATTCGTTTTCTAGCTAACTCCGGTGTGGACTACGTAAGCTGCTCGCCTCCTCGTATTCCAATCGCACGTTTGGTTTGCGCTCAGGAGTCACTTAAATAATCAATAACCGCCGATGAGATAC
Source organism: Fidelibacterota bacterium (assembly GCA_002724475.1). Lineage (GTDB taxonomy): Bacteria > Fidelibacterota > Marinisomatia > Marinisomatales > TCS55 > TMED108. The sequence continues at coordinate 6,434 of PBOO01000036.1, read as the reverse complement.
CGTCCTACTTCTCGTGTATGTTCTACACATGGGATGGAGTCGNCAATTTATAGAAAAGGTTAGGGATGCAACTGACCTCACAACGGTTGCAGGAGATTTCGGNGATACTAAAANTGCGGGTCCAGGGAAAATCAAACTTAATTGCCCACTCCCAAATCACAATGAGAAAACTCCTTCATGCTACGTGCAGAAGGAATTTTTCAAATGTTTCGGCTGTGGCGAGGGCGGCGACATATTCAAATTTATTGAAATGGTCCAAAATTGTGATTTTAATGAAGCCGTAAAAAGGTTGGCTGANCGTGCGGGCATCGNGCCGGAAACAAANGANTGGGTAGGCGGCACTGGAGGAGAAGACAAACGCAAAGACCTTTTCCAAGCCGTAAAAACAGCATCAGGGATATTCCAAGATCGTCTATTAGATATGAGTAACAAACCTGCGCAGAAAGCACGAAACTTTCTAAGAGAACGCGGAGTTACTGGCCAAATGTGCCGTAAATACGGAATTGGCTACTCATTCCCCAAACACAAAGGACTTTCTGACAANCTCATCAAAGTTTTAACTCCACAAATGGAAGAAGAGTTGAAAAGAGCAAATATCAAAAATGAAGATATTGCGCAAAAGGTAGAAGATGCATTAAAACGTTCAGGTTTGTCCTCTGAATATCAAGGTCAAGCAACCGATTTCTTCTTCAGCGAAAGAATAATGTTTACAATTTACGACTCAAGTGACCGACCAATAGCGTTCAGCGGAAGACAGTTACCTGGCGGACCTGAACCCAAGTACAGAAATTCCCCAGCCACAGAGATTTACAAAAAAGATCAGACCCTGTATGGGCTCAACTGGGCTAAAAGAAATTTTGCAAAAGAAGACCGTATTATTATCTGTGAAGGGCAACTTGATGTAATTGCATTCCATGAAAGCGAACTCCCAATTGCAGTCGCCCCTTGCGGAACAGCAATCACTGAGAACCATATTAAAACGCTTGCTAACTACTCAAAGAATATAATTATTTGCTTTGATTCAGATGCAGCAGGACAAAATGCAACAAAAAAATTCGTGCAATGGGAACAAAAGCATAATCTTCAAATCAAAGTCGCAACTCTTCCTAAAGCAAAAGACCCAGGAGACTTTTTAACAAATAAAAAATTGCCAGAGCTAGAGGAAGCCATAGATAGTTCAATACCGTTTCTTCGTTGGCAGATAAATAACGCCATTTCAAACGAGGATCCCAAAACAATAGAGGAACGAGTACTCGTAGCGAGCCAATGTCTACAGATAGTAAAGAATCATCACGAAGAAATGTTTCACGATGACTATATAAAATACATCGCTAACGAGTTTGATTTACCTTACACAGGTCTGAGAGAAAAGTTTGACAAACTAAACAAGTCACAAAAACCAATTTCCTCCACTTGGCAGCAGGCAATGACAGAGGAGCAAGCAAGGGCCGGACGTACTGCGACCACACGTTTAGAAACGAAAGGAGAATCTAAAGAAATTCCATCTGTAATAGCAATGANTGTGCTCTCTTTGCTTCTCCACAATAGGCAAACCCTAGAAGCAGGNAAAATAATTCCAGACCGCCTTGAACCCTTCATATTCCCANCGGGCCCGCTAAGAGATNTATACAAAACGCTATTGGAAAGCAAAAGCCTTAATGAATGTATTGACAAAATTGAAGGGACCGAAGACCAATTATCAATCATTGCTCAACTACGAAACTCCAAACCAGCCGAAACGACTAACCCCGAAACTGCCGTAAAAATGGCTGGCGAATTGCTTATTCGTACAGTCGAAAANACCTACGAAACGCTCCATCAAAGCGCAGTCACAAATAACGATCTCAAAAGCATCAGNGATTTAGGGAAAGTCCATACGAACAAGAGCATTATGCAAAACGAAGGCTACAACCTCTTTTCTTCCGAAGCGGACTTTCTTATTGAGTGGCTTCGTGAAAGGCTAGAAGATACGGACGCCCGTAAGAAGCCTAAAAGTGACGAACAATAAACGATTACTAACGAAAGACGAAGAAATTTCGCATGGAATGAAAATTCAAAGTGCTGCGCAGGCCAGCAANATCATATTGCGCGAAGCTGAAGCATTCATGCAATCAGAACCTAGTTCAGAAACTACACTTCGCATCCGGTTAATAATCGATAAAAGTAAGAACTTAGAGTACAACTTCAAAAAGATTGAAGAAATAAGCAAAGTGCTAATAGCTGAATTATCGCCTGAATCCGGTGCGAAAGAACAACTACTTAGAACCAATNTAGCGAAAGTCAAAGAGGGTGGATGGGCGAAAGGGCAGATGATCGTTCGGAACCAAGGTTTAGTGCGAAAACTAGCTATGACGCATTCAAGCCAATATGTGGCTCAAGATGACCTAATACAGCAGGGAAATGAGGGCCTNATTCGGGCCGTAGAAAAATTTGACCCNAACATGGGAAATAAATTCTCAACTTACGCTCGGGACTGGATNAANCAAACAATCAACAGATACGTCGATGAGCAGCANACNATCAAGNTTCCCGAATATCTNCGCAACAAGATNATGCGNATNCGAAAAGCGCAGAATACTTANCTTCANGCAATGGGNAAGGAAGCGACCATATCTGTACTNGCATCTGANTGCGAAATGTCAGAAAATGAAGTTGAGNCNCTTCTCTCCATCAAACCCGATGCNGTTTCATTGAATAAATCTTTTGGAGAGGGAGAATCTGACTTGGAGAATTTTATTGAGGATGAGAAGTCGCTAACTCCAGAGGACGCAGCTGAGGAAACTATGGTTAAGGAAAAACTTAAAAGCGCTCTGGAGGCACTTTCCCCTGATGAACGAGTAGTGATTGTAAGACGTTATGCGTTGGATGGCAAGGGAAAGGCAACTCTGAAAGAAATCGGAGATGATTTGGGGCTATCGAAAGAAGCTGTTCGTCTGAAAGAACAAAGAGTGCTGAGGAAACTCCAAATGTCGGCAGACCTGCAGCATTTAAGCAGGATCGAATAAAAGAAATCGCTAAAGAAAACTCTTCGATGGTTACACAGTTATACTAAGGAACTGTTATTGTCACAGAACCTTCCGGGGTAGCTCAGTTGGCAGAGCGTCGGACTGTTAATCCGCAGGTCGTGGGTTCGAGCCCCACCCCCGGAGCAGANAGCCTCCTTTGAAAAGAGGAGGCTTATCTCTGCTTGCGTTACCTCAATTGCTATTTTGCAGGGTAAGATCCATTCGGGCCTGTAGCTCAGTGGTTAGAGCAGGGGACTCATAATCCCTTGGTCGTGGGTTCGATCCCCACCAGGCCCACAGCGAAAGAAGCTCAGCTAACTCTTGACTTCCCTGCTTCTTCTCGNAAATCNATTCCTGCCAAAAGGGCATTATAAACTCTTGTTGAAAAGCCATTTAANGCNGCGTTAGAAGCCATGCGTTTAGGAAGGCGGACTTCNCTTTTGTTTCGTTCAACAGCTCTTAATGNGGCTNTAGCTACCTTTGAAGGATTCGCAATAGCCATGAAACCCAGTTTCNTAGCTCTATTTACGCCTCTTTGCATCAAGGGGTCTTTATCAATATCATCCCACATCTTCGTGTCCACTGGCCCAAGATGCAGAATAGTGACATTCAGCGGAGTATATCTGAGCTCCATTCGCAGTGATTCNGCAAAACGAGTCAATCCAGCTTTTGAGGAGGAATAGGNTGACATGCCTGCGTTACCAACTGTTGCGGCTATGGAAGATGTATAAACGAGGTGNCCTNTTCCTCTTGATAGCATTTTGGGAAGAACTGAAGCCGTTAATAATTGTGGTGTGAGAAGATTGACTCTTAATGTTTGCTCAATTTCTTGCTCGGTAATGTCCTCAACAAGAGTGCTCTTCTCAATGCCAGCGTTATTGATTAAAACATCTATAGGTCCAGCAACACTCTCGACACGATCAATATAGTTTCTGACATCATTGGGGTCATTTGCGTCAAAAGGAACGGCGACCCCCCCTATTTCGCCTGCTAGTTCCGTGATAGCACTCTCGGTTCTTGCAGAAACAACGACCTGACTTCCAGCCGAAGCGAATACTCTCGCTATCTCAGCCCCNATACCTCTTGAAGCGCCAGTAATAACAACTCGTTTGCCAGCTANTTCCAATTTACTCTCCTTAGTTCGAACTTTATTTAACCACCGTGCACAGANGCATTGTTTGGAAACTGNAATCNANGACTTTGCTACTAGCTAGTTCCCGAATTTTCCTTGAGAATGATAACTGGAATCTCTCTATTTGTTTTNTCTTGATACGNTCCATAATTTGGAAAGTCACTGACGATTTGATTCCATAATNATTCCCGCTCATNACCTTCTGCNATAGTAGCGATCATACTNTTGGTTCCTGAAGGGACCTCAACNTTTACTCTTGGGTCTCTTAGAAGATTTAAATACCANTCTGGATGACGATCATCTCCGCCTTTTGANGCAACGAGACAAATATNTCCATTTGATTTAATNGGACTTGTCAGCATNACTGANCTGTCTTTTCCACTAACTCGGCCGATAGTGGTTAATTTAATCACAGGCATGCCATAAAAATCCCAGCCTCTCTTCCCTGCCGATACTTTGATGAGGGCGCGATGTAGGGTGTTAGCTAGTTTCATGAAGCTATCATTAGGCATTCACAGACACTAACATTATGAATCCGGAACAAAGAACTACTATCTCAAAAAAGTTTCTATTTATANCTCTGATTTCTATTTCCCTCATTGCTGGGTGTTCACAATCTNATTCGGAAAANGCTTATTTGNTTNCTGNTGAANNNGNAATNGATGNGNNTNATGAGNATGAAATNNCNACANTGAGCAANCGNNACCNACNGCAAGNCCNACNNNNATNCCNACNCCTNNANTTNTTCCTACTCCGACANAGATTCCNNTNCCAACNATTTCTATTGGGTATANGGGNTTTTCTGGNGAAAGACCAACTGGGNTGGTNGTCTCTGAATGCTCGCCACTAACCATTTATGNCAAAGATGTTGAAGGNGTTCAAGANCATATTGATAGNTATGACGAGATGTGTCGCGCTGCNGAGAATGANGGNGTANTTTTTGAAGTNAGAAGCGCATTCCGTAATTATTACGACCAATTAGATTATTACACTTCNGAAAGATTTGGACCTTCTGTTGCTTTGCATCCCGACGAATCAATGCATGTTGCAGGTATGGCNANAGATTTGACAGCNAATTCNAGAAGNTGGACCCATGAAATAGTGGGTTGTTATGATGAAGAAGCNAATTANTTTACTTATCTGGAAGAGCCAATTGCTCACCTTGCCTATGCAGAGAAAGTACGAAATGGAGAAGTAAGTGGGTTGTGCGAACAATCAGTAACTGTAGTTCCTATTAAAAGATCGATGCTTTTCGGGTTAACCCCTGGATGCACTGTTTTGAAAGATCCTGAATGGTGGGGAGACCCTGAGGTAATTGAATGTAGCTCGGGCACTCTAAAACCTAATGGGATGGTTAGGGAAGATTGGCATTTTGAGAATGCAGATCTCGTATCTGCTTTCATAGCCGAATAAACCCAGGAAGAATGATCAAATTTACTACCAAGAAGAAAATTCTGTCTGCCTTATCTTTTATGCTTCTAGCCTTTTACAACACTGGTTGTGGTGAAGCGGGCGACGAGGTCATCGCTTCCGGACGCTTCTACGAACAAAAAGTGACTTTAGAATCTACTCCGACTCAAACCCCGATTCCATCTTCGGTTGTAATGGCGATAGACAATCCAGTGCCTACTGTGTTCCCAACAGCAGAGCCGACCCCAACGGTAATACTGGTTGACTCACCATATGGTGAAAATGTTGAAAGATGGAGGTCTGATGTTAGAGGTGCCCTTGCTGAATATGGATTAGGCGATGAAGAGGACAGATTCATGCGAGTTATGTGGTGCGAAAGTAGAGGAGATCCTGAAGCTGTAAATGCCGAAAGTGGTGCATCAGGATTGATGCAGCACATACCTCGGTATTGGGATGAAAGAGCTCGCGCTGCTGGCTTCCAAGGAGCCTCTCCTTTTGACCCGATAGCGAACATTTACGCTTCTGTTTGGCTTCTTGACATGGGAGGGTGGAGTCACTGGGAGTGTAAGTAGATTTAATGGCTATCAGAAGGTACGCGGTTAGACTGCCCTCATGGCAAAGGCTCACCTTAACGAACCATCACCGGCAGTCACACCAGAAATCGTGCAAGAATACGAAAGAGATGGCCACGTATGTATTCGGGGGTTGATTGATGCCGAAACAGTTTTAAATTATCGCCCAATAATTGAAGAGATTTCAGCATCTTGGCGATACGAAAAGAGGCCAATAGAAGAGCGAGAAACATACGGAAAAGCCTTTCTGCAGGTACATAATGTTTGGCAGAAGAGCATGTTGTGCAAGGAAATTGTTTTTGCCAAGCGCTTTGC
>PBOO01000035.1 GCA_002724475.1 Fidelibacterota bacterium | reverse complement strand
AAAAGGCCCCTATGGTGGCGGTGTTGAGTTTGGAGAGAGGGCATTTTCAGAAGCACGATGGAGAACCCAGCATTCAGTGGATAAGAATGCTGATCTTTACCCAACTCATGGATTGGGCCCTATTAGTCCAATGCTGGATATCAACAGGGGAAATAAAATGCTTCACCTTAGCTCTACTGCTAGTCAAAGCCGCGGTTTGAATAAATACATCGTTGATAATGGTGGCCCTAATCATCCGAACGCTAAAGTCAAATTCAAACTTGGCGATGTTGTGACTACAATTATTAAATGTGCGAAAGGTCAAACCATTGTCTTGAGCCATGATACCAATTCACCCAGACCTTACAGCTTAAATTTTCGAGTTCAAGGAACCAAAGGTTTGTGGATGAAGGATTCTAAATCGATCTATCTTGAAGGTACTAGCCCAGCGCCACATAAATGGGAGAGCGATGAAAAATATTTAAAAAAATATGATCACCCTCTTTGGAAGCGCTTTTCAAACGAAAAATCAACTCTAAGTCAATCAGGCCATGGGGGAATGGATTTTTTTATTATACGTGCGTTTGTTGAAGCCATAAAAGAGACCAATGATCCTGTAATTGATGTTTATGATGCTGTTAGCATGAGCTGCGTTGTGCCTCTTTCTGAGATATCAATTAAAAACAACAGTTCATCTGTTCAGATTCCTGACTTCACCAGGGGGAGATGGAAATCGAATAAGCCAATATTTGGTCTGGATAACAAATATTAGGTTCAGATGACTTTTTTTGACTGGTCAATCATATCAGCGTATTTCATTATCGCTTTGCTAATTGGTGTTTGGTCCTCAAAAAANGCAGGTAACGATACAAAATCATTTTTCCTTGCTGATCGTGAAATGCCATGGTGGCTTTTAGGGGTTTCGATGGTTGCAACAACGTTTTCAACTGATACTCCTAATTTGGTTACTGATTTNGTGCGNCAAAAAGGNGTTTCAGGAAACTGGAGTTGGTGGGCATTTCTGCTTACTGGTATGTTAACGGTCTTTGTTTATGCAAGGCTTTGGCGAAGATCCAACGTCCTAACCGACATTGAGTTTTATGAATTACGTTATAGTGGAAAAGCAGCGGCATTTTTAAGGGGGTTTAGAGCGCTATATCTTGGGTTGATATTTAATGTTTTGGTAATGGCAACGGTAAGTTTAGCTGCAATCAAATTTGGAGAAATAATACTTGAATGGGAGGGGTGGCAAACGCTTCTTATCGCTTGNACTATAACGTTGATTTATTCGACTCTTGGAGGTTTGAAAGCCGTAATTATTACTGATTTTGTTCAGTTTATAATGGCTATGACGGGTTCTATTATAGCAGCCATCTATATCATAAATCTACCTGAGGTCGGAGGGCTTTCCGAGCTTCTAAATCATGAAAATGTGATTGGAAAGATCTCGTTAGTTCCAGACTTATCTGATCCAAATATGTGGATTCCAGTAATGCTTGTTCCGATCGCGGTGCAATGGTGGGCAAGCTATTANCCTGGAGCAGAACCCGGAGGGGGAGGCTATATCGCTCAGCGAATGTTCTCTGCAAAGGATGAGGAGAATGCCATCGGAGCAACTTTCCTTTTTAACGTTGCTCATTATGCTTTGCGNCCATGGCCATGGATACTCATNGCATTATCCTCTTTGGTATTATTCCCTGAGCTTTCTGATATNCAAAGGGCATTCCCAGACTTACCTCAAGATAAACTTGGCCATGATGTCGCCTACCCTGCTATGCTTACCCTTCTTCCTTCAGGGNTGTTGGGTTTAGTAGCGGCATCTCTGATAGCTGCTTTTATGAGCACAATGAGNACACAATTAAANTTAGGGGCAAGTTACTTGGTAAATGATTTTTATAAGCGCTTTNTTGACAAAAANGCAGATGAGCNAAAACTAGTTTTCGTCGGAAGANTATTTACAATAATATCNATCCTTTTAGGCGCAGGACTTGGAATGNCTTTAACAAGCGCTTCTCAGGCATTCAATCTTTTGCTTATGATAGGCGCTGGAACAGGTCTAATTTATATTTTGCGATGGTTTTGGTGGCGTATCAACGCTTTTACCGAGATTGTTGCAATGGTGAGTTCGTTGATNATTGCATTTTCCTTAAGTTTTTTTAACCACAGCTTAGAAAGTTGGCAAGAAATAGTTTTTGGAGCATTACTCACAACTGTCACCTGGATAGTAGCTACATTTATCACCCCTCCNGATGATGATGAAACATTAGAGCGCTTTGTAAAAAAAGTTCGCCCTGGAGGGCCTGGGTGGAAAAAATATTCACCNCANGATANAAAGGANAAATGGTATTTACCCTCAGGGCTGTTATGTATGTTTTTTGGAACTGTAGCCGTNTACGGCTATTTATTAGGTGTTGGCAACTTGATATATGGAAAACTTAGTATAGCATTTTTGCTTATAGTGTTAGCCTTGGCATCATCCTACAGTCTTTACAGTGTATGGATAAAAAATCTTTCACATGCTGAATAAATGGAAATAGTAACTCCTGGTCGTATTTGCCTTTTTGGAGAACANCAAGATTATCTAGGCTTNCCTGTTATCGCGTTAGCAATTTCTCTTCACTCAAATATTACGTTCGAAAGGCGACAGGATGATCAAGTCATAGTTAGATTGCCAGATATTGACCGTACAGAACGTTTTTCACTCAGCGATTTAAAGTACACAAAAAAAAGAGATTATTTTAAAAGTGCATTTCGCGTGTGTATTGATCAAGGCCTAACATTCTCCCAAGGGTTTGAATGTTCGATATCTAGCTCTATCCCCATAGAAGCTGGAACGAGCAGCTCATCTTCAATCGTTGTTGGTTTCATTCACCTGCTATCAGTCCTTGCGGATAATCCCAAAATGTGGGATGGCATGATGTTGGGTAAGTTGGCATATCAGGCTGAGGTTTTAGAGTTTAATGAGCCGGGCGGAATGATGGATCAATATTCTACTGCAATTGGTGGTTGCATCCATATTGAACAGCAACCCCTTGCGATTCGCAGTCTAAGTCTTGATTTTAAACCGTTTGTTCTCGGTCATTCGCATGAACCAAAAGACACTTTAGGGATTTTAAAGATGTGTCGCGATAAAAGACTTAGTCTGATGCAAAAAATGAAGTTAGATAATAATCAAATCACATTTGAGAATTGCGTTGAAGACGATGGAAGATTGATTTTGAATGAAGATGAATTTGAATTATTAAGAGCGACGATTAAAAACAGAGAGATTACAAAAAAAGCAATTGAATTAATAAAACAAAAGGAGTTCGACCACCGCGAATTTGGTCAATTACTCTTCAAACATCATGAAGTGTTAAGCAAAATGCTGATGACAAGCACTTCTAAAATAGATGAGATGGTAAGAGCAAGTATTGACGCGGGCGCATTTGGAGCAAAAATAAACGGCTCTGGGGGAGGGGGATGTATGTTTGCTTACGCTCCTGAAAATCTGAAAGAAGTTGCTGAGGCAATCAAATCTTTAGGGGGAACCGCCTACATTATTCATGCTGACCATGGCACAAGAAAAGTGTAATTTATTTTATCAATTATGGAAAAAGAATGAGCGATATAACTTTACTAATCATGGCAGCTGGCATGGGTTCAAGGTATGGCGGTTTGAAGCAGCTTGATCCTGTAGGACCAAACAATGAGACGATCATCGATTACTCCATTTATGATGCGATCCAAGCTGGATTCAATAAGGCTGTTTTTATCATTCGTGAAGAATTCAAATCTGAATTTGAAAATTCTATCACAAACAAATATCGGGACAAAATCAATGTGAAATTTGCCTTTCAAAAGCTTGACGATCTTCCTGGTGATTTTTCACATCCTGCCGGCAGAGAAAAACCATGGGGCACAGGGCAGGCAATTTTAGCTGCAGAAAAAATGATAGATGAACCCTTTGCGGTCATCAATGGCGATGACTTCTATGGAAAAGAATCATTTCAAGTTGTAGCTGATTATTATAAGCAGAGCTCAAATTTCAGCATGGTTGCCTTTAAACTTTTAAATACGCTATCGGATCATGGTGGAGTTAGTAGGGGAGTGTGTGAGGTTAAAGATAACCATTTATCAAACATTATTGAAACGCATGACATCATTCGCGAGGGCAATGAAATAAAATCCTCTGGAAAATTTTCTCTTGTTGGTGATGAGTTTGTGTCAATGAATATGTGGGGATTCACTCCAAAGTTATTTGAGTATTTGAATGAAGGATTTTCGAAATTTCTCTCAAAGCATTCTAATGAACTTAAAAGTGAATATCTAATACCTTCCGTTGTTAATGATCTTATAAAAAAAGAAGAAGAGCAGGTCCAGGTACTAAAGAGTAATGCGTCTTGGTTTGGGGTTACATACAAGGAAGACAAGCCTTTTGTTATGTCTCAAATATTAAAACTGATTGAAAATGGTTCGTATCCCTCATTACTATTTTAGAAAATAAATCAATGAAAGATTTTGGAAGATGGTTGATGGCAGCCGGACTTTTTGCTGTTATTCTAGGCTTTATATTAAATGTTTTTTACGATAAGCTTGGATGGCTTGGTAGACTTCCTGGAGATATTAGACTTGGCTCTGAAAATGTAAGGTTTTATTTTCCATTTACTACATTAGTTATTATTAATATAATTATTTATCTAATCATGAGGTTGATTACTTGGTTAAAATAAAGAAAACCCTTTTAGTATCTTGCATGTTATTATTGTCATGTGAGGACACAAAGGAAAGTTCGAATACTTTTGAAACACTGAAAAATGATATACTTCTGCGTTCAGGCACTCTGTGCGAACTAAAGCCTGACCCAGGACCATGTAGAGCGGCGATACCGCGCTATTATTTTGACCAAAAGACCAAACAATGTAAGCAGTTTTTTTGGGGTGGATGCAATGGAACTGCTCCATTTAAAACTATGGAAGAATGTATGAATGCCTGCGAATAGCAGGCCAATGATTCTAGATGGGGCAATGGGCACCCAGCTAATGCGGAGCGGGCTTGANCTNCCGCTACCCCTTTGGTCAGCTGATATCAATATCACGCATCNNGATATTGTGCGTGACGTTCANAAAGATTACGTTTCTGCGGGTGCTGATATTATTACAACAAATACATTTCGAAGCACTACATGGTCCTATCGAAAGGCTGGTTACACCTTGCAAGCAGCTACTAATCGAGCAAAAGAGAGCTTGATGAGAGCTGTCGATTCTGCTCAAAAATCAAAAGCCNNNATGATTGCAGGATCAATAACTTCCATTGAGGATTGTTACAGTCCAAANCTTTTTCCTGGAAGAACTGCTGCTGAGGATAGTTATGGTGAAATGCTGTTGTGGTTTNAAGAGGCTGGCATAGACCTAATTCTATTTGAAACAATGTCCCATATTGATGAGATCGAAATAGCTATATCCTTATCAAAAAATTTCAAAAAAGTTTGGTTGAGTTTAATTATAAAGGACTCTGATCATTTATTGTCTGGTCATCTTATCGAAGAAGCCTTTGACCTTTCAAGACAAAGAGTCGATTGTGTGATGCTCAACTGTAACACACTTTCAAAATCTAACAAGTGTTTCAATAAATTTAAAAAGCTTTGGGGAGGAGAGTGGGGTATNTTTCCAAATCTAGGACAAACCGANCCTGAAATTGATGGNAAGATAGATATTANGAACTCAGATGANGTGTTTACAAATTCTATCCTTAATTATCTAAGTGAGGGNCCATCTGTGATTGGATCATGTTGTGGTTCAAGCCCCAAGCANACAAAGATNATTAAAGAANTGATTNACAAAAATTAATTAATTGAAAATTTGAATTTTTTTAAAAGGTATTTTAATTTCGCGGAACTTTTTATCATCAATCACATAAGAAAATTAACTAAGGAGTAATGTTTATTAAATGATCAAGGTAAAAGATCTTAGCAAAAATTATGGAACAGTAGAGGCGGTCAAATCAATTTCTTTTGACCTAAAAGATGGTGAAGTGATAGGGTTCCTTGGTGCTAACGGCGCCGGAAAAACAACCACACTCAAAATGATGACAGGATANCTGGTTCCATCTGAAGGTTCNATAACTGTGAATGGCTTAGATATCATCAATGATACCCATGCGATTCAAAAGCAAATAGGCTATCTTCCTGAATTAAACCCTTTGTATTACGAGATGCGGGTTTTTGACTACCTAGAATTTTTAGCTTCTATTCGCAACATCACAGGTCCTCTCTTTAAAGAATCTCTTGCTCGAGTAGTTGAGCAATGCGGCTTAAGAGGAGTTGTCCATAAAAACATTTCTGATTGTTCAAAAGGGTATAAGCAACGCATTGGCCTGGCAGCTGCAATGATCCATGATCCAAAAATTCTCATTCTTGATGAACCTGTAACAGGTTTAGATCCTAATCAGATCATTGAAATAAGGAGCTTGATTAAGTCTCTGGGTAAAGAAAAACTTGTTTTCATGTCGAGTCACATTCTTCAAGAGATTCAAGCAACCGTTGATCGCATAATNATTATNAATCAAGGCGAAATCGTAGCCAATGGCACCAATGATGAATTAATGACCAGCTTTATGGGAAATGTTTTGCTTACGATGGAAGTAAAGGGCGCTAAGGTTGACTCGATTAAACACATTCAAGCAACGCTTCCAAATGTTAAGCTTGTCTCATACGTTAAAAATAAAAGCATCTACACCCTGCAGCTTGAATACGATAAAAATAAAGACCTTCGGGAGGATATTTTCAAATATGCTGTTAAAAATAAATGGACGGTTTTGAAAATGTTTCCCAAAACAACCGACCTTGAAGCTATCTTTAGAAATCTTACTACCAATGGTGCTGCTGATGCGTAATGTTAGAACCATATTTAAACGAGAGCTTTTAGGCTTTTTCAATAGTCCAATGGCTTATATATTTTTGGTGATCTTTGCCATNGTGAACGGATATTTTTTTACCAATCGATTTTTTCTTTTTGGGCAATCTGATCTGAGAGCATTNTTTGATATCGTACCCTTAGTTTTCCTATTCTTTATTCCTGCGATCTCAATGGGTCTTATTGCTCGTGAAAATGATATCGGAACCATGGAGACGATGTCCACACTACCTTTAAGTACACGCGAATTCGTTATTGGTAAATTTCTAGCAGCTCTCATACTTACCCTTTTGGGTCTACTTGCAACCTCCATGCATTTTATCACCTTGTTGTTTGTAGGAACAAACATTGATCATGGAGCAATCTTCAGTGGATACCTTGGGCTTGCACTGATGGGCGCGACATTTGCTGCTATAGGTACATATGCAAGCAGTGTAACACAGAACCAAGTTGTTGCATTCATCATAGGTTTATTCATGGTCTTGGTAATTTACATGCTTGATAAAACATTAATCTTCGTTCCAGCATCTCTTGCTGGTTTTTTGCAATTCCTTGCTGTCGACTATCATTTGTCGAATATGTCTCGCGGTGTCATTGACTCAAGGAACCTTGTTTATTTCTTTTCAATGATAGGGTTCTTTTTATTTCTTACTATTCAAACTCTTGAAGTAAGGAGATGGAAATAATGAAAGAATTTTTTCAAAGATTTGATGTGAAACGCTCTGTCTTCCTGCCTGGCATGGTCTTATTTATGATACTTCTTGTACTAAATATGATATCAACCAGCAGATTTTTTAGAATCGATTTAACCGATAATAATATTTTCTCCCTTTCTACTTCAAGTAAGGCAGTTGTTGGTGAAATTGATGATCTTTTGACCATGAAAGTATATTTCTCTGATGATCTTCCAGGTGAGTATGCAAACAATCGCAGATACCTTCAAGACATATTGGAAGAATACGCAGCAATTTCAAAAGGAAATATAAAATTTGAGTTTGCATCTCAAGACAAACTAGAGGAAGAAGCTCAAAAATCTGGCATTGCTCCTTTGCAATTGCAGGTCATAGAAAATGATAAGGTTGAAGTTAAGCGCGTATTGATGGGAATGGTTATTCTTTTCGAGGATAAAAAAGAAGTTTTACCTGTTATTCAAACGACAACTGGATTAGAGTATGAAATAACGACTAAAATCAAAAAACTAGTTGAAACCAACAAGCCAACTGTAGGTATTGCTCAACTGGCAGGACAATCTGAACAGTTTCAAAGCATTCAGAATGTTCTTCGACAACGTTATGACGTACGTGTATTAAACCTTTCAAATCCAGTGCCGATTGAAATTTCAGCAATACTTCTAGGAGGTGTCTCGGATTCTTTATCTTCAAGTGAGAACCTAAATTTATCTGAATTCATGAACAGAGGGGGTAATCTCTTTGTTGCTCAAAATCGCGTCAAAACTAATCTCCAAATACAGCAAGCCGTTCCGGTTCAATCTGACATATTTTCTTTTTTAGGTAAGTATGGATTTTCTATTGAAGAGAATCTAGTGCTTGATAAGATTTGCGGAAGGGTAAACGTTCAGCAGCAAATGGGCCCCTTAAGAATGAACGTTCCAATGGAGTATCCGCTACTTCCAATAGTGCGTACATTCAATAAAGAAGAGCCAATTGTATCGGGTTTAGAGCAAATGCAATTGATTTTTCCCAGCGAGATCAAGCAAGACTCAAGTTCACTAGGAAAGGTAGAGTTTACTCCGCTTTTCTTCACCTCTGAGCAGTCGGGTGAATTGAGAGGAACATTTAATTTGAGCCCTGACCCTCAACAAAATCCATTTATGCGGATTTTCAATAAATCAAATCTTGTTGTGGGTGCGAGGTCTGAATTCGTTAATCAAGAAGGTATGCTTAATCAGGTTATTCTTGTCAGCGATGCAGAGTTCATAGCTGATAATGGAGGTGGAAGATCACCTGAAAATCATATTTTTGTATTAAACTCACTTGATTATCTTGTTGGAGATCAAGATCTAATTGCATTACGCTCAAGAGAAATTACCTCAAGGCCCCTTGAAGAAATATCAGATGTTTCCAAGCGTACATGGAAGTGGATCAATATAGCAGCACCATCATTATTAATTGTTGGTTTTGGCTTAGTTCGATTGAGAACACAGCGAACTAGAAGCAATGTCTTGGAGGAGCTTTATGGCTAAACAGTTAAAATGGATGGGTTTTGTTCTGGTCTTTTTAATTGCTATTTATGCGATCAATTCAACCCAGCAAAAAAAATATAATGCTAAAAGTGATCTAATTTTTGATATCGATCGAGATGATGTTTTTGCATTAGAGATCTCAACGGCATCCGAATATCTTAAGCTTAAATATGATGGTGAAACATGGTCAATTGATGCGCACGATTCCCTAACAGTTAAAACAAACACGATTGGCAGCTTTTTCAATACGATGATTTCTTTGAAAAAAACGTCATTGGTTTCAAAAAATCCTGAAAATTGGGACAAATTTATGGTTGGNGATTCAACGGGAACGCATTTGAAGTTCATTGACNACAACAATGAAACGCTTTCCAAGATTGTGGTTGGGCGATCCAATGCGGAATGGTCAACAAGTAATATACGCATTGGAGACAGCCCAGAGGTCTATCATACCAGTGAAAACGTCAGCTGGCAGATAAACCCCTCTCCAACCTATTGGGGAGAGGTTGTTGAACCTGATTCTGCTAACCTTTTTGACAGCACAATTAAAATTGTGTTCATTGCTTCAAGTGAGTAATGTAATTTTCGATCCTATTTTTTAATAAATACGTTTAAAGCGAGGGGATATTAATGGAAGATAAAATTAAAAGTATAATCACCTGCGATCTCGACGGCAAGGTTGAGACCTTTTCGGAGGGTGCAGAAAAACTCTTTGGCTACACGAAGAATGACGTGATAGGCAAAAAAAGAGTGAGTGATTTTAGTCCAGGAGAGGTAGTTCTGGGTCATGTTGTCAATTGGCTTGACACTGCTGTTGAAAAAGGCTCATGGGAAGGCGAAACCGTTTTTCTAGATAAAGAAGCTTCTGAAATTCCTTGCCATATCAAGATTACGCCTACAAAGAATAAAGACAATGAACATATTGGATATTGTGGTGTAACTACACCTCTTAAAGATAAGACCCCAGATGAGGTAAGACCTAAGATAAGTTTCTTTACAAAGGTCTTTAAGTGGATGGTCATTATGCGCCTGCCTTTTTTAAGCGCTACATTTGTCCCTATTTTTGCAGGAGCAGCTGTTGCATCCATGCTCGGAGAAGCGGTCAGTTGGAGCTGGCTGGGCTTAACGCTTCTAGGAGGAGCGTTACTCCATATTGGTACTAATACCTCTAACGACTACTTTGACTACAGAAGCGGTACGGATGATTTGAATTACAATTATAGCAATAAGGGGCTCAATGGAGGAAGTAGAAGTATTCAAATGGGGCTAATAACTCCAAAAGGAATGCTTTCTCTTGCAATTATTACGTTTGCTTTAAGCGCAGTTGTTGGAATCCCATTGATCTTAAAATCTGGCCTACCCATACTATGGCTTGGCTTAACTGGATTTCTATCAGGACTTTTCTATACAGCACCTCCATTTAAATTTTCATCAAGGCGTGGTATGGGTGAATTTTTAATTGGATTGAATTTTGGCCCTCTTATGGTCGCTGGAAGCNCCCTTGTTCAAACTGGTAAGCTTGTNCCTGAAGCTTTCTTAGCGGGTATTCCTATTGGATTTTTGATCGCCGCTGTTGTCTATATGAACGAATTTCCAGATCACGATAGCGATAAAGCGACGGGCAAGAATACGTTGATCGTTGTTTTTGGTCCAGAAAAAGCTAGAGCTGGGTATGTTGCGCTTATTGCGGCTGCTTTTTTAAGTATAGCGGTCATGGCCTTTAATGGAACACTTCCTATGTTAACATTGATGGCATTGCTCGCGATCTACTTTGGCTACGCAGCAACAAAAACACTCTACAAGTATTACAACGATAGATTGTTGCAACCCGCAAACTGGGGAACCATCATTATGCATAGCGTTGCAGGGATTTTACTTACTGTTGGGATCTGGTTCGGAAATAGTATATAATTTTATTAATGGCGCTTTTTTAACTTCTTAAATAAGAAGCGCCATTAATATCTATAATAGACCCAGTTAAAAATTCATTATCTTCCTTAGCTAACCATAGTGCAGTTTTTGCAACCTCCTCAGGTTTAGCTACTCGATTAAGAGGGCTCTGAGATTTAACCTTATCATCGATCAAGTCTTTTACTCGATCAGTATTTACAAAACCAGGAGCTAAGGTATAAACAAAAATATTATCTTTAGCTAAGGCAACAGCCATTGACTGTCCAAGGGAGTTTAGCCCTGCTTTACTCGCACCATAGGCAGGAGCGCTGGGCTCACCTCGAAAAGCACCTCTCGAGGAAATGTTTATAAATTTTCCCCCACCACTTTTCTTCATTGCTCTGGAAGCAAAAAACATAATGTGGGCAGAGCCAATAAGGTTGGTATCAATCGTGCGTCTCCATACATCAACCCACTCCTCGTACTTTAATATATTTAAATTGTGAGGCTCAACAACCGCAGCGTTGTTAATGACAACATCAATGTTTTCGATACTTTCAAACATTGCTGAGATTTGATCAACATCGGATAAATCTGCTTTGATAGTTATGTGATCGGTTCCGGGTAATTTTTTTAAAACAGATTCAGCTCTCTCTTGATTAGAGTTGTAATGAAGAATGACCGTATAGCCTGCATTGGCAAAAGAATCACAAAGCGCATTCCCAATACCGCCAGAACCTCCAGTTATAAGTACCTTGTCATTCATCATGTATTACTCGTTTGATAGCGATCGAAAATAAGCTACTAGGGCAAAAACCTCAACAGCCATTCCAATAGCTAAAAGGATCATTGATAATGGTTCTAGAAAATTCACGTTAAATAAAACAAATAAAATGTAACTCATGATTCCTGAAACAATTATTTTTTTCCCCAAACGATGATAGGGGTCAGAGCTGTTTAGGCGGCTCATACTTTTTGGGTATTCNTTTTCTACCCACTCATCAAGCTCNCGCTTTTCTTCAGGAGACATTCTCATTTAATTATANGATTAAGTTGTAAGCTTANAAAAGAAAGCAAAACTGCTGCTAAAACGTCATAAATAGGCTTTGCATTTGGAAAACCAAAGTTCCAAATAACNACACCAACNAACCAGATCAAATAAACTTTCAAAAAAATATCCAATTTTTTATTCTTTGTTGAATTTTGCGCCAACTGGCGGTCTGTATTCTCTAAAAGGTATTTGAAGCATTGTTTTAATGTCCTCGGTCTCTTCTTTTTTCATATGCGTGTCAATNCCATATGTGATCATATTCATATCATTTACCTTTATAGAAGTTCCAAAAATATGATCCCAAAGCGAAAAAATATTCCCATAATTATGNTCNGTGTGTGGCAAAACGTAATGATGGTGAANTTTGTGAAAATTTGGAGTAACGAAAACTTTAGATAAAATAGGGTCTAGAAAATTGATAGCGCGAATATTGGTGTGAGTGAGATGGGCAAAGAAACCTGAAATTGTTTGGTACAGCATAACTACTCCAAATGATGCGCCTGATAAAAAAACTGCTAAAGCTGTAAAAAGCAATCGAAACACTGCTTCCCCTGGATGGTGACGAAGACCCGTTGTAACATCCACATAGCGATCGGAATGATGGATCACATGAAATTTCCACATCCATTTTACTTGATGTTCGACCCAGTGCACAAGCCATGCGCCAACAAAATCTAAAATCAATAACCCAAGAACAACAGATGCCCAAAGAGGTATTTTGAATTGATTTAAAATACCTGCAGAATGATATGAATTGTAATCAGCGGCCCATAGAATTAAAGCAGCTCCAGCCAGATTGATTACAATAGTACTTCCTGTATAGAAAAAATTTATCAACGCATGCTTTGATTTTCTATAGCGCATTTTAAATAGTGGCAACCCGCTCTCAAGAATAAATAAAAAGGCAAGTCCTCCTACAAGGAAGAAAGTTCGATGCATGGTTGAAATGTTGCTAAAGTAGTTAACAATTAATTCCATCTTAGAAGAATTTAATTTGAATGAATCAATAAAATTATATTATTCATAAAAAAAGTGTAACTTTGATTTATGATAAGATTTACATCACTCTGTTTGTTTTTAATTATTTCGTTTGGATTTTCACAAGAAAACGAATTGGTTGAAGTTGAGACCAACGATGGCAATATCTTTTTGGGAGAGATCATTGAAGAATCCTCATCAGGCTATCGGTTAAAAACGCAAGATGGAATTATCATTTCTATCCCAACTGAATCTGTAAAAAAAATTAACATGATTGAAACTGCATCAGTCAAAGGTCAGGTGTGGCGCGCAGATCCAAATAAAAGTATGTATTTGTTCGCACCTTCAGCTTTTCCCATTGAGGAAGATAAATCTTACTGCAGAGACTTTTGCTTGGTATTTCCATCTTATAATAGAGGGTTTGGAAATAATTTTTCACTGCAGGCTGGCGCATTTGTATTTCCAGGAATGCCTCTAGATTTAGTACCGATTGTCCTTTCGGGAAAATTTTCTTTTCCTAAAGTAGGCTTCGCGCGTTTAGCCTCAGGAATCATGTATGTGAGCTTTCCAGCTGAAGACGATTCTTTTGGTGCTGGTTTTACTTTCGGGACTGTAACCTTTGGAGACAGATTTACTCATTTTTCAGCTACATTGGGTTGGGGTTACGTTAGGTACGATTTGGATTGGGAAGTTGCTGAAAAACCTATCCTAGCTCTTTCAGGAAATAAGCGCATATCCAATTCTTTTGCAGTTGTTGCTGAATATTGGCTTCCCCCAGATGTAGAAGATCCATCAGACCTTCCTTTGGCTATTTCTGCAAGATTCATTGGTAGAAGAATAGCCGTCGATGTTGGTGGATTTTTTAGCAAGGATATGGAAGGCATTCCTTTGCCTTTAATCAATTTTACGTACCATATGAAATAAAAGAATTTTTTGATTATTTTGAGCTAAAATCTNGATAGTAAATAAAATTCTTTTAAAAAAAGGAATAAATAATGTACATGATGTATGCTATANTTTTTTTTGCCCTTACTTTGCAGTCAATTGAAACGCCTAAATACAAGCTGCTCCAAAAGTATGAAAATTTTGAAATAAGAGATTATGGAACACTTATCACCGCATATACGATTGTTAATGAAGACTTTAGAACATCAACCTATACCGGTTTTAGTAGAGTAGCTAATTACATTTTTGGTGGTAACAGCAAAGAGATGAAAATTGCGATGACCGCTCCAGTAATCACTCAAATTAGCGAAGACAATTCAAAGACTCACATCATACATTTTGTAATGCCATCGAAGCATAATCTCGATACCCTGCCAAATCCAAATCTTCAAAATGTAAATGTTCACAAAGAAAGTTTGGGGGTTGTTGCTGCATTTAAATTTGGCGGATGGGCTACAGAAAAAAGATCCAAGAAATTCATTGATATTCTGATGCAGAAGCTTGGGGAAAATAATATTGAGATCGTAGGTGACATTCGAGTTGCTCAATATGATGGACCCACAACCATACCTCCATTTAGAAAAAATGAAATACTTATCCCTGTTAAGATGAACTAGTACCAAATGAAAAGATTTTGGATTTTCATAATTTTCATTGGATGTAATAGAGTTGATCAGGATTTTGATTCAAACACTATAGACTTTGAAATCCCCCAGGAGGTCATAGGTAAAATGACTAGAGGAATAAATATAGGTAATACCCTTGAGCCTCCACAGGTTGGAGAATGGAACAATGAATATATTTCTGAGTATTTTTTTGATGACTATCTTTCAGCAGGTTTTAATACTGTTCGGATACCTATTCGATGGGACAAGCACACTACAAAAGAACCCCCATTTATCATAGCCAGTACATGGCTTGACACCATTGAGCAAGTCATCGACTGGGGAATAGAAAGAGATCTTTTTTTGATCATAAACGCTCATCATGATTGGTGGTTGGTCAATAATTACGATTCGCCGCAAACTAAAGAACGTTTTCATGCAATATGGAATCAAATTGCAAAAAAATTTAAAGATAAATCGCCAAAGCTTTTATTTGAAATAATCAATGAGCCTCATGGAATGAGTAAAGAAAATGTGGATGAGCTTAACAGGGATATATTGAAAATCATTCGCAAAAACAACCCTCAGCGCATAGTCATTTACGGTGGACACAGCTGGTCTAACTCAGATCATTTACTCTCTGCTGAGGTTTTGAATGATCAATATATTATTGGATACTTTCATTCATATGATCCATGGGAATTTGCTGGTAAGGGAAACGGTCTTTGGGGTTCAGAGTTTGATGTAAATCAAATTAAAAATAAGTTTAAAGCCGTAAAGGATTGGTCAGAAGTGAATAATATACCTGTGATTATTAGTGAATTTGGGGCAATTCACGATTGCGATTACAATTCACGAATGCTGCATTACTTTACGTACGTTAAAGAGGCAGTGAGCAATGGGTTCGCTTTTCAGGCCTGGGATGATGGAGGGCAGTTTAAAATTTATAATCGCAATGCTCGAACGTGGCCTGAAGTAAAAGATATTCTTATTCATACTTATTCCGATAGTCCTGAAAATTTTAAAGCACAATACGTAAATGATAACCAAGCTTTTTTATCGTGGAAGCTTAATGAAAATGATGGTAATTGTTCAAAAATAGTAATTGAAAAAAGTTCAAATTCATTCCCATTCAAAAAAATCTCTGAACTAGATTATGGAATGACAGAATACATTGATAATTCAGCTAATGTCGTTAATTCAATTTATAGAGTTGTATTAATTTGCACCAATGACACACGTAAACATTCAAATCCATACAAGGTAGCTCGATGAAAAAAATCCTTATTTTGTTTTTTTTATTTTATAGTTGTGAAATGGGTGATCGCACTACGATGAATTCTGTTCGATTAAAATCGGATGCAACTACGGATAGCATAGAGCATGTTATTAAAGAAATGTTGATTGCAATCAGCACAAATGATATTGAAAAAGCTAGATATCATGTTCTTGAAGAGGGTCGCGTGTTTAGAGTGCGCAAAGACGGGATGAGCTTTAGATCAAATGCTGAGTTTTTTGAGCAAACCGCTGATCAGTCAACCAACTACTACGAACGAATGTGGGACCCAATAATTATGTACCGCGGCGATCTTGCTGTGGCATGGACCACGTACGATTTCCATTTGAATGGAGAGTTTTCGCACTGTGGTGCAGAATCTTTTACATTAACGCGATTTAATAAGAGATGGATGGTGATGGATTGGGCGTATACAGCAAATGAAACTGAAAACTGCAATAGTCCGCTTGGAAAAGTGTCAAAAGAGGAGATGAAAAATTGAAAATTCTTAAAACAGGTATTTTGTATTTGAGTTTAACGATTGGAATTATATGTGCACAGCGCACATTGATTTACGCAGGTGCCATGATAGATGGTGAGAGCAAAAAAATGAAGACAAGGCTGACCATTGTAGTTGATGATGGTATAATTGTTGACGTTGCAAATGGGTATTTAAATGCTAGCCCCGGAGAAATAGTCTTCGATTTAAAAAATGCGACAGTCACCCCGGGTTGGATGGACTTGCATGTGCATTTGGGGTCCCAGTCTAGTCCGCAATCGTATAGCGAAGATTTCTATTTAAATCCTGAAGATTTTGCGTATCGATCTGTTCCATGGATTGAAAAAACACTACTTGCAGGGTTTACAACGGTTCGCGATGTTGGAGGTGAGGTTGTGCTGGCAGCAAGAAATGCAGTCAACAATGGNTATATAAATGGTCCAAGAATATTTTCTGCAGGCCGCTCAATTGGCACAACTGGTGGACACGCTGATCCTTCGAGTGGACTTAATCGCAAGTTTCGTGGAGACCCTGGACCNCATGAAGCCGTAGTGAATGGGGTAGATGATGCAATGAAAGCGGTGAGACAGAGATATAAAGATGGCTCTGATCTAATAAAGATTACCGCAACAGGAGGTGTGTTGAGCGTTGCAAAAAACGGACAAAACCCACAATTCACTGAGGAAGAAATTAAAGCGATCGTTGAGACAGCTAACGATTATGAAATGCACGTTGCGGCACATGCACATGGGGTAGAGGGAATGCAGCGCGCAATTCGAGCAGGTGTTCGCACAATCGAACATGGCACATTGATGGATAAGCCAACCGCAAGGCTCATGAAGCAGTATGGCACCTATTACGTTCCTACAGTATCTGCGGGCGAGTTTGTTTATGAAAAGGCAAAAGAGCCTGGGTATTTTCCTGAAATCGTTCGCCCAAAGGCTCTTGAAATAGGTCCTAAAATAAAACAAACCCTTGGTATGGCGTACAAAGAAGGTGTAAAGATTGCATTTGGAACGGATATGGGTGTTTCTCCGCATGGAGAAAATGCAGATGAGTTTGTTTATATGGTAGAGGCTGGAATGAAACCCATTGATGCAATTTTTGCAGCAACTAGCGTCGCAGCTGAAGTGCTAGGTCAAAAAGATTTAGGTAAAATAAAAAAAGGCATGAAGGCAGATATCGTTGCTGTTGATGGTAATCCACTCAAAGATATTTCAGTTACAAAAAATGTAGTCTTTGTAATGAAAGACGGCGTGGTTTACAAGCAACCAAAGTAGGGGGTGATTTTTTAATGAAATTAAAATGGCTTTCTTTTTCAATAATTGGATTATTGCTCTTTGGTTTTGGGCTTTCCCTTTTTGGCGAAGCAATTATATTAAAATATAAAAATGAACCCTTCTTTTGGTATGGGACTCTTGCCTTAGTGGTTATTAATTCTGGTCTGTGTTTCTTTGGTAACGCAATAATATTTAAGATAAAACTTGACCGATCTGAAAGCGATTAGAATATGATTTATTGTTTATTATGTGGTGCAAAAACTAGAAATATAGTACCGCCATTGGACAACAGAGTAAGAGCAGTATGTACTCAGTGCGATTACATTCACTATGAAAATCCAAAAAATATTGTAGGTATTATAGCTTCGTTCAACAATAGGGTGTTGCTGTGCAAAAGAAATACAGAGCCACGAAAAAATTATTGGACGGTTCCTGCAGGGTTTATGGAAAATGAAGAAACTCTGCTAGAAGGGGCCCAACGTGAAGCGTTTGAAGAGGTTGGTATTAAACCTCAAACTTCAAATCTTTTCATGGCTTATAGCGTACCTCATATAAGCCAAGTACACTTTTATTTTCATACAAAATTAAAAGATGATAAAACCAAAATTGGCGAAGAGATTAATGATGTGATGTTCGCCGATCACGATGAAATACCTTGGAACGATTTGGCTTTCAATAGCATACGTGTTTTGTTAAAAAAGTTTTTTGAAGTAGGTAGCGATAAAGCCAGCAGTTCATTTTTCAATTATTCATCGCATGATTAAAAAAGTATTCTGGATGAATTTTAGACTTGAGATATATTTTTTTTCTTATTTAATTTTGGTTGAACAATTTAGGAAGGAGGTGATCAGGTGTCTATAAATAGTAGACCGCTGGCCTCCAATAATAAGCCAGCAAATTAACTGACTAGATGTCAGCCTTTTGGAGGTCGGCAACTACTAAGTATCTAAATTAAGGCCCCTTTTTCTAGGGGCCTTAATGTTTTTATAATGACATACCTTTTTGGCTTAGTATATTCCTTTACAGCTAGTATATCATAACAACCTAAACGGGAGTTCGCATGAGATTTATAGTTAATTTTCTTTTTTTATCTGCAGTCATTTCACAGCAAAAGATTGAATTACCTATGCAGTTTAACAATGTCAATTATGACCTATCTGTACCAAGACCAGAGGAGGTTATGGGGCACAAGATTGGAGAAAGACACACTCGAACCAGTCAAGTTGTCGATTATTTTGAAGCTATAGCAGAAATAAGCGATCGCGTTATTATGGATGACCATGCTAAATCTCATGAAGGTCGACGTCTTATTCATGCGATAGTTACCCATCCAGATAACCATAAAAATCTTGAAAACTTACGATTAGAGAATATCAAAATATCTGATACTCCAAGTCAGATGACTAACAGAAAATTGAACACAATGCCTATGGTTGCTTACTTAGGTTTTTCTGTGCATGGAGATGAAGCGAGTGGTACTGAAGCTGCGATTCTTCTCCTTCATCATTTGGCAGCTGGACAGGGAAATGAAATCGAAGCAATCCTAAAAAATACCATCTTAATTATCGACCCTATGTTTAATCCAGATGGTAGGGATAGATTCGTCAACTGGGTAAATGGCAACAGAGGCTTAGTGCCTACATCAGATATTCAAGATCGTGAACACAATCAACCCTGGCCTAGAGGAAGAACAAATCATTATCTTTTTGATCTCAATAGAGACTGGATGCCTGTTACCCAACCTGAAAGCGAAGGTAGGGTAAAGCTTTTTCATCAGTGGAGACCGCAATTTCTCTTGGATGTTCATGAGATGGGTAGAAATTCAACGTATTTTTTTCAACCTGGTATTAAAAGCAGAGTAAATCCAAATACTACTAAAAAAGCTATTGAGCTTACCTATAAACTCGCTCCATTTCATGCGAAAAGACTGGATGATATTCAATCGTTGTACTATTCTGAAGAATCCTTTGATGATTTTTATTATGGCAAAGGTTCAACCTATGGGGATATTCATGGCTCAGTAGGAATTTTATTTGAACAGGCTTCCTCGCGAGCTCTTACAACAGAGTCAAATCAAGGAAAGCTCACCTATGCGTTTTCCGTACGCAATCAATTTATGACAACTCTAGGAACCTTAGATGGTTTAGTTTCGCTTAGATCTGAGTTTCTTAAATATCACAGAGATTTTTATGCCACATCAAAAGATGTTGCAACAAAAAATAAGATCAAGGGATATTTAATTAACCTCAACGAAAATAGAACTAGAGCACAGTTTTTAATAAGAACACTGCAAAGTCATCGCGTAGAGGTTTACGATTTAAATAAACCTATAACAATGAAGGGAAATAAGTTTGAAAAGGGCGAAGCTGTAATTGTTCCTACAGATCAAGCACAAACCCGATTCATAGCTGGTGTTATGGAGAAAGTGGTCGATTTTGAAGATTCACTATTTTACGATGTGTCGGCATGGACCCTGCCGCTTGCCTATGGAGTTGATTATTATGAGATGAAGCAAAAACCCAATGCTTTTCTAGGTTCAAAGTTGCAATTCATTGATCCTGATGGTGGCAAGCTTTTTGGAGGCAAGGCCAACACCGCCTATCTAATGCCTTGGAATCGATATTTTAATCCAAAAAGCTTATATACAATTATAGACAAAGGAATTATACCAAGACTAACAACAGCTCCATTTAGCGCTAAGATATCAGGTAAAGAAATGAAATTTAAGAGAGGCACTATTGTTATTCCAGTTTCTCAAAGAGATGCAGACGCAACAATCTTACCTTCTGAAGTTCACAGCCTTATGGAAGAGATTGTACAAAACGACCACGTACAAATTTACGCAACAAACTCTGCATTAACTCCAAATGGACCAGATCTTGGCGGGCCTTTTCAAGGAGTTTTAAATAAGCCTAAAGTAGCTATTCTATCTGGAGATGGGACATCAGCATATGGAGCCGGTGAAATATGGCATCTAGTAAATCACAGAATGCAGATCCCTGTATCGCTCATAGATGCTAATAATTTAAATAGAAGCAAGCTCTCCAAATACAATACAATGATCTTGCCAGACGGATCTTATTCAAAACTCGATAGCAATGATATCAAATCAATGAAAGAATGGGTTGCAGGTGGAGGATCCTTGATTTCTGTTCAAAGCGCTTCAAGATGGGTTGTGAAAAATGGTCTAATCAAAGAAGAGTTAGTAGANAATGAAAAANTAAGTTATGATATTCCTTATGACCAGGTACGCCTGGTTTCNGGNGCNCAGAGNATAGGTGGAGCNATTTTTAATGTTGAAATGGACAATACTCATCCTATTGCCTATGGCTATAATGACACGCATNCAGTCTTNAGAAGAGGNACANCCTTTTTTAAATTATCTGAAGCNTCNGCTGCAAATGTAGCNAGATATACATNTTCACCTTTAATNAGTGGATATATAGCTGAAGAGAAACTTTCTGAACTCAAGAATACCGCTTCAATTATTGCTAAAAAACAAGGGAGCGGACGAATAATTTTATTTGCTGATAATCCAGCGTTCAGGGCATTTTGGTATGGAACCCATGGGCTTCTTATGAACGCAGTATTTTTTGGACAAGCCTTTTAATTAAAATATGAAAAAGAAAAAAAATCTTTTCATAAGAATGTGGCAGTTCAAATTTTCATTCATCGATTTTAGATTGAACGGATTGGCGGGATTTGCAATTGGTCTTACAATAGCAAAATTATGGGATCCACTATTAAGTTTGAATTGGTATATTTATTTGATTGTCGCGGTTCTGGCCTCTGTAAAGCCTTTGATTTCATTCGTAAAGCAGATTTAAAAAATAATTGATAAAAACTTTATTGATTAGCAATGAGGAGAGCTGTTGATAAAAAACAAGCTGCAGTTCTAACGTGATTCCATTTAGTCCAGTTTAAATAATAATCTGACCATTGAGCTTCGGATTCGCTTTCAGAATTAGTACNTTTAAATTTATTTAATTCTTTATTTAATGGTACATTTTTCCATGCGGTGCATAAAAACATACCNATAAGAAAAATAGCGCCTGACAAAGACGNCAGCGAAACAAGATTCTTCATAAGAAAGTTTGATATCAATAGCGAAAAGGCCAAAAATGTTGAACCAAAGAAAAGAGCCATAAAAGGTGATTTTAAAATAACCTTATTGATGNCCACCATTGTTTTAATGGCTTCTGTCCTATTTAATTCATTTAACGATTGCATAACAAAAAAGGAAAAAGCAAAATATACACCACCAATAAAACCAAAGCTTGCAATCGCAAACCATTCCAAATAATTTAAAAATATTGTCACTTTTATCTCAAATCGAAAACATTAGCAAAAACCCCATCTATTGACGGGGTTTGTTGCGGGACTGACGGGACTCGAACCCGCGACCTCCGGCTTGACAGGCCGGCGTTCTAACCAACTGAACTACAGCCCCAAAATTAATTTTTATCCTTTTCTCTGAANACCAAGGCAATAGGTATGACAACGATATATCCAAGAAAAAGCATTATTGGAGCAAGCGTAAGACTTTGGAAGCTGTTCACTTCGCCAGAAGCCATGAATATATATCCAAAAATTACTAGCGCTAGGCCAGCAGCAAAAAGTAAATAATTCTTTTTACCGAAAGCCCATTCATCAAAAAGACCGACTTTATTTTGACTATTGTTCTTTTCCATTGCGACGACGAAGTTACGCTTTCTTGAAAGTGCGACCAATTAATTTTTCTTTAATTTTTAGCAATGAATATTAATGGAGTAAAAGAATGTTTTTTTATTTATGCTAAAATTTGAATAATTTTCGCCCCTGTTTATGTTCAAAAAAATCCCATTTTATTTTCAAAACAATTTTACAGAATTTCTAGCAATTTCTGTGCTCAGCGGCATGATGTTTTATTATTCAATTGTCCTGCTTTGGCCACAACCAGGCATCGATCAAGAAACGAATATTTCCATTCCAAAAGGATCAACGCTGATTGATGTTGCTGCAGAGTTAGTAGAAAAAAGAGTTATTAATAATAAACTTTCGTTTGTTTTAGCCGTGAAGATATTAGGCTATGAAAAAGATCTACCTGCTGGAAAATTCAAAATTGTAAATGCCGGAACAAATTACGCATTAATTAANCAGCTTTTGAACAGCGTTGGTTTATCCAAAAAGGTTACNATNCTTGAGGGATGGACAATCGAAGATATTGCAGAAAAAGTGTCTAATAGTCTAAAGATTGATAAAAATGAGTTTNTAGATGCCTCTACTGACATTGCNCTTTTAAAAAAATGGGATGTAGAAAACAATTCNTTTGAAGGTTATTTATTCCCAGATACTTACCAATTTGATGAGGATNAAGATGCTNTCGGCGTTATTAATACTATGGTTTCTGAATACAAAAAAAACTTTACATCTCAGATGCGCGAGAGAATGGATGAGATAAACCTAACTGAGAATGAAGTTTTGGCATTGGCGTCAATTATTGAGGGAGAGGCAATATACGACTCCGAAAGACCGCGCATCTCTGGCGTTTATCATAATCGCTTAAAAAAAGGGATGCGGCTTCAGGCTGATCCAACTATTCAATATATTATTGAAGACTCACCAAGAAGGCTTTTAAACAAAGATCTAAAAATTAAATCACCCTACAATACNTATCTTAATTATGGACTTCCTCCAGGTCCAATTAATAGCCCGGGACTAGAATCAATAAAAGCTGCATTGTACCCTGAAAAAGTTGACTTTCTTTTTTTTGTAGCTAAAGGGGATGGATACCATACTTTTTCTAGAACAGAAAAAGAACACAANAAAGCAAAGCGTGCTTTTCAAAANGTGCGTAGAAAAAACAAACTTAAAAAAAAAGCTGACAAGAGTTAAATATGGCAAACGCAACACTTAATAAAGTTCAAAAGGCTGCAGTAGAATCGTTCGGTAAACCNATTCTGATATTTGCTGGNGCTGGCAGCGGTAAAACTAGGGTGCTCACACACAAAATAGCGCACCTAATCAAAGAAGATTTAGTAAAGCCTGAAAATATTTTAGCTCTTACCTTTACAAATAAGGCTGCAGATGAAATGAGGGTACGCGTAAACAAAATAATTAAAAATAAGAGTGCGCTTGTAACAATGGGTACTTTTCACTCTGTTTGTGCGAAAATTTTGCGNTCTGAGATTGAAATACTNGGATATACTCCTGAGTTTTCTATTTTTGACACCCAAGATCAGCTATCTTTGATCAAGGTGTTGCTTGAGCCAAAGGATTTCCCTAAAAATTATATGACCCCAAAAGATCTTCGATTTAGAATAAGCAATTTTAAAAATAAAATGGTGAGTCCTGNGGAGGCAAAGAAGAAAGCAAATATTATTTTAGAAAAACAATACGCTGAGCTNTATGATGAGTATCAGAAAGCCTTAAAAAANAATAACGCTGTTGATTTTGANGATCTGCTTTTGCTTCCATTGCAGATATTTGATAAAGAACCAAAAGTGTTAAAAAAATACCAAGATTCTTGGAAGTACATTTTAGTTGATGAGTACCAAGATACAAATAAACCTCAGTTTATGCTTGTCAAGCGCTTGGCCGAGTCACACCAACAGATATGCGTTGTTGGCGATGATGATCAGTCGATCTATGGATGGAGAGGCGCTGATATTAGCAACATATTAAATTTTGAAAAAACTTTCAAAAAATGTGAGATTTTTAAGCTAGAAACAAATTATAGATCTACGAGCGTAATTTTAGATGCGGCTTATTCTGTTGTAAAAAATAANCANAAGCGCGCNCCAAANGAATTGATTGCTCACAATGGAGAAGGGGAAAANCTTGGCTTAATGCAAACGAATGATGAGATGGAAGAGGCCGATGCCATCATNAGCGCGCTCCAAAAAGAGATAAAACTTGAAAAAAGAAATTTCAGCGACTTTGCAATCCTTTATCGAACCAACTCCCAATCTAGAGCTATTGAAGATGCTTTTAGAAGATCAGGAATACCCTATAACATTGTTGGGGGTATTAGATTTTATGAGCGTAAAGAGATTAAAGATCTGATTGGCTATTTAAGCNTAATCATTAACCCAAAAGACACGATTTCACTTCGGCGCGTTGTTAATTTNCCACCNAGGGGAATTGGNCTTAAAACCGTNGACAAGTGCGTNAAAGAGGCTGAGAANCGAAAAGTTGAAATGATAGAGGTATTGAATAGTCCTGAAAATATGGGNATACGCGGAAAACAAGCCGATGCGTTNAATACATTNTANAATATTATTTCAAAATACAATGANCTTTTNCCAAAATTGAACGCAGGCGAATTAGTTCGCGCTTTGATNGAAGAGGCTGGTATAAAGAGATATTATCANGAAAGCTCATCACCTGANGAAAGCGANCGCTTCGAAAATGTNCTNGAATTTATCAAAAGCGTTGATGATTTTATGAAAAGAAANCCTGATGGAGGTCTTTATCAATTCATNGAGGAAGTNTCGTTGTTAACTGATCTTGATCAATGGAATGATCAAACNAATAGAGTGACNATGATGACNGTNCATGCNTCNAAAGGNTTAGAATTNCCTGTTGTNTTNCTTACGGGTTTAGAAGACGGTCTTTTTCCAATGTATAGCGCCCTTGACAGCAATGATACATTAGAGGAGGAAAGGCGATTATTTTATGTTGGCGTAACTCGAGCTATGAACAAAGTTTATTTGATGTATGCCAATAACAGAAGAAGAATGGGTTCTGATGATCTTTATGGCATTGTTTCAAGATTCATTGAAGAGGTGCCTGAAGAAGATATCGAAAAAATATCATTTACTTCTGCTCTTACGAGAAAAGTCATTGGTGGTAAAGCTGGTAAGCATACAAAAACGGCTGTAAGCAGAACNGTTGTTTTGTTTGATGATTTTCAAGTTGGCGATTACGTTGANCACGCAATTTTTGGAGTTGGTAAAGTAATGGCTCTGAGCGGACAAGGGGAAAATCAACGTGTTGGTATAGAATTTAAAGATGGCCTTAAGAAAAAGCTTGTGGTCAAGTTTGCAAATTTGAAAAAAGTTGATGCGCCATAAAGCATTAAGTATTGAGTAGTATTTAAATATTAAAAAATTTCTTATAATGCATTTACATAATGACTGCTAATAACTCACTTATAAACGCTCTAAAGAAAGAGGGTCTTCGATATACAAATCAGCGTCAAGCTGTTTGGGATGAAATTAAATCAAATGAGGANCATAGAGANGCAGAAGAGATNTANNGCGCATTAAGAAAAAATAATTTAAATGTTTCTAGGGCTACCGTTTACAGAACGATTGATGTTTTGTATAAAAATAACCTTATTAGAAAAATTGAACTGGGTGACAGCCCTGCAAAATATGAGAATAAGGTAAATTCAGAACATCATGATCATATTATATGCGTACAGTGTGGAAAAATTGAAGAGTTTGTTGATGAAACAATTGAAGCTAGGCAGGACGCTATCATTGATAAAATGGGTCTTAAAATGATACGCCATATTCACCAGCTATTTGTTCTTTGTAATGATTGTCAATAAATAGATAATAATTTTTTATGAGTTTTATTGATGAATTAAAAAGAAGAAAAGTTTTTAGGGTAACTTCTACCTATGCTGTAGTTGCGTGGGTAATAATGCAGATCGGTGAAGTGGTTTTTCCAGCCCTAAGACTTCCTGAATGGGTACTTACGACGGTAGTTATCCTTCTCTTAATTGGATTCCCAATTGTGATAATATTTGCTTGGATATTTGATGCCACGCCTGAAGGCATAAAGGTAACAAAATCAAGAAATAGTCAAAACGACCCTTCTTTAAAAGACTCAGTCAATAAAATTCCTTTTTACCTCCAAAAAAGAAATGCTTTTTTAGTTTTAGGTTTAGTATTTGGATTGCTTATTGGCAATTTAAATTTATTTAAGACTAATCAAAAAGTTGTGAATTACAGTGGGGAAAGAATACCTATCGCTATTGCAGATTTTGAAAACAAGACAAATGACCCTTCTTTAGATGGATTGTCAGGCTTGCTAATTACTTCGCTAGAACAATCAAACTATTTATCAGTATTGACTCGATCAAGAATGTTTGATATTTTGAAACAAATTGGTAAGCCAAATGCAAAAATAATTGATGAGAAAATAGGATCAGAGATATGCGCTAATGCTAGTATAGGTTCTCTTGTCATAGCATCAATCATGCAATTTGGAGAGCTTTACTCTATTGATCTTAAAATATTAGATACAAAATCCAATGAATACATTTTTACAAAAAATGTACAAGCCGATGGAAAAAGAAGCATCCCAAATCTAATAGACGATATTTCAAGATTTACTAGAATAAGTTTAGCTGAAAAGGCCGAAGAAGTTGAAAAAAACCAAAAGCAAGTTGCCTCAATAACAACAAAAAATCTTGAAGCCTATAAATTTTATGACATAGGTGAAAAAGCTTTATTTTCTAGAGAATGGAGTTTTGCTGAGGAAAATTTTATAAAAGCAATAGAAATTGACTCAAACTTTGCATTGGCCCTCTATCAGCTTGCCTATATAAACCAATGGTTTTTTGATAATAAAAAAGCTGATTATTATATCAAAAGAGCTGTAAAAAATATTAATTCCGTACCTGAAAAAGAGCGACTGTATATTCGAGCACAATCCATAAGCGATTTTTCTTCAAGAATACCACTGTATGAAGAAATTTTGGAAAAATACCCTAATGAAAAACAAGCCTATTTTGAAATTGGTGATATGTATTTCCATAGTGGACCTGCGTTGGAATCAATTCCATATTTTGAAAAGAGTTTAGAATTAGATCCATCTTATGAAGTAGCTATAAATCATTTGGGATGGATGTATTCAGATATTAAAGATTATGAAAAATATTCTGAACTTTATAAGCGATCTTTAAGTATTTATCCTGATAAAAATAATTATAAACGATATGAGCTTTATGCGGATTTGTATTCTGGAAAATTCGATACATATTTTAATCGCCTTAGACTTATTGAAGATAAAGATATTCAGTTTTTGAATACTGATATAGCATTTGGAGATGGCCATCTTCTTAATGGTAATTTTAGTAAAGCTGAAGAAAGATATCTGAGGTTAGTTAATAGTAAAAAAACTCAATTAGATGGTTATATAAGATTGCGTAACTATCACACATATCGAGCAGATAAGGAGAACTTTGAAAAATATTCAGATCTAATCTTAACTGAATTTGTTTCAAAAAATGATTATAAGAAGTATTTAGACGAGCTATCAAGAAGATCGTATACGCTTATTCATGTTTTTGATGATTTTGAAAATGCAAAAAAAATTACAAAGGAAATCAACACTTTCTTTTTAGATAAAGATAAAAAAATTAGTTTTGATGACTTGGGTTTAGTTCCACGTTTTTTCCTTGGGGAAGCCCTCAAAGAACTTAAACAATGGTCTCTTGCAAACGAATATGAAGAGCAATCTTTTCGAAATTTGAAATACTTAATTAATGCTAATGAAGCATTGAGGCAGAAACAAAGCGGAAATATAGCTGAGTCGATTAATTATTACGAGAAAGCTTTCAATCTTTCAGGTTCTTTTATGATGAACAAGCTTGGCTATGATTTATCTAAACTGTATTATCAAATTGGAGATTATGAAAAAGTACTCCAGCACACTGATGATTTAAAAAAAATGACGCATCAGACATATCCCAGATCCAGACAATTTTATTATGCAAAATATTTTCTTTATTCAGGGTTAGCAAATTTCAAACTCAGTAATTATCGCCTAGCAAAATCAAACCTTGAAATTTTTCTTAAGATTTATGAACCTGCATCAGATAATCTAAGGTATAAAAAAATGGCGCGCGAGGCTATTGAAGAAATCAATAGTCTTAATTCATAAAAAATACTTT
>PBOO01000002.1 GCA_002724475.1 Fidelibacterota bacterium | reverse complement strand
GGTTATGGCTTCCAGCTTCAGGCACAATATACGCCGCATCTTCAACAGGATTTTCGGGATCGCTAAAATTTATAAAGTGGAACCCACCGCGAGGTTGAGATGGTTTATTGTTTATAAGATTTTCCAATCCATTTGGGAAAACTTCATCACCCATAATAATATAAAAATTCCCTGTTGACTTACTGGAAAAAGGAAAGGCTGAATGATTCCTGCCTTTGAAATCTGGAAAAGAGGCTAGCTGAACTGGATTTGATGGGCTTCCATTCCCCGCTTTTAGGAGCAGCGGATTATAGCCGATATCAGATCTTTCTTTCTCATTTAAAGTGCTTCCTCCAATATCAACAGCTACAATACCATCTCTCCAGTTTGAAGAGTATGCAATACCATTTTCAATCCATACATCATGTATAGCATGTCCGGCAGTATTCAATTCAAAAACTCCAACTCTAAATGGATTTTTTGGATCTTCAATGTTTATTATATCATATTTTCGGCCATTGTTTACAGCATACACATGATTATCATAAATGAAAGTATTATGAACACCTCCTGTTAGATCATCATTAAATGCTGATATGAATTTCACATCGTATGGGTCTGAGACGTCGAGCAAAACAAATCCATTTTTTCTATTAGAAGCGCCTTCTCGCGTTATCACTCCTATCTTTCCATCTTCAGAAACCTTCACATCATTAACATTTCTAGCATCCACCTTAACGGTGTCGATTATTTTTAAATTTTCAGGATCAGAAACATCCCAAAAGTATGCTTCTCCATCACCAAAAATACTTCCTGTCGCTGCAAAATCTTTTCCTTTATGTTTTCCTATTCCTGGCCATACCCACAAATCTCCAGACTTCACATTTGAAACCAGACCATGACCAACCATNCGAATTTCTTTTTTCACATTTCTTGATACAACATTAACTTTTTTCTGNGATGAAAAATTACCTGATGATACAACTAAAGTGTAAAGTCCTGGNGTCTCNGCTACAAACCTTCCATCCTCTGTGATATAANCAGATGCTGGAAGTCCATAATCTCCATATCCAGCTTTTCCAAAATAGGCATAATCCAATGGAGCGTCTTCAACCAAACTTCCATTAGCAGACAGAGCNTTTGCTTNAATATGCAGTACATCACCNGTTCGAATTTNATTTTTCTGAAAACCGATGGACACNTGCCTAACGGGATTGCTTACTATTTTAATTTTAAAAGTTTGGGTAATATTTTCAGCTTTAACTGTGACTCTTACTGTTCCTGTTCTTTTAGCCTCAAATGTATTGAAGGAGTCAATTTTTCCTTTCTTATTATCGCTTGAAGAAATTGATAACTTTACATCATCTCTAACATTATTGGCGGCATCGATAACCTTAAATTTCATTGGGACAAAGGTGCCTACGTAAACTTTTGAGGGNACTTCTGAAATATCCAACTTTTTCACAGAAGGCTTTGGAACTAATACGGTCATTTCCCCGATCGCTCCGNTTGCACTTCGAACTTTCAATTTAAGTTTACCTGATCGATTTGGCTTAATTGCTACTGCAGTCTTTCCAGACCCATCGCTTACTCTAGGGTTGATAGATAAACTTGTACCAGGCCAATCTGGGGTGGGTCCAACACCAGGGTNNTGCGCTGAATACATTGAAAAACTAGATTTAACGAGGGCATTTTTTTCNTTAACCAGTTTAATGATTACAGTTTTACTTTCACCAAGCTCNACTTCAAGTTGGGNCGGTTCNAANANAAATTTGTCTTGCNCTANNATTGCAGCTGNNAGNATNGCATTTNATNGAAAAAATCTTTTAATCACTTNTGTCTCCTTNCTAATTATTTCANTTTGTAATTGTCGTTCCGTTAGAACCGTTGATTGCANCNANNACTCCAGCAATAGANGTAATNATNACTNTNTTNCCATGGTGNTTAAGAAAATACATTGCGGCTTTNATTTTTGGCCCCATACTTCCCTNTTGAAAATGACCTTCGTCAAAATATTTCTTTGCATCATCTAAAGTAATTTTTAACAAAGGCTGTTCATTTGATTTTCCAAAATTCAAGCATACTTGNTCAAGGTCAGTTATAATCCATAATTCTTCAGACTTAATAACTCTGCCTAATAGAGCTGCAGATAGGTCCTTGTCTATAACCGCGTTCAAACCTTCAAGCTTATTTTCGTCGTTCCAAAACGTAGGTATTCCTCCACCCCCAGAAGCAATTACAATGGTACCACTATCTACTAANGTTTGAATCGATCTGCCATGTTCAATATACTCTGGAATTGGACTAGGAACGACCTGCCTCCAACTACCAGGCTCTTGTTCTTTAATTGTCCAATTGAATTGACTTGCCAGGGCTTGAGCCTTGGTTTTTTCGTATCTCCTTCCAATGAATTTNTGAGGATCATTAATTGATGGATCATTCTTATNAACTATGGTTTGAGTAATTAAAGTAACCACTTCGCGATCAATTTTCTTTTCTTTTAATACATTTTGCAAAGATTGCTGAACCATATAACCGATTGATCCTTGGGTCTCAGCTACGCATACTCCTAAGGGTAAAGGCGGAATTGTTTCATGGGTAAGCTCCATGCGATAAAGCTCATCACCAACTTGTGGACCATTTCCATGGGTCAGGCAAATATTATATCCCAATTGAACAAAATGCATAATATTATCAACGCTTTCGCGAGTGTGGGCAAATTGTTGATATATAGTACCCGCTTCTTCTTTAGGCGATAGAGCATTACCACCAAGAGCAATAATAATTGATTTAGCCATTCTTTCTTGATCCAATAGTATCGCTAACAGCTCTGGATTCGTATTTCTTTAAGACTTTATTCAAAGCAACTTCCATATCAATTTCAAAGGAATTTGATAAAGCTATAAGCGAGAAAATGGTATCGCCTATCTCTTCCTCGATACGTTCATTGTTTACAGCAGTTCTTTTTCCATAGTCTGATGATAATAAAAGTTCTTTAGCAACTTCGCCAAGTTCTGAAATTGTGTCTAATAATCTTATTTCTGAAGATGAAGTAAGGTCGTGATCCTTGCAAAAGTTTTTGACCTTTTCTTGGAGATCTCGCATTTATTTGCTTGCAAGTTTGTAAAGTAAAAGTCTATACGTTTTCATTTTATTGAACATTTCTGAAGTAAGATGACCCGAAAAATAGATTTCATCGATTTTNGTAAGCTGCTTACGAAATACCCATCGAAAAATNTTCATTGTTTTTGGAAAATTACTGTCCATATATCTTCCAGATAATGAACTTATAGGTAAGGCGACATTGCTTAACATNTCNTTTANCATGTCCATAGTTCTGGCTGTCTCTTTGGTAATATCCGTATTTNTAATTTCCTCTAAAGGGTAATCCTTGAGTGCGTTTTGNAACCAATCCCAACCATGACCTCCTCCCAANGGACGTCTTCCAGTCCCTGGCTGTCTAAAAAAATCACAGATTANAAGATGCTTATTCGGCTTTAATGCNTCGATGCTTTTTTCAATGGCTTGNTTTACTTGAACGTATTGAAAACTCTCGCTAAAAATAACAAGATCGTATTTTTGTTCAAGCTCAAGATCTTGACATGTTGACCTGTAGACTTTGACCTTATCTCCAAGTTTTTCTTCAATAGCATCAGCTAAATAATCACTTGGGGACACGCAGTGAACATTGAAGCCTTTTTCAATAAGTTTTTCTGCTAAGCCACCTGAACCGCTTCCAATATCTAGTATAGTCTCTACATCATCAGGGATAGAATCTATGATGAGCTTAGAGTGAAGATCTTGAGCTTTTCTAACATTCTCAGGGATAATTTCAAGATCATCAGGCCAGTAACCATAATGCAGATGCTCAGTCTTATATAAGAATCTGCTGATTACTAAACCTATCTCAAGACCTACCTCTTTTGAGCTAACTTTCTCATTACTTTTCATTTGGACAACTTACGCATTATTCAACATTATGGTATAATTTTTCAATCATACTGCTCAAGCCATTTTAATGCATCCACTACTGACATTACATAATCTTGAGGTGAATGCTTTCCCTTTTCAAGCAAAACCAGTTCAGCATTTCCCCCTTTAGATTTGATTGATTCAAATAGATTTTGACTTTGACCGTAAGGAACAACTTCATCTTCTTTGCTATGAATAAGGAAAATATCTCCAATAATATTTGCGTTCATAAGTGAATTTGAATTAATAGCTTTTTTATAATCATCGAATATTTCNAGATTCTCATATTCGTTCAAAAACTCAGGAGTAAATAGCTGCTCAGTATACCTTGTAAGTTTTTGGTCAATATAGGTGGCGCTGTATTCTCCGCTGAACAAATCATCGAGGTTATCAACATACGGTTTTTGAATGATTTTATCGATTATATTCAAATTGTACGTTTTATCAATTACATATGAATGATAAATCGCCCATGCAGGAGTTTCAATAACTTCAGGATATTTGAAGTCTTTTTCCCGCTCTAAATCATAGTATCCTGCAATCACTACGCTGGCATCAATATCAAAATCTCTCGGCCTACTTGAAAGTTCTTCATGCATTGCTATTGAGTTGTACCCTCCGTTCGAATAACCAATCAGAAACAAATTATCATTAAGTTTGATATCATTTTCACAAGCAAATCCTTTAACTCCATCTACCATATCCAAAAGGACTTTTCCGTTAGACTTTTGATATACTGGATAGTAGGGGAAATCAGAATTGCCCAAACCTAAATAATCAGGCTGAATAACCGCGTATCCAATACTTGCACCAAAAACCCCTAAGTAGCCTAATGCTGGGATCAATGAAGCAACATCACTTTTTTGTATAGTAAGACCGTGCTGTCCAGAGACTAGAGACAGAGACTCTTTGCCGGTATTCATTGGGATATAAATAGCACCTGAGGCTATTGCTTCATTCCCATTTGGATCTGTAGTCTTATAATCTACAGAATATATTTTGATGTCGTGGGATATTTCAAAATCGTCAGGAAGTCCATAGCTTGGCTTTAGACCTTCAATATAGTCAATTGTCATTTCACCTTTATCAACAATAGATATAAAATCTCCAAACTTAGGCTCAGGGCAACTTTCTTGGATGGTCTCATCGCATGATATGAACATTAAAAATAAAATATGAAAAGATATTTTGTAAAACGTATTTCTTGAGATTTTCATTATTAGCCTTTTTCAGTTAAGTGGAAATTTAACGAAAGAGCGTAATTGTTTTATGTGGTTTTTATAAGGATTGGTTCTTGCAAGGCTGAATTGATCCGTTACCATTTCATAAATTGAATTCAATCAACTACCAGCTATGGGCGAATTAAAAATTCCCACTGCTAGTTCAGCCCAAACAAGTAAAAACACTATTACTAAAATGTATAAAAGCCACGTCCTTTTTTGATCTTTAAAAGAGGTGTAAATGTAATTTCCAATTAATGCAAAGGAAATCAGTAAGCCACCCATAATTAAAAAATCAAATGCGCTCCATTGCACTTCATCTGAGATGAACATAGAAATCAAAGGGATCAATAAAGGGCATAATGACCATATTAAAATTTTGTATTTACCCTTAGCCAAGATAAATAAAATTATTTAGATGACTTTTCTAATCTCTTACGGATGATCTTTTTTTCCTTTTTCATAGAGCCTTCTTTTTGTGATGCATCCATTTTAATCATTATGATTTTTTTGTCACCATTTTCATCAGTCCAGCTAATTTTATTATCGTCCTCAAGAAAAGATTCAGAATTTATTTCTTCCCCATTTACAGTAACATTCATCACTGTATCACCATTGACTACCTCTTTTTGAACTTTTACATCCAATTCATCAACATTAGGATTAAACTTTTTATCCATGATAAAAACCATATCGTCTTTTTTATTAAGAGAAAGGGATTTCATCGAATTATTATCAGCTGAACGAATGAACATGACTCCTAAAACAAACAATAAAACAGTTGAAAGATATTTCCAACCTAGCTCTAATTTTTCTTTGGTTTGCATTTGTAAATCCTTTTATCGATTATTGAAATATAATAATTAATTATATATATAAATGAAAATGTAAATTGTTTCAATGAATAGCTGCCCAAATATAGGTGGAAGTCAAATAAAGTATCGCAAAACCTCAGGATACATCAGTTTATGTCTTACTTTACTATCGCTTATCTTTATGATGAATTATGACATTGGAATATGGAAGATTCTAATTTTTCTTCCATCAATAGTAATGTCAATTTCACTGCTTGAAGCGTATAGCAAAACCTGTATTGTTTATTCAACGTTAGGCATCAAACATATGGGGACAAAATATGAGCGTGAGAGGGACACTTATTTTCTGAAGTCACAGAGGAAGAAAGCTTTTCAAATTGTTTTCAATGGCTTAATTATCGCAGCTACACTTACGGGGGCTGTATATTACTTTGTTTAGGCAAGACCATTGAAAAATATATTGATTTCATTTCTATTTTTATCTGGTTGCGCCAGAGATTTTGAAANCATACCCAGCGCTCAANCTGGAAGNAGATTTCCAAGGATTACATCTAGTAAATCAGAGCATNTAACAGCAAGCTGGTTTGAACAANTCGATCATTTGAATTGGTCTGTAATGGGATCAGTTTATTCAAATGACACATGGNCTGAACCTTTTGAAATATCTANAGACAGTTCATTTTTTGTTAATTGGGCNGATTTTCCTTCTNTAAACAAAATAAACGNNGATACCCTNGTTGCTCATTGGTTGAAAAAGTCTGGANTGGGAACNTATGACTATGACATACATTTATCATTTTCTTATGACAATGGTCTTTCTTGGTCAAAATCTGAANTTCCACATGCGACAACAACAAAAGGTGAGCATGGCTTTGTGTCAATAAGTATTGGGGATAAAAAACATGATCTTGTTTGGCTCGATGGCAGGGAGATGCTAATGAGCCACGGAAACAATGATTATGGCCAAATGAATCTTTATCATAGAGAATTCACTAATGACGGTAAGCTTGGACCTGAATATCTAATCGATCCAAGGGTATGTGAGTGCTGTCCAACTTCTTCAGTTTCCTTTAAGGATACCTTAGTGGTCGCTTACCGTGACAGAAGCGATGAAGAAATCAGAGATATTTACATTGCTAGAAAAACTGGAGATATATGGGAACCCCCCTATTCAGTTCACAATGACGGCTGGAAAATTGCAGGATGCCCAGTAAACGGTCCAATGCTTTCGATACGTTCCAACCAAATAGCAATAGCTTGGTACACTGCAGCGAATGATAAGGCTAAAGTAAATGTGGCGTTTTCAGATGATCTTGGAAAAACATTTTCCAAACCTATCAGAGTAGATAGCGGAATGCCATTAGGTAGAGTCGATCTTGACTGGATTAATGATTCAGAGGTNTTNGTCAGNTGGATAGAAAGTTCAGAGCTAAGTTCAAATATCGTTGTAAGAAAAATAAAAAATGACCTTACGATTCGAGATNAAATGGTTATAGCTGAAGTTTCAAAAGGAAGGATATCTGGATATCCTCAAATGGAAACTCATAAAGACCAGATACTCTTTTCTTGGACGGAAATTGGTACGGAGACATCGGTAGCTTCCAAATGGATTCCAATCTCCAACATAGTTAATAACTAATTTAGTTCGGTTATTGGAGAAACCTCTTTTGTCAAAAGTTTTTCTTTAATTTTTTCAACAAATAAATAGGCTGAAGGCACAAANACTAGTGTTATTAAAGTAGCAAAAAGAACTCCAAACGCTAGNGATATNGCCATTGGTATGAGAAATTTAGCTTGAACACTCTTTTCAACCAGCAATGGCAAGAGACCAAAGAATGTTGTGAGGGATGTGAGAAGTATGGGTCTAAATCTTCTTGGGCCTGCTTCTAAAATTGCTTCTTTAACNGTATGCCCATCAAGTCTATACCTATTGATAAAGTCTACTAAAACAAGCGCATCGTTTACAACTACNCCTGCCAAAGCGACNATTCCAATNAGNGATAAAATCGTCAAATTCTGACCCATGATTATNTGGCCTATTACAGCACCAGTAAGTCCAAAAGGAATGGCCCCCATNACAATCAAAGGTTGCAAGTAAGATCTAAATGGTATTGCTAGCAGTGTATANACAACAATCATTGCAATGAAGAAATTCTTAAAAATTGATCCTAAGCTTTCGTTTTGCTCTCTTTGTTCGCCCTCAAGGGAATAGTTTACGCTTGGATATAGATTAAGAATTTCAGGAAGGTCATTTTGCTGTAAAGAGCTCAAGACCTCATTAGAGGTTATTTTTGAAATATCGACATTGGCTGTAACATTTATTGCTCGGTTTCGATCTACCCTTCTAATGCTGGATAGGCCTTTTGAAAACTCAAGGGTTGCAAGTTGCCTAAGTGGAATCTCAGAGCCATTTTGAGTGCGAATGAACATTGATTCTAAATTTTCTATTGTTTTTCTTTCGTCATCAGGATATCGAATAAATACCTTAACCTCATCCCTACCACGTTGAAAATTTTGCACTTCAAGACCATAAAAGGCTTGCCGAACTTGTGAAGCAATATCGATCATTGTAATGCCGTAATTGGCTGAGCTTGGAAGAGGTCTTATTGATATCTCTTCTTTACCAACAGCAAATGAATCCTTTATGTCGATGACGCCAGGATANCTNGANAGTCTTTCTTTTAATAGAGTGCTCGCAGAATTTAGATCGTTCAAACTTCTGCTTGTTAATTGCAGGTTAATTGCATCGCCTGCAGAAAAAAGATCTGTTGTGAAAACCATTTCTTTGGCACCAAAGATAGGATCGGTCATTTCTCGCCATCTCTGAGCAATCTCAACTGCGCTTATCGGTCTTACTTCTCCAGGTGAAAGCTCAATTGCATACTCAGCTAAATGCGATCCATCAGACGGCGAACCTGCACCCGGTCCAGAGTCTTGTGCAGCTTCTCTTTTGATAGGNTGATCGCCAGCAGTAGCGATTACATTTGAAAATATCACTTCACCTGGATATTCATCTGCAAGCTCTTCGCGTAATTTTTCAGCTGATTTATGAAGCAAGTTAACAGCTTCTTGAGATTGTGAAATTGGTGACCCCTCTGGAAATACTACCGTAGCGTTAACTAAATCAGCTTCAAGCGGCGGAAAGAATACAAATTTCATCCATCCTCCAGCAAGAAGACCAATCGTTAAAATAAATATTCCTACTGAGGATGCTAAGGTTACTTTATAATGTTTAATAGTTGTTTCTAAAAACGGCTGGTAACGATTCATCACAAACGATTGTAATGTATTTTTAACTTTTTCTTGAAATCTTTCCCATCTCTTTCCAAGACTTTTAATCCACAAAAACTTACTTTTTTTATCGAGTGAAATATGACCCAGGTGCGCAGGAAGAATAGTTAGAGACTCTATGAGAGAAAAAATAAGTACAATAATTGTAACCAATGGTATGATTCTCCATACCTGACCAAGATTTCCGCTAACGGTTAGCATTGGTGAAAAAGTTGCCATTGTTGTTAACACAGCAAACGTTACAGGTATGGCAACCTGACTTGCGCCTTTTAATGCTGCTTCTTCTGGAGGCAAACCCCTTTCGCGCCACAAGAAAACATTCTCACCAACGATAATTGCATCATCAACAACTATACCTAACACTAGAATGAATGTGAACAGCGATAACATATTGATGGAGAGATCCGCTGCGGGCATTAAAAGAAACCCTCCCATAAATGATATCGGAATTCCCAATGAGACCCAAAAAGCAAGTTTGGGTTTTAAAAAGATGGCTAACACCAAAACAACCAAAGTTAGGCCAAGATATGCGTTTTTAGTTAAAAGATCTATTCTTCCCTTTAAAAGAACAGATTCATCACTAAAGGTTCCAATTTCAACACCGTCAGGTAGCGTAGGAGCGGTTTTTTTTACATACGATTTTATAGAGCTTGCAACTTCCAAAGCGCTTTGATCACCAACTCTAAATACCCGTATTAGTATAGAAGGCTTTCCATTGAAA
Source organism: Fidelibacterota bacterium (assembly GCA_002724475.1). GTDB lineage: Bacteria > Fidelibacterota > Marinisomatia > Marinisomatales > TCS55 > TMED108. The sequence goes on along the minus strand of PBOO01000002.1, from coordinate 3,863 downwards.
CTTTGAAAAAGATCTACGTCAGCGAAACCGTCAGATATCTTAGCAATATCACCCAGAAAAAGGTTGGAGCCATCTGAGCGCGAAACAACAGGAATAGATGCAAATCCATCTATGTCATATTCTTGACCTTTAGAGCGTATTAGAATTTCGCCATATCCAGTTTCAATCGCTCCTCCAGGCGTATCCATAGAATTTTGATTAATTGCTCTAGCAATTTCCTGAAAAGTTATTTTGTGTTTTTGTAAGGATTCTTCAGATATCTCGATTGAAATTTCTCTAGGTTTTTTTCCTATTATTTGAGTTAGAGATACTTCAGGGAGGCCATCAATTTCATCCTTAATTCTATCAGAGATTGAGACCAGACTTTCTTCATCAACGTTTCCTGAAACAGCTACTGTGATAACATCCGAAGTTTGAGTAATGTTTTGTATAATAGGTTTTTCAGCATCAACGGGAAAGTTATCAATAGCATCGATCCGAGATTTAATTTTATCCTGAATCTCATTAATATCTTCACCGGGTAAAACTTCAACAGTAGTAATTCCTAAATTTTCTGAAGCCAATGAGGTTATTCGCTTTATTCCCTTTAAACCTTGGAGGTTTTCTTCAATTAAAAAACATATTCCTTCTTCAACATCGCTTGGCGATGATCCAGGATAAGGAACGCTAACCGTAATCGCATCGATGGCAAGGTCTGGAAAAACCTCCATTTTTAAGCGAGGAAGCGTAAGCAGTCCAGCTACNAGGATGATGAACATCAACATGTTGGCTGCGACCGTATTGGTAATAAACCATTTAATCACTCTTTCCATAGTTTAATTACCTTTTTGCTGGAGCTTCATACCTTCAACAAGAACATCAAGTCGGGTTAAAAGTATTTTATCCCCAGATAGAAACCCATTTGAGACAAGAGCTTTATCTTGCTCATAACGCAGCACCGTAACCTCACGCTTACTGAGAAGTCCTTCCTTACTAAGAACCCAAACTATATTGTCTCGTACTTTTTCCCTCGGTACAACATAAATATCATTGAAAACTCTACCTTGAATAGATGCATTGACAAACATTCCAACTTTTATCGGAAAACCAGAGCCTGCAGGCTGACTAGCTGGTATTTGTCCAATAACAGAAAGCATTCTTGTACGAGGGTCTATTTCAGCGGCTGATCTTAAAATTTTTCCCCTCCACTCTTGGTTTATACCCGCAAAGTTTGAAGTTAAAATCACAGAAGGTTGTTTTGGGGTAGGTATAACACTGCCATCAAGTGGTATGGCTAAAAATTTAATGTCTGTCTCAGCTATTGGTAGAGATATTTGAGCCATGTCAAGAGCATATATCTGTGCGAGAGGAATTCCCGGCGCGACGACCATTCCAACATCCACAAATTCACTTCTCACTCTTCCATTAAATGGAGCAACTATAAATGTTCTTTCAACATTTAGTAAGGCTCTTTTATAGTTAGCTTCTGCAGCTGCAAGAGTTGCCTTGGCCTGATCAAGTTGAGGCTTTCTCAATGCAAGACTAGATGCATTTCCTTCGCGAATGGAACTCCATTCTTTTTTTGCGATTTCAGATTCAGCTAGCTCTCTTTCGTAGATTACTTGAGCTTGATACATAGAAGATTGAGCTGCAATGAGCGCTAATTCAAAGTCTCTTTGATCAAGTATGATTAGTGTATCACCCGCTTTAAACGAGGATCCATTTTGCATTTTAGGTGATACAAAATCAATTTTTCCAGGTATTTCCGAGGTCAATGTAATTTCTTTTTGAGGTGCAACAGTTCCTTGAGAGTTAATTACTACCTTATAGGTCTGGGGTATTGCATCTAATGTTTCTACCATTGGAGGAACAAATTTTACCTGAACTGGCTTTGGGGCAGGTTTAGCAAAAATCATAATAATTGTAATTGCCACACTTACTATCACGATTGTTGTTGCAGTATATTTTTTAATTAATTTTTTCATAAGACTCTCAAGTTTAAAAGTGACCTCCAAGGGCTAGAAGTAGATTAGTAAAGGACATAATTTGATTTTTTTGGACCGATATTTGTAAAGACTGCGTATTTCTCCATTGGTTTTGACTGTTTAAAACAGTAACTAAATCTGTTAATCCTTTTTGATAACGATCAAATGCCAAAAGATATGCTGCTTTAGACTGCTGCTCAGCTGCTGAAACTGCTTTTAACTGTTCCTTAATTGCACTTTGAACAAACAAAGCTTGTTCAACTTCCGAAAAGGCACGTATCATAGTTTTAGCTGCCTCAATTTCAGAAATAGATAATTGACTATCCTTAAGTTTAACATTATTTCGTAATCTCCCGCTTTGAAAAATGGGAGCAGTTATATTGGCTCCTAAATTCCATACAGAGTAATCACCATTAAGAATGTCATTCAAATCTGAAGCCGAGGTTCCACCAGTTGCAGTCAACGAAAAGGATGGAAAAAGATTTCTTTTTGATTGAACGTGCTCAAAGCTTGCTGCTTCTATTCTATTAATTGCCGCCTTAACATCTGGCCTTCTTTCAATTAGATCAGAGGGGATTCCTGCAGGAATAGAAGGAATTGAAAGAGGAAGGGCATTGCTTATTTCAAGTGATGACGATGGATATTTTCCCAAAAGCACCTCTAAATCCCTAAGTAATTTTACTGATTGAATAGATTGGTTAATTTTTTGTAATTCACTATTTGCCAGTGCAGATTCAGATAATCTAAGGTCTAAGCTTGAGGTTAAACCTCGTTCATACCTTTCAGATACAACATCGCGTACTTCTTTTAGTGATTGATAAATCTGGTCAGAAAGCAAGTGTTGCATTTTGGCTTCTACCGCGTTGTAATAAGATGAAGCAAATCTAGCGCCTAAAGAGAATTGCAAATAATTCAATTCATTATAAGATGCTTCGTAATTCTTTAAGGCTGCTTTTCGTTGGTTTCTAAGTTTTCCCCAAATATCTATCTCCCACTGCATCACAAGGTTAGCGCTAAAGTTGCTGGACTCAAAACTTATCACAGATTCAGAACTAGACGAATCTTGACTCTCACCACCTAAGCCTAGGGCGCTAGGTGAGAAACCGAATGCTGATAAATTTTGCTTTCTTTGGCTTCCATCTGTACTAATATTAACATTTGGTGAAAGTATAGCGCCGTTTATACTTGCTAATAATCTTGATGATTCTAATTGCTTTGAAACAGATTTTAGATCAAGGCTTAAGGCGTTGAATTGTTTAAAATGGTTATTGAAAGTTGTATCGTTAAAGACTTGCCACCACTCTCCAACAAAATCTAAAGTATCGCTTTTTGAATGACTATAGTTTGAGGGTACGTTGTTTGGGAGTAATAGTTTAGGTGCTACATTTGAAGAGCAACCCGCAAAGATTAAAAAAAGTATACTAAATATTATTTTCATTGATATTGAGCGATTTGAACGATTTCAATGAAAGAAGTTTAATATTTAAAAATGTAAAAACAAATCTATAAACACGCTATTTCATTTATGAAAGTTACTATGGTTTATTATGAGCACTTTCACAATATGATAGGTAAAATTAACTTCTACTTTTAACCTATTGCTTTAGGTCCTTTTTCACCTGATCTTATTCTTATGCATTCTTCAATAGGCAAGATAAAAATTTTACCTCGACCTTTATCTCCATCCTTTTGCGCTACTTTAGTTATTGCTTTTATNGCATCATCAACATACTCATCATTTANAGCGATCTCTAGCCTAACCTTATTTAANAAGGTTACTTCATGAGAAAGGCCTCTGTAAACCTCTTGTACGGATATTTCTTTTCCCTGTCCTTTAGCGTTGGTAACAGTGAACTTATAAATTTTTCTTTTGATCAACTCTTCTTTGATTTCAGGTAG
>PBOO01000034.1 GCA_002724475.1 Fidelibacterota bacterium | reverse complement strand
ATTTGCAAAAGCTCAATGACAGAATTTGCAAATTTTTCATCAACAATACCCATCAAATAGGCCTGCTCGTTTGAGCTTGCTTCTTGTAAAATTTCAGCCAAACGTTCCGGGGTTTCATTTTTAATGAGTCTAGTAGTGATAGACTCATCTAATTCATTCAAAAATTCAACAGTATTCTCAGATGCCGCCATACTTGAAAAAATTGTATCCTGCTCGCTTTCAGTGAAATATCTAAAAATCAACGCTAAATCTGCAGGATGAGTTTTGTCTATTAATTTAACAATATTGGTTTTTGCGTGTCGTCTCAACAACCTGCGAAACGTGTCACGAAGAATTGTGACTTCAGAACTATACATTTCTTTTTTCATAAAATATTAACTCTCTCTGCTCGGATATACTTTAAACCGTACCAAAAAGCAATTGCTCCTAACAGCAATAATAATGGATGTATGTGATCATTCCACAATAAAGATTTTTCGGCGTTTTCACCTAAAGCAAGAAACAACATTGATGTTCCATTGATCGCAATATGTACAATTATTGAAGGATAAATTGATTTTGTCTTCCAAGATAAATATCCTAATAATAACCCCATTATATAAATTTGAATAGCCCAATAAGGGTTAAAATGTATAAAAGCAAAAAATAAACTTGTCGCCAAAATAGCGCGTGTAATGTCACCCCAGTAGTCTTCAAGATATTGCTGTAAAAAACCCCTAAAAACCATTTCTTCGCCTATCGGGGCTATAAGTACAATCGTTGTAAATATTAACAACATTGAAACAGAGCTTTCTGGCGAAAGCAGTGTTTCGAGATTTAAAAATGACTGAGGGATCGGAACAATCTTATCTATAATAATATTTATCTCGCTTGATATCATTACCGTTCCAAAGGATAATAGCATTGATAGTAAAACAGTTCTCTTTGTGATGACATTCAAGCGAAAATTTTCTAAAAGACTCATTTGGTTACGGCGTAAAAATATCACTATTGGTACCACTAGAAAAATCTGCGCAACAAACAAGGCAAAGTAAGAAAAGAATCCTAAGGGAGATCCGGAGAGAGCGGACGGATCTAACGCACTAAATATCGAGGCGATAAATAAAGAGCAAAGAAACGAAAAGATTACGATTCCAAAAGCAAGTCGCACTGTTATAGCTCGGCTCATGGGGCTCTAACTCAATTAATTCCATAATAGTCTAAATTACTACTTTATAGGCTAATGGTGAAAGAATGCAATTATTTCACCAAATTATGTAAAAAGACCCCCATCGCTACCCCTACGTTCAAAGATTCGCCTTTTCCAACTTTAGGAATTGCATAGGTATCAGTAAGTAGATTGCAAACTTCATTGCTCATTCCATGGGCTTCACTACCCATCACTAGAACCCAATTCTTACTTCTTGGGATATATTCATGTATTGATTTTCCCAATGAACTTGTTCCAATAATTGAATAATTGGATAGTTTGGCTAGATTATGATAGCCTAAAAAATTAAGTTGAAAATGACCACCCATTGCTGACGAAACCACTTTTTCATTATAGGGGTCAATGCACTCTTTTGATAGAATAACTTGTTGAACTCCAAACCATGATGCAGTTCTTATAATAGTTCCCATATTTCCAGGATCTGATATTCCATCCAAATAAATAGCGTTTTCATCAGGACAGAATTGTTTGTATTCTGGCAGTTTTGAGACAGCTAAAATTCCAGAAGGAGCGGAAGTATTGGAAAGCTTTTTCATGGTATTATCAGATACTCTATAAATGATGTTTCTATCAACTTGTTTTAACTGTGGAATGCGCTCAGTGTCAAAATTATCTCTAAAAAATATCGATTCGAACTGAGCTCTATCTTCAAAAGCCGATCGAACCGAACGCACCCCTTCAACCACAAAGTTTCGATATTTTTTACGATATTTTTTTTGTTTTAAAGATCGCACTTTTTTTATGAGAGATTTACTTATCAATTTGCTTGGTACTCTACCACCCCATTTACAATAGTATATAAAATTTTGGTATCAAGGATTTTGTCTTCAGGTATAGTGATAAGATTTTGCGAGAACACAGTAAAATCAGCGTATTTTCCAATCTCAATCGATCCCTTAATATTTTCTTCAAAAGCTCCATAGGCTGCATTTAGTGTGTAGCTTTTTAAAGCTTCGATGCGTGTCATCTTCTGCTTTGGTTCATAGCCAAAATCCGGAAACCCTTTGAGAGTCTTTCTTGTGGTGCTAGCATAAAAAGACGCTATAGGGTCAATTGGCTCTACGGGAACATCGGATCCGTTAATCAAAATAGCCCCATGATCGATCAAATCTCTCCATACATAGGCGCTTTCTTCGATGCGTTTTTTACCTAACCTATCAATTGCCCACGGACGATCTGATGACATATGAATTCCCTGAATAGATGGAATCACTTTCATACGCCCAAACCTTGGAATGTCAGCAGGGGCTACATGTTGAGCATGTTCAATTCTCCACCTGTGATTTGCCGCAAGATCTGGGTGCTCATTGAAAACCTTCTCATACTCATTTAAGATTTCACGATTAGCCTTATCACCTATGGCGTGAGAGTTAACTTGAAAGCCGCTTAGTAATCCATTTTTTGCTACTTTATAAACGTACTCCATGGATTGTGTTGGCATTCCGTAGTGTCCAGGTCGATCAGTATATTCATCGATAAGCCAAGCTCCTCTTGAGCCAAGTGCTCCATCGGCGTTAAGCTTAATTGAGCGTATTGTTAACAAATCACCTCCGGTTCCAATCTCAGGTCCTTTTTTGTACCATTCATTTAGGAGAGTGGTGTCTCTACTTGTTAGCATAGCATAAATTCGAACTTTTAAAATACCTCTATTTATAGCTTCTCTTAATATTTCAATTGTCTTTTTTCCAGTTCCAGCATCGTGAAAAGAAGTAATCCCGTTTTCCAAGCTTGTTTTAACAGCAAGTTCAATTGCCCTTATATCAGAGTCTTCGCTGAGATTATTATCGATATGACTGCTAATCAGCCCTTGAGCTCTTTCATTGAAAACTCCAGTAGGTTCCTTTGAAAGGTCCTTAATTATTTCTCCGCCAAATCCGAATTCGGTTTCTCTATTCACGTTGGCAATATCCATAGCATTTTGATTGGCAAATCCTGCATGACCGCTCGCGTGTTTAAGCCAAACTGGGTTCTTGGGAGAGACTTCAGACAGACGATCGTGTGTTTGAAATCCTTTGACAAAGTCATCTTTATTATCGCTCCACTTGCTTTGATGCCAACCTCTTCCTAAAATCCACTCTCCTGGGTTGGAATTTCTTACTGCATCTGAAACCATATCGATTAGGTCTTGGTAGCTCTCAGTCTTCGATAGATCTAGTTGCATTTTTGCAAGCCCAAGTCCATAAAAATGACCGTGTCCCTCTATTATTCCAGGCGTCATCATTGCGCCGCTTAAGTTTATAATTTTCGTTTTAGCGTTGATAAGTGGATCTAAATCTCTATACTTACCAAGTGCGATTATCTTTCCATCACCTACTGCTACAGCTTCAGTGATCGGGTTTAAATCATTCATGGTATAAATCACTCCGTTATGAATGATCATATCCGCCTTTTGATCTTCGCAGCCAAAAATAAACAGAGCTATTAAAAATATAATTAGTTTATTGTTCATCCAACCTTTCCTTTTGCTAAACATCTAAAGTTTTATTATAAAGCATAAAATTCATTAAGTCAAATTACAAATTCAATTGGAACGACTCAAATAAACCGTAATTTCTTCTTAAATTAAACAATACAATAATGTCGAAAAAAATAACTTCTCAAACTAAAGACTACTCCACATGGTATACTGATGTTGTCGTAAAAGCTGGACTGGCTGATTACGGACCTGTTAAGGGAACTATGGTCATAAAGCCTTACGGTTTTGCATTGTGGGAGCTTGTAAAGGACTCATTTGATCAAATGATCAAGGAGACAGGGCATGTTAATGCATACTTTCCACTGTTTATACCAAAATCCTTTCTCGCAAAAGAAGCGGATCATATAGAAGGTTTTGCCAAAGAATGCGCTGTTGTAACGCATACGCGTTTAAAATCAGACGGTGAGAAAGGCATTGTTGTTGATCCTGAATCTAAACTTGATGAAGAGGTTATTGTAAGGCCGACATCAGAAACTGTCATCTGGTCCATGTATAAAAAATGGATTCAATCGTATCGCGATTTGCCGTTGTTGATAAACCAATGGGCTAACGTAGTTCGCTGGGAAATGAGAACCAGACTGTTTTTAAGAACTACTGAATTTTTGTGGCAGGAAGGGCATACTGCGCATGAATCAGCTGATGAGGCTAAAAAAGAAACACTCTTAATTCTTGAACTTTACAGACAGTTAGCGGAAGAATATTTAGCTATGCCTGTTCATACAGGTTTGAAATCTGAATCGGAGAAATTTGCAGGAGCTGACTTTACTTATTGTATCGAAGCTATGATGAAAGATAAGCGCGCTCTCCAAGCAGGAACCTCTCATAATCTTGGGCAAAACTTTGCAAAAGCTTTTGGGGTAACCTTTCAATCAAAAGACAATAAAGAAGAATTTGTATACGCTACTAGCTGGGGTGTGAGTACGAGACTAATTGGAGGAGTAATAATGACTCATGGCGATGAGAAAGGACTGCGACTACCCCCAAAAATTGCACCTTATCAACTTGTAGTTGTACCGATATTTAAATCAGAGGAAGACAAGAAAGCTATTACAAAATTCATCAACCCCGTCCTAAATGAATTGAAGAAACTCAATATAAGAATTCACGAGGATTGGAGAAAAGAAAGCCCTGGTTTTAAGTTTAACGAATGGGAGATGAAAGGCGTACCCCTTCGCCTCGAAATCGGACTAAGGGATATTAAAGAAGATAATGTCACACTATCTAGAAGAGATAAAGATCAAAAATTTGAAATTCAAAAGAGCAAAATAGTAAAACAAGTCCCTGAATTGCTTGATAAAATACAATCTGCTTTATATAAACAAGCTCTTGAATTTAGATCCCTTAACACCCACAAAACAAAAGACTATGAAGAGTTTAAAGAGATAATGAAAAACAATGGTGGATTTGTACGCTGTGGATGGGACGGCGACGAAAAAACTGAAAAAGCAATTAAAGATGAAACAAAAGCGACAATTAGGGTTATACCTTTTGATGAAAACCCTAAAAATATTTCCTGTATATACTCAGGTCGACCAGCAAAACATGAAGTTATCTTTGCAAAAGCTTATTAATCAATTTGATGGTTAGTCAATCCAAAGCTATTGTTCTTAAAAGATTTCCCTACGGCGAGACGAGCATCATCGCAAAATGTTTTGTTAGGGATAAAGGAAAGCTAAGCTTTATTGTTCATGGGGCACGTCGAAAAAAATCTCCAAAAAGTGCTCACTTCCAACCTTCCAATTGTTTAGACTTAGTTTTTTATTATAAACCCTCAAGGAACCTACAAACTGTTTCCAAATCAAGTTATTCAGCAACATGGAACAAAATACCCCAGGATTTTAAAAAAATATCGTATGCAATGGCTTTGGTAGAATTAAGTGATAAATGTTTAACAGAAAATGATCCAAATATTGAACTATATGATGAGCTTTTCAGGGCACTACAAACTATTGAAAATAATACTAAAAACGATAACATGGTTTTTTGGTTTTTTCAATATCAGGTATTAAGCAAGCTTGGTTTTAAACCCGATTTTTCTCAAGCAGATATTAATAATCATCCGTTGCCCAACCCTTATAAGTCAGCAAATTCAAAAATGGTTTTTGAATGTTTTGAAAAAAATGAGTCTTATCTTGAAAAAAATTTGCGCCTTACTCCTGAGGACAGACATGCAATATCCAACTACTTAAATAGTTGTCTTCGTATACACTTTGAGGGCTTAAATAAATTAAAATCACTGCAATTTATTAGGCAGACACTTAACTAAAAATTCTTTTTGATTAGTTTATCGTGAGATATCAATTCCAGTCAGACCAAGGCCCATATTCTTTTAGCTCTCAAAGTTTCACAAACGTAATAAGAGCTCTCATATCTATTAATGCAGCCTTATTTCTTTTGCGATATTTTATAGTTGACCAATTTGATCTGCTAAATCTTGGTTTATCTTCATCACCTAAATTCTGGCAACCACTAACCTACATGTTCATACATGGTGACTTTTTTCATATTTTCATGAACATGTTTGTGCTTTGGATGTTTGGAACTGAGATGGAGTCTATTTGGGGAAGTAAGAAATTCTTACAATACTATCTTGTTACTGGAATTGGATCAGGCTTGGTTTGGCTTTTTTTTAATTACGGAAATACTTATAGTGTTCTAATTGGTGCAAGCGGAGCTATTTATGGAATACTCCTTGCATATGGTTTAATGTTCCCAAACCGTAAAGTTTTAATATATTTTTTATTTCCTGTAAAGGTAAAATATTTCGTTATTTTTCTTGCCGCTGTTGCATTTGTTTCTTCTATTGATAGCTCTGGCTCAAACATCAGTCATTTAACCCATCTCTCTGGAATGGTGATCGGGTTTTTGTTCTTAAAATTTCCTCGCATGAAATACAAAATATCTTCTTTTATTGATTATAAAATTGTTAAATCAAAAGAAAGAAAATCCAACAAAAAGAAGGCCACTATGATTAGTCTCCAAAAGAAAGTAGATCAATTGCTTGACAAGGTCAGTAAAGATGGATTTGATGCGCTGTCCGAAGATGAAAAAGATCAACTGTACACTTATAGCAAGAGGATCGGCAGAGACGTTAGAAAAGATTAATTTTCCTCTTTTTCAATTACTTTAAACACTTTTTCACCCTTTTTAGCCATTCTATATTTTTCTCTTGCCATTTCTTCAATGTACTTATAATCCGTTTTTAAGCGTACTTTTTCATCCTCAAGTATAGTTCTCTGATTTCTTAAAAAATTAATTTCTTTTTGAATTTTTTTCCTCTCGGCTCTCAATGTATAAAGGTGATAGAGTCCATGGTCTCCGAAAAAGAAAGTTATTAATAGCGCCGTTAGACCCAAAAAGAGCAAAGCGCGAATTATTTTTTTTTGAAAGTTGGAACCAACCAATGCCCGGCTCTTCTTTCTCAAGCTTTTTTTCATTTAAGACCTAGCATATCATATGAAGGAAAAATTGAACTGGAACCCAATTCTTCTTCGATCCTTAAGAGTTGGTTGTATTTTGCCACCCTATCTGTCCTTGAAAGAGAGCCAGTTTTGATTTGGCCTGAGCCCATTGATACTGCTAAGTCAGAAATAATTGTATCTTCAGTCTCACCTGATCTATGAGATATGATTGTTCCAAAGCCATGTTTTTTTGCCAGATCAATTGCATGGATGGTTTCTGTCACTGTGCCAATTTGATTTAACTTAATCAATACAGCATTCATTGATTTTTGTTGAATTGACCTTTCAAGATGAACTTTATTAGTGACCGTAAGATCATCACCAACTATTTGACATGAGGATCCAATTTGCTTTGTTAATTCAGTCCAACCATTCCAATCATTTTGATCTAGACCATCCTCAATTGAAATAATTGGATATTGATTGGTAAGTCTTTTTAGATATTCAATCATTTGATCTGTTGACATTACCTTGTTTTCAGAGGACAAATTATACATTCCTTCCTTAAAAAATTCACTTGCTGCAACATCTAAGCATAAAAAAACCTCCTTTCCTGGTTCGTAAGAGGCATTGCTTATGGCCTGAAGAATTATTTCAATAGCCTCCTCGTTCGACTTCAAATTTGGAGCAAATCCACCTTCATCACCAACAGCTGTTGAGAAGCCTTTTGAATGCAGTAAAGACTTTAAGGCATGAAAAACCTCAGCTCCTACTTGTACTGCTTCTGAAAAAGAGTCAGTTCCAATAGGGAAAATCATAAATTCTTGAAAATCAACATTGTTGTTGGCATGACTTCCTCCATTTACAATGTTTATCATTGGAACAGGTAAAATAGGCTTAAAATTAGATGCGAAGGATTTAAACAGCGGTAAACCTTTACAAAGTGCGCTAGCTCTTGAAAATGCCATCGAAACACCTAGTATTGAATTTGCGCCCAGATTTCTCTTATCAGAGGTGCCATCTAGCTCAATCAAGATATTATCTAAGGACCTTTGAGAACCCACTTCAACATTAGTTATTTGATTTGCTATGATAGTATTAACGTTTTCAACAGCCTTCAACACACCCTTTCCTAAATATCGATTTTTATCATTGTCCCTAAGCTCTACTGCTTCATTTTCACCAGTCGATGCGCCAGAGGGCACAATTGCCTTAGCAGTAAATTGATTATTAATTGTCATTTCAGCTTCTAAAGTGGGATTGCCTCTGGAATCTAAAAGTTCTCTTGACCGAAGATGTGTAATTTTCATTTTATTTTTTGTAAAGCTTAAATTTTATAAATATTAATAAACCCAATTTTATAATACAAAATAGTAATTTTATATTATAAAATCAGAAAAACAAACAAATCGTAAACGTTATTGATTAATATACTTTTATGTTTAAATTCTAATAAGATTATAAAACAGTGGAATACATAACCACATACTCAAACGCGAAAGAATTAGACTACAAAGGGGGCAGGGATACCTGCCCTTTTTTTAATGTCTAATTAAACCAAACCAAGGAGGAATCAAATGGCTGATTTTACTTCAACCGTATCAGGAATTGCCACTTCAGTAGTTGGCTTAGTTAAAGCACTTATTGTGATGTTTGTATTTGTAAACATCATTTATTCAACTGGGTTTGACCCAATTGGAGGAATTGTAGATTTAGTTGAGTCCTTTCTCGATGGTGGATTCTCAGGTCTATTGGCCCTACTAATCTTTGTTTCTTTCGCCTCTTAACCAGTAGAAATTGAAGGGGCTCTTAATAAGAGCCCCTTTCTGCTTAAATAATATTAGGAGACAAGAAATGAAAAAGGCCTTTGAAACCGTAACAGCTTTTGTTGAAGACGTATCTGCTCTATTAAGGGGCCTAGTTATGCTTGGCATTGTTGTCGGTATTCTTTTTGATGATTATTTTGGTGTCGTGGCCGCTATTGGCGAATTGATGGGTAAATTTGGCGACGCTGGTTTTGCTGGCTTACTTGCTTTAATGATCATTGTATTTTGGTATAACAAAAACTAGTTACAACCAAAAATCATATAAAAACGCTCTATATTAACCTCTAGTATAGAGCGTTTTTTATTTTTTAGACGTTACTTATTTAAGTATGTCATGTATTAGATTAAGGTNCTANAATTATNATTTTNTAATGCGTATTCTANATAAAATACCTATNCTGATTCTTTCAGCCAGTCTNTTTCTTGAAGNTCTTTCNGGATCTACAGTGCGCGTCATTAACCGAGTTGATAACTCAACAGANGAAATTAAAACTNTAGATAANCTTAGAGGTGTCTACGTTTCTGCTAAAGATGTCTCTAGAGTCTTATCATCGAGACAACCTTATGTAAACAGNGATAGAAACAAAATGGTTATTTANATTGGTAATAATCGATTGAAAATCTCTGGAAATAGCAGCTTTGTTTTAGTTGATGAACTTGTTTATCAAATGCCAAATTACGCTGTTTGGAACAATGGAGATATCTATGTTCAGGCGGAAGCTCTTTTTAATTTAATAAAAGAAACAACGATGCCTGGCATAGGATACGATCCAAAAAGAATGGTTCTTGATATTGACATAAAAGAATTCAATATAACCGGCGTAGATATTAATGAAAAAGCCAATGGTACTATATTGAGGATTAAAACCCGTTCTAATTTTCCTGAAGGTAATATAAGTTCGTTTTTCCATGAAAATGGATGGTTTTACATAACAATAGCTGATGCCTTGGTTGACACTACTGAAATAAGAAGGAGCGATATTCGTGGAGTTGTTAGAAGTGTGACCGCAGATCAACTTGAAAATACAGCCCAAATAGCGTTTCAGATTAAATCAAAAGTCGACAGTCATGAACTTTACCAGGGAAAGGACCCTAGCGAAATTGTTGTTTCTCTTCGAACCCCGATGGATAATAGTATTGCTCGAATAAAGGAAGTAAAAGACAGATGGAAGCTTGATACTGTTGTTCTTGATGCTGGCCATGGAGGAAAAGATCCTGGAGCAATAGGACCCAGAGGAACTAAGGAAAAAGACATTGTTCTAGACATTGTTAAAAGGGTAGGGCTTTTACTAGAGAAAAACACGAAGCTAAAGGTTGTCTACACCAGAGAAGAAGATACATTCGTCCCGCTTTGGAAAAGAACAAAAATGGCAAATGAATCGAACGGAAAAATTTTTTTAAGTTTTCATGTGAATTCAAATCCAAATAAATCTGCACATGGATTTGAAACATACTTATTGCGTCCCGGAAAGAATGAAGATGCTATTGAAGTTGCATCTAGAGAAAATGAGGTAATTAAGCTTGAGGATAGAACATATAATCGCTATCAGGATTTATCTGGCGAAAATCTAATAATGGCAACAATGGCTCAAAGCGTTTTCTTGAAAGAAAGNGAAGAGCTTGCTTCTATGATTCAAACCGAGATGGCAAAATCTGTAAAATCAAAAAACAGAGGAGTTAAGCAAGCTGGTTTTCATGTCTTAATCGGGGCTAGTATGCCAAACGTTTTAATCGAGGCGGGGNTTCTTTCAAACAGAAACGAAGAAAAAAACTTAAGAAATTCAAAATACAGACAGGTAATAGCTAATAGTATTTATAAAGCTATAGTTAAATTTCGATATTCCCGAGAGCAATACTTAGCTGAGAATTAATCGCTTTCAAAAATTGAAAGACACCTTTTCATATAACCCTTAAAGATCATAGAAGAAAAATTAAAATATCTTTATAGCCTTAGAAGGCTTGGAATTAAGGTGGGGCTTGAGCATACTTTTGAGCTCCTATCTGTTTGTCATAACCCGCATAAGAGACTAAGAGTAATTCACATTGCTGGTACAAACGGCAAAGGGTCAACCTCTTCAATGGTGGCATCAATATTAGAANCNGCAGGATATAAAGTTGGTTTATANACCTCGCCCCANTTAATAAAATTCAATGAGAGAATTAGTGTAAATGGTGTTCACATACCCGATGAATTTATAGCGAAGTTCATTGAAAAAAACAAAAAGCATATACAAAGAATTAGCTCAACTTTTTTTGAAACTACAACAGTGATGGCTTTTGAATATTTTGTAAAACAAAAAGTTGATATTGCAATCATTGAGGTTGGGCTTGGAGGAAGGTTGGATTCAACAAATGTAGTTGATCCTTTAGTTACAGCAATTACACCCATATCATTAGATCACCAACACATTTTAGGTAGCACGTTGNGTGAAATTGCCAAAGAAAAGGCAGGTATTATAAAAAAAGGCGTACCTGTAGTTATGGCTAAGCAAAAAATCGATGCAAAAAAAAGCATCATTAGTGCTGCAAAAAAAATGAATGCTGAAATAATTGAAACAGGAAAAACAAAAAATCTAAAGTATAGCCAATCAGGGACCGAATTTTCATTTATGTCAGAGGTTTTTCTTACACCACTTTTTGGAAGGCATCAATCTGAAAACGCNGCAACTGCTATACAAATTGTACGCCAATTTGATAAAAAGATTGAAAATGAAACCATACAAAAAGGTTTGTCTCAAACCGTATGGCTCGGTAGAATGCAAAAGCTTTCTAACAAACTACCAATTTACTATGATGTTGCACATAATATTGATGGCGTTAAAGCTGCAATATCCGCTGCTATTACTACACAAAACCAAAAACCTCATATATTGATCTCATTTAAAGGAGATAAAGAAATTGATTTGATTGCAAATGAAATCTCCAAAAATAGTTCTTCATTAATCATTTCGGGGTCAAAAAATCTTGAGTTGATGTCAGCCAATGAGCTTTATTCAGCCTTCAAAAAAAATGTCAATCGANCAGAGTTTAGTAAGATTGACACGCTTGATGTTGCGCTAAGTGAGCTCATCAATCGAGTAAAGAAAACAAACAAAACCGGGCTTATTATGGGTAGTCATTATATGGCAAAGCCAATATTTGATAAATTTGGCATTTTAATGTAAAATTTTGTAATATTGANTAGTTATTAATATATGTGTTTATAAAGTCCCGGTCTTGCACTGGGCGTACTCCTCTAAAAAATTTTCTTAGTTTAACTTCAATATATTTAATTAAGGTTGCTTTTTTATGAATGTTAGTGAATTACAAAAGTTAAGAATTAAAGAACTTACCGAGCTTGCNACTAAGCTTGAGATAGAAAGCTATTCTGGAATGAATAGGCAAGAGCTTATCGTAAAGATACTTGAAGCTCAGATTGAAAAAGAAGGNGGAGTAACTGCTCGGGGTGTTNTAGAGGTTTTGAACGAGGGTTATGGCTTCTTGAGAAGTCCNAACTTTAACTACCTTCCNGGCCCAGATGATATTTACGTTAGCCCATCACAAATCAAGAGGTTTGGNTTAAGAACGGGTCATGAGGTTTCAGGTCAGATAAGACCTCCAAAATCAAAAGAAAGATTTTATGCTCTTCTTAAGGTTGAAGAGGTTAATGGCAAAGATCCCACCGAACTAAGAAAAGCTATCCTCTTTGATAACCTGACACCGCTATATCCTGAGGAGAAATTGAATTTAGAAGTAAACCCTAAAGATTTATCAACTCGCGTGATGGATATGATATCCCCTGTTGGTAAAGGCCAGCGAGGTCTTTTGGTGGCGCAGCCAAAAACTGGAAAAACAGTGTTAATGCAAAAGGTTGCCAATGCGATAACTCAGAATCATCCAGAAATAAAAATGATAATTTTATTGATTGATGAAAGACCTGAGGAAGTAACAGATATGAAAAGAAATGTTGAGGCTGAAGTAATTAGCTCNACNTTTGATGAGGCNCCNGAAAGACANGTTGCTGTTGCTGACATGGTAATNCAAAAGGCTAGACGCATGGTAGAGTTTGGCGAAGATGTTGTAATCNTGCTTGACAGTATNACCCGTCTCGGNCGCGCCCANAACGCTGTTATTCCTCACAGNGGTAAAATACTTTCAGGTGGAGTCGATTCCAATGCATTGAAAAAACCCAAACAATTTTTTGGTGCGGCTAGAAATACTGAAGAGAGCGGAAGCCTTACTATTCTTGCAACCGCTTTAATAGACACAGGAAGCAGAATGGATGAAGTAATTTTTGAAGAGTTCAAAGGAACCGGNAATATGGAGCTTGTTATGGATAGAAAGCTAAGCGATAGACGAATTTACCCNGCTTTTGATTTAATTAGATCTGGAACAAGAAAAGAGGAGTTGCTGCTTGATAAGAAAGTTTTAGCTAGAATGTGGATTTTAAGGAAACTGCTNAATGACATGAACGTTATTGANGCAATGGAATTTATTCAAGATAGGATGAGAAGAACTAAAACCAATGACGAATTCATGGAGACAATGAGCCAGTAAAACTGNANTTGACNTATGACTGANAAATTANNAAACCATCAATCCGTTTCTTTGAAAATAAAAACTGANAGACCAGTACTTAAAACACCATATCAANTTAAGGGCGTATTGATGAAACAATTTCCTAAATCTGAAATTGTTCCAATGCTTAATGGTTCGTATAGAAAAAAATATTTATATCCNAGAATACAGGTCAAAATNCTNAATGGTGAGATCATAATTTTAGGAGTTAAAGAGGGAGTCGANCCACTATTAAAAATAAAAGANTCCTTAAGNGAATTAAACTTTGGAGATATAACTTTTAATGTTGAGNACTGTGCTGATGAAATTGGTACACAGTTATTTAGNCTTTCTTCATCTTTGATTGAATANAANTTTATTTCAGGGTGGGTTGCGCTAAACCAAAATACAAGAAAACAATATTTTTCTAAAGATGAATCTGGAAAACTTGATTTTTTAAATACTCTAATAGGTGAAAATATAGTATTCATTTCAAAAGAACTCGGATTTGATTTGAAAAGCAATATTTTTACAAAGATAATCCTTCAATCACTTGACCCTATCAAGACTGAACAAAAAAACTGGGGCTTATTTGAGGGTAAGTTTTTCACAAATGTAAATCTTCCCAATTACATTGGAGTGGGTAACGGCATCACAAGAGGTTTTGGCACGCTCTTCAATAGTGAAGCTTTAGNGAAAGACATAGAAAATGAAAATTCTTTTAAAGAATTAAACCAAGAATCACTTAAATCGAAGCCTTTAATCGAGAAAAATAATTTTTCATCAAGCCTTATTGAAATTGATATAAATAGAGTATCAAAACCAAAAATATCAAAAAAAAGAAAAACCAGAAGAAAAAAATCCTTTTCAAGAAAACCGATCAAATCAGAAAAAAATAATTTTTCTAAATCAAAAAAGAAGTCAGAAGAACCCATAAATTATAATTCGCATGAATATCACCAAAAACAACACTCAATTATTTAATGAAGTTTGCTGATAGAGTAGATAAAGTTAAACCGTCATTTACTCTTGAAATGACCTCCAGGGCCGCTGAGCTTAAACATCAGGGGCATAACGTTGTAAATTTCAGCGCAGGGCAACCTGATTTCAATACTCCAGAAAATATAATTAACGCTGCTAAAGATGCCATGGATGCTGGCCTAACAAAATATACCCCTGGTTCTGGAATGATTGAACTACGAAGCGCAGTTTGCGAAAAAGTTAAAAGAGAAAATGAATTGGTTATTTCTCCTGATCAGGTTTTGGTTTCAAACGGAGAAAAACAAAGTTTGTATTTAGCTTGCCAATCGCTTTTTCAAAAAGGTGATGAAGTTATTATTTTTAAGCCCTACTGGGTTTCTTTTCCTGAATTCGTTACACTGTCAGATGCAACACCAGTATTAATTGATACAAGTTCAGAAAATAATTTTGAACCAGAAATTTCACAAATTGAGGAAGTAAAAAATAACAATACTAAAGGTATTATAATTAATTCACCCTCTAATCCCACTGGTGCAGTATGGTCTCAGGACAAAATTATAGAAATCCTCAAAATAGCTGAAAAGAATGATTGGATAGTTATTTCTGATGAATGCTATGAAAGATTAGTCTTTGATGGTCAAAATGTTATTAGTCAAAAACTAGCAGATAATAATGATATTAAGGCTAATATTTTAACATGTATGAGCATGTCAAAAACCTATGCTATGACAGGATGGCGAATTGGATATGCTTTTGGAAAGGTTGAAATAATTAAGGCTATGTCAAAAATTCAAGGGCAAGCAACTTCCTGTGCAAATTCAATCGGTCAAGCCGCCTCAATAGAAGCTCTAATAGGCAGCCAAGAGGAAGTGGAAAATATGATAAATATTTTCAAAAAAAGACGAGATCACATGGTAAAAGCGCTAAATGATCTCCCAGAAGTCAGCTGTTCTGTTCCGGGGGGTGCATTTTATGCCTTTCCTGATTTTGGTTATTATATGAAAAAGTCTTTTAGAGGAAAAACGATATTAAACTCTTTTGATTTATGCGATATTTTTTTAAATGAAGGACATGTGGCAACCATTCCAGGAGATGGTTTTGGTGCTCCGGGATACGTAAGGTTTTCCTATGCGATTGATGAAAAAACAATTGATGATGGAATTGGAAGAGTAAAAAAAATAATTAACGATATTAAATAGTTTAAAAGGATAAAAAATGAAAACAGATATTCACCCAGACTACAAGCAAGGAACTGTAACATGTTCATGCGGTCATTCGTTCATGGTTTATAGCACATTAGGAGACCAAACAATTGACATTTGCTCAGAATGTCACCCATTCTACACTGGGAAGCAAAAACTAGTTGATACTGCTGGTAGGATTGAAAAATTCAAAAAGAAATATAACAAATCTTAATTGTCGATTTTTAAAACCATACTTCTTAGCATTATGAAGCCAACGATTTTAGTTGGCGGGCAAGCCGTTATTGAAGGTGTTATGATGCGTGTTCCTGGAGCTTACGCTACGGCCGTACGCGACCCAAATGGTAAAATACATGTCGATAAGAAAAAATATTCTTCGATAGGAGAGCGCTCAGCATTCTGGAGAAAACCTATCCTTAGAGGAATGGCTGGATTATATGAATCAATGAAGATGGGTATGGAAACCCTCCAGTGGTCTGCTGATATNGCTATGCCCACAGAGTCAAACAAGCCAAAAAATAAANTTGCGGATCTCCTTTCATCATTGTTTGCAATTGTTTTAGCAATTTCACTNTTCATGATAGCGCCAATGTGGCTGACAACTAACTTATTGGATGTTGAAAAAGAAGCGGTATTGTTTAATATAGCTTCAGGCTTCTTTCGAATTACTTTCTTTATCATCTATCTTTTTCTTATTTCTCGAATGAATGATGTTAAAAGATTATTTCAGTATCACGGCGCTGAACATAGAGTAGTATATAATTTTGAGTCTGGAAAAAAGATTTCAATTATCAATGCACAAAATTTCCCCACTCAACACCCAAGATGTGGAACAAGTTTTATGTTTATTGTACTTTTGTCAGCTATAATCGTTTTTTCAATAATTGATAGCATGATTATGATTTTTACGGGCCATATAAATTTGATTTCGCGTCTCTTATTTCATTTACCTATGATACCTTTTGTAGCAGGAATTTCATATGAATTAATTAAAATAAGTTCAAGAAACGAAAATCTTTTTTTTAGAATCTTAAGAAAACCTGGTCTTTGGTTACAAAATATTACCACTAAGAAACCCGAAGATGAAATGGTAGAGGTTGCTATAACGGCGCTAGAAAAAGCCTTTGGTAAAAAGCTAGATTCCATGACTGGAAAACAGTATGTAGCTGAAGCAGTAGGATGATTGAAAAACTTGAAAAGATAATACTCCATTTTGAGGATCTAGAAAAACAGATGACAGATCCTAATCTTATTAATGACCAGAACAAATATAAAGAAATTACCAAAGAGCACAGGCGATTAACTCCGGTCGTTGAAAAGTCTCGAGACTATATCTCCATTTATAACCAAATTGTTGAAGATGAGTCAATTTTAGAAGGCGACGATGAAGAGTTAAAAAAAATTGTCAAGGATGAATTAGAAGATTTAAAAAACCAAGCAAGTGGTATCGAAGACGAGCTAAAAATTTTACTGCTACCTCGAGATCCAAATGATGATAAGAATATTATTATTGAGATACGTGCAGGTACTGGTGGTGATGAAGCAGCTCTTTTTGCTTCCGATCTTTACAGATTATACACAAGGTTTGCTGAGCGCAATAATTGGCAATATAAAGTTATGGAATCTAGCCCTATTGGTATTGGTGGTTACAAAGAACTGATAATGTCAATCAATGGTGATGGCGCTTATGGAATGTTGAAGTTTGAAAGCGGGGTTCATAGGGTACAAAGAGTTCCAAAAACTGAGACCAGTGGAAGAGTTCACACGTCAGCTGCAACGGTAGCTATATTACCTGAAGCTGAAGAGGCAGATGTGCAGGTCGTTGATGCTGATTTAAAAATTGATACATNTAGGGCAAGCGGAGCNGGAGGACAGCACGTAAACAAAACTGAGTCTGCTATCCGCATAACACATATTCCATCAGGTCTGGTCGTTACGTGTCAAGATGAAACATCTCAACACAAAAACAAAGCTGCGGCTTTAAAGGTTTTGAGATCAAGATTGCTTGCTGCAGAGCAAGAGCAATTGGCTAAGGAACGCGCAGCAGCCAGAAAAGATATGGTTTCAACTGGAGATCGATCCGCTAAAATACGAACGTATAATTTTCCCCAAGGAAGAATTACTGATCACAGAATAAACTTTACAGCCTACAATTTGGACGGAGTAATGGATGGAGAATTAAATGAATTAATTGAAAATCTAATATTAGCTGACCAGCAAACAAAACTTACCGAAGTTGTTTGAAGGTTGGAAAAAGTTCAAGCAAAGAAGCGCACGTGGAGAGTCATTGATTTAATAGAATGGGGTGAGGATTACTTTAATAAGCATAGCTTTGAAGGACCAAGGCAAGAAATAGAATGGCTCCTTTGTGATCTCTTAGATTGCAAACGTATTGACCTTTATGTGAAATTTGAAGAAATTGTACCTCAAAGCAAACTTTCAACTCTAAATCAATGGATTAAAAAAAGATTAAATAGAATGCCTTTACAATATATTACAGGAAAGACTGAATTCTATGGTAATCGTATTTTTGTAGATCAAGAAGTCTTAATACCTCGCCCAGAAACAGAGCGTCTTGTAGACATTGCATTGGAAGAAATGAAAACAATAGTTAATCCAAAAATTCTTGAGATAGGTACCGGTTCTGGGTGTATATCAATATCGATTGCAGCGCATCGAACTGATGCTAACATTATAGCTACAGATATTTCTCAAAGCGCATTAGAAAAAGCAAAAGAAAATTCTAAATATCATAACATTAAAAATATTGAATTTAAACTTTTAGATATAATAAAAGAGATGCCAGAAGGTAATTATGATTTAGTTATTTCAAACCCTCCTTACATTGGAATAGANGAGCTAAATAGCGTTATGAAAGATGTTAAAGATTTTGAACCTTTGATTGCGTTAACTGATAATCAAGATGGGTTAAGTTTTTATAGGAGACTATCAACATTNGGCACGAAATTGCTGAAAAAACATGCAGCAATGGTTCTTGAGGTAGGATTATATGATCATCCNGTTAAAGCGGTTGAAATTTTTAAAAGCAATGGTTATAAAAATGTTAATTTATTTAAAGATTATAATCACGATAATAGAGTTTTAAGAGTGAAAATATAAATGAAATCTGAATTTGTACATTTACACAACCACTCAGACTACAGTCTTTTGGATGGTGCCCAAACTGTTCAAACACTAGTTAATACCATTGATGATCTTAATATGGATTCGGTCGCGCTCACAGAGCATGGCAACTTATTTAGCGTTATCCCTTACTATAAATCAGCAAAAAAAGCAGGTGTAAAACCAATTATAGGCTGTGAGACCTACGTAGCAGTCGGAAGTAGATTTGAAAAAAAAGCCAGATCTGATGGCGGCTGGGGCAATAACCATCTCGTCCTGCTAGCTCAAAATTATACTGGATATCAAAACTTAATGAAGCTGGTAACCCATGGATACCTAGAAGGTTTTTATTATAGACCTAGGATTGACGTTGATTTGTTGAAAGAGCACAGCGAGGGATTGATCTGTTTATCAGGATGCCTCAAAGGTGAAATACCAGAAAGAATGATTAAAGATGATTGGAAAGGAGCAAAAGACGCAGCGCTTCGCTTTGCAGAAATCTTTGAAGATCGATTTTACCTTGAAGTCCAAAATCATGGAATTCCTGATGAAATACAAAACATTAAAAATATGAAAAAGTTAAGCTCNGAGCTTAATTTACCNATGGTNGCTACNAACGANGCTCACTACGCAAAACATGAGCATTGGGAGGCGCACGANGTTCACATCTGTCTTGGAACTGGAAANGATAGAGANGACCCAAAGCGNTTAAGATATGCNACNCCNGANTTNTANTTNAANNCACAAGATCAAATGTTTGAAATGTTCAAAGATGTACCNGGAGCAATAGAAAANACAAGAAAGATTGCAGANAGNATAGACTTTGAAATTCCNATGGGNGATTANCANCTNCCTAACTTTCCNATTCCCNNTGATGCAAAAAACTCNAATCCGGATGAATATTTAAAATCATTATGTGTTGAAGGNGTAAAGANTAGNTANGGAGATTATTCACCTGAATTAGANTCTAGATTAAATCACGAGCTAGGTGTCATAGAAAAGATGGGCTTTGCNGGATANTTTTTGATAACCGCAGATTTTGTTAANTACGCAAAAGATAACATGATACCNGTTGGTCCTGGNAGAGGCTCTGCGGCAGGAAGTCTTGTTTCNTATTCTTTNGGNATNACNACTGTAGATCCCATACGGCATAAGCTNCTCTTTGAGNGATTTTTAAATCCTGANAGAATCAGTATGCCAGATATTGATATNGANTTTTGTATTGAGCGNAGANGTGAAGTNATCGATTANATTAAAACTCAATATGGAGAAAATTCTGTAACACAAATCATTACTTTTGGNAAAATGAAGGCTCGNCAAGTTGTTAGGGATGTAGGAAGAGTGCTAGGTTATTCTTTTGGAGAGGTTGATAANCTTGCCAAAATGATTCCAACCACTCTTAACATAACNCTTGATGAGGCCNTAGANCAAAGCCCTGAATTANNGGCTGCNTCNAAAGGTGAATTCAAAGAGCTNTTNGATTANTCNAAAATTCTTGAAGGGATGAATCGTCATGCNTCNATTCATGCAGCTGGAGTTGTGATTGCGCCAGGTGANCTNACAGATTATGTACCNNTATATCGTTCTTCACAAGGTGATATAACTTCNCAATATGATATGAAAGGTCTTGAAGANTTAGGNCTNTTGAAGCTTGATTTTCTTGGACTTAGAAANCTCACNGTTATTGATAATGCGATAAAGNTAATCGAAGAAAANGGAAATAAGATAGATATAGAAAATATTCCTCTNGACGACCAGGAAGTATANAAGCTATTTACAAAAGGCCTCACTATTGGTGTATTTCAGTTTGAATCTTCTGGAATGAGAGAATTTCTAAAAAAGCTCAANCCAACTGCTATTGAAGATCTGATTGCTATGAATGCTCTTTATAGACCTGGACCAATGAATAACATTGATGACTTCATTAAACGCAAACATGGNAAAACAGATATTCAATATCTTCATCCAAGCATGGAAGAGATTCTAAAAGAAACGTATGGAATTATTGTATATCAAGAGCAGGTGATGCAAATAGCAAATGAAGTAGCAGGTTTTTCATTAGCTGAAGCGGATATAATGCGCAGAGCGATGGGTAAAAAAATTAAAAAACTNATGGACGAATTAAAAATAAAGTTCATTGATGGCGCACAGAAAAAAAACAANATTGAACCAGAAATGGCNAAGCAGATTTATGAATTAATNGAAAAATTTGCNGANTATGGGTTCAATAAAAGTCATTCGACAGCTTATGCCTATGTTGCTTATCAAACNGCATGGTTAAAAACTCANTANCCTGCAGAATTCATGAGCGCCAATCTNACNAGCGAAATGTCAAACATTGATCGTATTGTCATTTTAATAAATGAATGTAGAAAAATGAANATCGANGTGAATCCACCTGATGTTAANGTTTCTTCCATAGACTTNAGACCTGTTGATAATAGAACCATNTCNTTTGGACTAAATGCTATTAAAAATGTTGGAACAAAAGCACTNGAGCAAATNATTGATTCTCGAAAAGAAAAGAAAAAATATTCTACAATTTTTGACTTTACTGCTAATGTTGCTCTAAAAACTGTTAATAAGAAAGTTTTGGAAAGTCTAATTATGTCCGGAGCTATGGATTCGCTTGAGGGCAACAGAGCTCAAAAATTTAANGAGATAGAAGTTGCGCTCAAATATGGTCAAAACGAACAGGATGTCAAATCTAAAAATCAAGTAGATCTATTTGGNGGCANCCAATCNTCAGAAGCTGTGGATTCNATGATACCCGNACTNAGTCAAATTGAAGAGTGGGATGAAAGNAAGANGCTTGAAAACGAGAAGGAAGTTTTAGGTATGTATTTATCTGGACATCCTCTATTAAAATATGCCGATGATCTTGAGGAATATTCAAATTTTGATTTTACAGATAAGATAAACTATGCAAACCAAGATAAGATAAGAATCGGTGGAGCCATAACGGACCTTAAACTTCACTTTGACAAAAAGAATAACCAAATGGCATTCTTTAAGCTTGATTGCCTAGGGGGTCAAGCTGAAATTTTAGCTTTTAGTAGCGTCTTTTCTAAATACAAAAGCTTAGTAAAAAATGATAGTGTAGTTTTTGTTAAAGGCAAGCAAACCGATGAAACAGACTTCTCCGATCTTAAGTTAATAGCTGAAGAAATAGTAACAGTTGAAAATGCTAAGGAAATCTATTCTAAAAATGTAAACATAAGAATCGACCTTCAAAACGCCCAACTTGACATAAAGAAGATATCAAAGGTTTCAAAAGAGCATCCTGGAAAATGCGGTCTCATGTTTCATATGGCTTCTGGAAATGGCAGATCTCAACGTATTTTTGCCCACAATATTAAAGTCTCTTCAAATAAATCATTTTTAAAAAATGTTAGAGATATTTGCGGTAAAGAGAATGTATGGGTTTCAGAATAAATAATTATTAATTTAAAGCTATGGAACGAAAAATAAGAATATTAATGGCAAAACCAGGTCTTGATGGTCACGATAGGGGGATCAAAGTATTGGCTTCTGCTTATCGAGATGCCGGTATGGAGGTAATTTACCTTGGCCTAAGACAAACCCCCGAAATGATTGTTGCTTCAGCGCTTCAAGAGGATGTAGATGTAATTGCACTTTCCAGTCTAAATAACGCTCATATGACTATCTTCCCAAATGTTTTAAAGCTAATGAAAGAAAAAGAACTAGATGATGTATTGCTTGTTGGCGGTGGAATCATTCCAAAAAAAGATATGCAAGATCTAGAAAAAATGGGTATGGGAAAGCTTTTTGGTCCTGGAACCCCTATTGATGAAACATTGAATTATATTGTAGATTGGGTTGAAAAGAATAGACGTTAAATGGATATTACAAACCAAACAGAGCTAGAATTATATTTCGCAGATCATTTTGATACAGTCCTTTTTCCTGTATTGGCTGATATGTATCAAAGTAAAGCAGACTACACAAGAGCAAAAAGAGTTTGTGAAATTGGCCTTGAGCATCACCCTGAATCTGTTGATGGTCAGTTCATTCTTTCACAGGCAGAAATGGCCTTAGGTAATTTAACTATAGCTGAAAAATGGCTTAAGAAAGTTTTAGAAAAGGTTCCTAGCCATCAAGCTGCAGCTGCGGCTCTTCCTGTATTGCAAGAACAATTAGGTCGTTCAAAAAATACACTAACNGAAAGCTGGAAGCGCGCACAGAATGTTGACCCCACCAATGAATTTGCTAACGATTTTTTAACACCAGCTGCCAAACAAGCTTCAAAAAAGAAAAAAAATAAAGAAACGATGCCTGCAGATATTATGATTGAAAAAGCATCAATTAGTCCGAGGCTTGCAACGTTTACCTTAGTGCACGTTCTTAAGGGTCAAGAACTATACCAACGAGCACTTGATGTGCTTGATATTCTCGAGCAAAAGGGAGAAAATAAAAAACAGATCGAGGCTGAAAGAAAATCAATCCAGTCTATGCTCTAAATCCAGTACTCTTTATTTACAATGGATATAAATAAAGGTATTAATCACCTAAGATTTTCGGACCCCTTGCTTGCAGAAGTTATTGATACGTATCCCCCGCCGACCTTAAAAAGGACAAACAACCTTTTCGAATCACTTATTAAATATATAGTTTACCAGCAATTAAGCACTTCTTCAGCTTCAGCTATTTTTAAAAGATTTAAAAATTATTTTACCTCATCAAAAATTTCTTCAAAAAATATTTTATCGTCACCATCAGTTGACTTTAAATCATTGGGATTATCTAAACAGAAGATTGAATACATCTTTTCTCTTGCTCATGCATGGCCTACTATAAGTAAAAAGCTAAAAGACATTGATTATTTATCAGATAAAGAGATTGGAAAAGTGTTAACGCCTTTAAAAGGAATAGGGCCCTGGACCGTCGATATGTTTTTAATCTTTTCTCTTGCAAGACCAGATGTTCTTCCTGTTGGGGATCTTGTCATCAAAAAAGGATATGCTCAGCTGTACGGAATGAAGCAACTACCATCTGAAGTAGAAATGATTAAAATAGCTGAGAAGTGGCGACCATTTAGGACATTAGCCTCATTATATTTGTGGGACATGATTGATGGACCATTTGAATGGTAGTTAAACAAATAAAAAAATTCATATTATTTGTTTTTGCCTCAATCATCACATTGATCTTGAGTCAAAATTCCACTACTAGCAAAAATAGTAAATACGAAAAATATATGGTTACCATTTATAGAGATACCTGGGGTGTGCCTCATATTTTTGGCGAGAAAGATAGAGATACTGCATATGGTCTAGGATTTGCTCATGCTGAAGATGATTTTGAAACTATTCAAAATATTCTTTTAGCTTCTAGAGGAAAGCTTGCAAAATTTTTTGGTAGCAAAGCAGCTCCAAATGACTATATGGTAAAACTCTTAGATATTTGGGATATTGTCAATTCGAACTACTCTACGCTTCCAAGTGATATTGTAGAAATCTGTGAAGGGTATGCAGATGGAATAAATCACTATATTGATCTCAATCCAAAAAAAGCTGTAAAAGGTATTCACCCAATCACTGGAAAAGATATAATAGCAGGCTTCATTCATAGGATGCCTTTAATGTTTGGTTTGGACAAGACATTGGGAAAACTTGCAACGAACAAAAAAATAAACAATCAAACGTCTACTGTATCAGCTCTTAATAGCTTTGATCAAAAAGTTCTTGGATCCAATGTTGTTGCAGTAAGCCCTTCAAGAAGCGAAGACANTTATACAAGGCTGTTAATCAATTCGCATCAACCATGGACAGGACCTGTTGCTTGGTACGAAGCACATCTGAATAGCAATGAAGGTTGGAATATGGTTGGAGGTCTTTTTCCTGGATCNCCTGTTATTTTTGTTGGGCATAANGAACATATCGGCTGGAGCCACACTGTTAACAGTCCAGATTTAATTGATGTCTATGAATTAGAGATGAATCCTGAGAATACCAATCAATATTTCATTGATGGAAAAAAAGAAGAACTTGAGATTTCGGAGGCAGCTATNGAGGTTAAGCTATGGGGACCCTTTAAATGGACATTTAAAAGAGAGATCATAAGATCCAAGTTTGGACCAGTAATCAAAAATGATCAAGGATATTTTGCGATACGATATGCAGGTTTTGATGAATTTCGCCAATTAGAGCAATGGTTTAGAATGAATAAATCAAAAACATTGGACGAGTTNGAATCCGCAATGAAAATAATGGCAATCCCTATGTTCAACACTGTATACGCAGATAAAAAAGGTAACACATTTTATATTTATAACGCTTTGTTGCCAAACCGAAGGGATGGATACGAATGGTCTGGAGTCATACCAGGTAATACATCCGAAACTCTTTGGGATAGTTATTTAGGCTATGATGATCTTCCTAGGATTTATAATGCAGAATCAGGATTTATTCAAAATTGTAACAGCTCACCATTTAAAACGACTGATGGAAAAGATAACCCTGATGAAAATTTATATCCTAAAAAACTAGGCATTGAAACATTTCAAACCAACCGNGCTCTAAGGGCTCATGAAATTTATGGTAATGATAAATCGATAAATAGAGAAGAGTTTTATAAATATAAGTACGATACGTTTTATTCAAAAAAATCAGTACTGGCAACAAACCTTAGTCGTTTTTTAAATGAGGTTAAGTCTAGCAGCNAAGAAGTTAACACNGTTTTAGAAATGTTAAGATCATGGGATTTAAATACTGACAGCACTTCCATNGGTGTTCATTATGCATTAGAAGNTATCAAGCCTGTCTACGATCCTNATAAATATGNATATAACTACGATCTTATTTTAACTAGACTCTTNTCAAGTATTAAAAAGACAAAAGAAGAATTTGGAAGACTGGATGTTGAGTGGGGTAAAATACAACGTTTAATTAGGGGTAATNCTAACCTTTCATTGAGCGGTGGCCCTGATATATTTAGAGCGATTTATACTAAAGACAAAGGACCTNATAAGNAGGCTNTAGCTGGAGATTGCTATTTTCAAATTGTTGAATGGAGCCCCTCTGGTGAAGTACAGTCTCAAAGTATACATCAGTTTGGAGCTTCAACATTAGATCCACATTCACCTCATTATAATGATCAGTCATATCTTTTTTCAAAAAATGAAATGAAAC
Source organism: Fidelibacterota bacterium (assembly GCA_002724475.1). Taxonomy (GTDB): domain Bacteria; phylum Fidelibacterota; class Marinisomatia; order Marinisomatales; family TCS55; genus TMED108. Next base: position 12,521 of record PBOO01000034.1, on the reverse strand, counting down.
CCATTTGGATCAACTTAAAAGATATTAAATTNAACCTATGGAAATCGTATTCACCTGGCGGTGAAATTGTTACCAAGGAGTAATTATGAGAAAATACATTTTAACTATAATTAGCTGCTCTTTTTTGTTTGCAGATAAACCNATTACTGCAAAAAACATATTAAACTTGGAATACATTAGCCAGCCCTCAATAAATGTTGGGGGCACCAGAATTGCTTATGTAAAAACTGTTCCACCATCTTTAAAGTCAAAAAGCAGAAGACCTTTTCGTGAAGTTTGGGTTACGGATGTAGATGGAACAAACCAAAGAAAGTTTACTTCAGCACCTAATAATAGTTGGGCNCCGCAATGGACACCTGATGGCAATCTTTCNTTCTTATCATTAAGAAAAGAGCANAATCAGTACACTCAAATATATACGATTCCCACAGATGGTGGAGAAGCAGTTCCACTTACCAANCATTCAAGTAGTGTATCATCTTATGCTTGGTCTCCAAATGGTAGATGGATTGCATTTACTTCGAGAGATAAAATAACTCAAGAAGAGCAAGAAAGAAGAAAAGANGGTTACGATATGATCGTAATGGGAAAAGAACAACTATACAACCGGCTATGGATTTATGACTTAGAGACCAAGTCACACGAAACAATATTCAGACAAGATCTAAACATATCAAATTTTGTCTGGTCTCCTGATAGCAAGTTTATCATTTTTCAAGCCTCCGAAAAAGTCAACGTTGATNTTGAATACTTAGAAAGTTCAATATATTTAGTAAAAGCACCTAGTGGCAATCCTAGGAAAATAATTAATACACCTGGAAAGCTTGGAGATATGTCAATCTCACCAAACAATGAACAGTTAGCATTTCTAGGTGCGGTNAGCAAAAATGATCCATTAGCTCAAAGCATTTACGTACTAAACATAAAAAACGGGAANTCAAAATTAGTTACTCCAGACTTTAAAGAGTCTTTTGTTAGTGTTGAATGGATTGACGATCAAACAGTAATTGGAATGTCGCAACGNGGAACAAAGACGGCTCTTTCAACAGTCTTTTTAAGCGAAAACCTGCCTGAAGATGTTTACAATCAAAATGATGTCCTGGCTCCGACCGAAATAATATCAAGCTTTACATTTCATAGATATACTAAGCAGCTTGTTTTAACTGCCAATAGCCATAAACATCCAAACGAATTATATGTTGGGCTATATAATTCAAAGAAAATGAAGCGTATAACATTTTCAAACACAGCATTGAATAAAGTACAGCTTGCAAGACAGGAAACAATCTCTTGGAAGGCAAGAGATGGTAAAACCATTCAAGGCGTATTGACNTATCCTCTNGTTTATAGAGATGGTAAAAGATACCCCTTAATTTTGCAAATACATGGCGGCCCTGAAGGTGTCAGTCTCGATGGTTGGAACACGAGAGTTACCTATCCAATTCAGCTCTTAGCGGCTAATGGATACTTTGTATTAGAACCAAATTATAGAGGTAGTGCTGGTAGGGGTGTTGCATTTTCAAAGCTCGACCATGATGACCTTGGCGGCGAGGAGTTTAACGACGTCCTTAAAGCAATTGATTATTTAATTGAAAATGGTTTTGTAGATAAGAACCAAGTTGGTACAGGTGGCTGGTCGTATGGCGGATATTTTTCTGCGCTAGCAGCAACTAGAAACTCTGACAGATTTAAGGCATCAATGGTTGGTGCAGGCCTAACCAATATGATTAGCTTTATGGGAACGACGGACATCCCCTACGAAATGTCCATAGTTCATTGGAATCAATGGTGGTTTGATAACCAAGAATTACATTGGGACAGATCGCCACTATCACATATCAATAAAGCAAAGACCCCAACTTTAATCATTCACGGAATGAAGGACCTAAGAGTTCATCCAGAGCAAGGAATGGAGCTTTGGCAAGCTCTCAAAATTAAGAATGTTGAAACAGAGTTCATCCTTTATCCGCGTGAACCTCATGGTTTATTAGAGCGGCCCCATCAGCTTGATTACATGCAAAGATTAGTGAGTTGGTATAAAAAATATGTTAAATAAATTTATCTCTAGAATTTTAATCTGCACATTGCTGATCTCTTTAGTCTTTTCGCAAGAAAGAAAAGTCGTTGAGATACCTTTGGGTGGATCGGCCAATGAAAAAGCGTTGGAAATGTCAAGCTTAACATGGTATAAAGATGAGTTGGTTCTTATGCCCCAGTACATTGATTTCGATGACCCAGCATTCTATGTGATAAAAAAGAAGAAAATTAGCACTTGGCTGGAGAGCGGATCATCAAAAGCAATTGTTCCGCAAAAAATTAAACTAAAAGTCCCAGATTTTAGACAAAGCATTCAAGGTTACCAAGGATTTGAGGCGGTTTGTTTCAAAGGAAATAACATTTATTTGATCATTGAGTCTAAANACGAAGGAATCATGAAAAGCTTNATCGTTAAAGGTGTTATTGATCGAAAAAACGGAACNATTGCTATTAATGAAGAAACTTTAACNGAAGTTCCNCTTCCTTTAAACATTAAGAATATGGGCTTTGAAAGTATATTTGAATACAAAAATCAAATTGTTACTCTCTTTGAAGCAAACGGATCAAACATTCATGTTGAACCCAAAGCAATAGCTTTCAATAAAGAAATAAACACCTACAAATCTATTGAATTTGAAAANCTCGAGTATAGACTGACTGATGTAACAAAAGTTGANAGAAGGGGTAGGTTTTGGGCGGTAAACTTTTTTTGGCCAGGTGAAGAAAAAAGATTNAAACCTGGATACGATGAAGTTTTGGAAAAGACGAAAAAAGGAAAAACACACAGCATGTTTAAGCATGTTGAAAGATTAGTAGAATATCAAATTAAAAATAATTCAATTAAGCGCACTACAACATCGCCTATTCAGCTAGAGCTTAATGAGGAATCAAGAAATTGGGAAGGTTTGGTTCGCCTTGACAGAAAAGGCTTTTTGATGATAGTTGATGANTACCCNAGAACGATCTTAGCTTTTGTAAAAAGATAGNTAAAGAATATCNAAAATATTTCCCTTCCAGCCAATCGCAAATGACATAGAAGATGCATCTTTTTGATCGGGAGAAAGAAAATCCTCAACCTCGATGTTAAAATTAAAATAGAGCCCATTTTTGTACGGGGCTATAATTTCAAAAATATATTGATTACGTGATAAATTACTCTCAACAACTTCACTTATTTGTTGAAAATGTTCAAACTCTAGCTTACTTGAAAACCATTTTGTATCGTGATCCCAAAAAGCNCCACCTTTTATGTAAGAGGTCTTTCGAGTAGCGTTTAAATAGTCAGACATATCAAAGCCGTGGCCTAATTCAAGATTGAAAAGACCATTGCGATACTGCTTGGCAAAATAACCAAAACCTTGATTGTAATGATACTGCAGGTTCATATCAACACGCGTATTCTTTCGCACAGAAGTTATTGTATATCTGTAGAGCTTTGAATCTGCACCGTATTTTTCGCTAGATTTATATCTCAGGTAAACAAAGGATTGATTCTTAAAGCCATAAGCAAATAATCTTAAATCCTTATAGGTAATATCNGTNTGCCTGTTTAACCTAAAAAAACCAAAGCCACCGTTTGTAGAATCAACCGTAACTGCGCCAATGCGTCCATATTGAACCCATTTAGTAGAATCTTCTTGAGCAAATAAAGAGGCAGTAAAAAGAAAACATAATGCTGCTGATCTTATCATTGTTTGATTTTTTTACCATTTTCCATAAGCTTAATAGATGCGACGGAAAATATCAAAGTCATCGTAACAGCAATTGCAAAACTATAGATTGGGTCTGAGTCTGAAATGCCTAAAATGGTAAATCTAAGTCCGTTAATCATATAGTAAATTGGATTAAATAAGCTCAAAGACTGTGCCCATTCTGGCAACATTTTTATTGAATAGAAAATTCCTCCAAGAAAACTAAGAGGAGTTAAAATGAAATTTTGCATTGTGGCAAGCTGATCCCAGCTTTCAGATAATTGTCCCAGCAATAAACCAATACTTGAAAAAGCCCAAGAAACTATGAANATGAATGCGACGGTTTTAATTGGACTCGCAACCGTCATATCTCCTAATGTCATCCCAACAAGAAGAATTAAAATGCCATTTATGGTCCCGCGTACGGTTCCACCGATTATATACGCCATTGAAATTTCAAAGCTTGATAATGGAGCCTGCAAAATATCNGGTAGCTGTCCAAGNAGTTTCATTTGAAGCATGGACGATGAAGAATTTGAAGTTGCGTTTGTAAGGGCGTTCATCATAATCAAACCAGGGAGTATGAAAAGGGTATAGGGTACCCCATCGATGCTTTCTATTCTTTTTTCAAGAGTGAANCCAAAAATTAAAATATAAAGAACAGAAGTGATAAGACCTGGAATGATCGTCTGCCTCCAAACTGAAAAGAATCTCCCAACTTCACGCATTGTAAGTGTTTTAAACCCTATCCAGTTCATCAGTTTATTCCCTTGCCTGTAAGCTTTAAAAATACATCTTCAAGAGAAGCCTTATCAGTTTCTATTCGCTGAATGTGTGCTCCTGATTGTGAAAGCAAACGTATGATTTGTGGCATGTCACCTTCAGGATCTTTTGTAGTAAAGTGAAGTCTTTTATCATCAAGGGTATATGTATATTTTTCAAGGATGTTCTCTGATATATTAAACGGCTCAGAAAGTGAAACCGTAATTCCTGAAAGAGAATCTTTACCAATAAGACCATTGGGGGTGTCTTTAGCTATGACTTTTCCGGAATCTATAATTGCAACTTTATCACACAGCATTTCTGCCTCTTCAATATAGTGCGTTGTTAAAAGAATGGTTTTTCCTTCCTTGTGTAGATCTTTGAAGTAGCCCCATAATTCATGTCTTAGCTCAACATCAACCCCAGCTGTTGGCTCATCCAGTATCAAAATCTTTGGATCATGAATCAATGCTTTTGCTATTTGGAATCTTCGTTTCATNCCGCCNGAAAGCTGNCTGATTCGTGCATTTCGTTTTTCATTCAACCCTAAGCGCTCTAGAAGATATTCAACCCTTTCCATAACATCCTCTTTTTTTATCCCATAATAACCAGCTTGAAAAATGAGCAGCTTTTCAAGTGGGAAGAACCAGTCTTGAGTAAATTCTTGAGCAGAAATACCAACCTGTTTTCTTGTCAATCGATAATCTTTTACGGTATCATTTCCAAAAATCAAAGTATGACCCTCATCTTTTCTAACTAGACCGGTAAGTATATTTATTGTGGTTGTCTTTCCAGCACCGTTTGGCCCAAGCAATCCAAAAAATTCCCCCTCATTTATTTCTATATTCACTCCTCTTAGCGCATCAACGCTACCATAGCTCTTAGTAAGATTTTGAATTTTNATAGCCTGTGTCATTAGTTTACTTCAAATCCAATTTCATTATCAAAGGGGTTCGGGAAATCAAATCCTTCTGCTCCAGGAAAATGAACCACTGATGAAATAAATCCCCANGGAATCAAAATTGAGGCCTCAAGCTGTTTTTCTTTAACCGATTTATCCTTCTGAAGGATAGGTGTATTTATACCTGGATGAAAAATCCACATTCCATATTCATCGTAGCCTACNACTTTAACATAAATTTTATTTTTATCAATCTCCAGCTCTTTTAATATTTCGTGNCCATCAAGAACTAGCATTACAATATCATTTAACACGTGATCAATCTTCATAGGTGAATGCTGCATATTTGAACCTTTCAATTAGTTAATATTNAAAAATTAACTGCACTTTATTTTTTNAATGATAAACAGACAAAGCTGCTTAGCTATTCATTTTCTATCATTTTTAAAAAATCAAANTCAGTGATAANTTTTANCCCCAGCTCTTGAGCCTTTTTTAGCTTTGANCCCGCAGAGCTACCCGCCACAAGAAAGNTNGTGTTTTTGCTTANCGAGCTGCTTACTCTGCCGCCGTTTAACTCAACAATATTNTTAGCATCATTTCTTTTAAGTTTTTCAAGGCTACCAGTAAAAACAAAACTCAAATTATCAAAAATGTCGTTCACTGGAGAAGAATCTTTAATGAATTCAACCCCGTTTTCCATACATTTTGAAACAATGAGCACATTTGATTGATCAGACCAAAATCTAATTATTGCTTCTGCAACAATTGGCCCAACTTCATTAATGCTCTCAAGTTCTTCGTACGTTGTCTTTTGGAATTTATTCAGATCAGAGTTAAAGTGTGATTCTAAAACCTTTGACAAATGCGAACCAACGTTTCTTATTCCAAGAGCATAAATAAATCTAGCGAACGTTGTTTTTTTTGAATTTTCGATTGATTCTAAAATATTATGTGCCGACTTCTCAGCCATCCTTTCAAGATTCACTAAATCATCAAAACTTAAAGTAAAAATATCATCATAGGTATTAATCAGTTCTTTTTCAACTAACTGGTCAACCAACTTTTCTCCAAACCCATCTATATCCAAACCACCTTTTGAGATGAAATGTTTAATTCGACCTTTAGTTTGAGCTGAGCATGATAGATTAAAGCACCTAGCCACAGACTCTCCATCTGGACGTATGATGTCTCCATTACAACTTGGACATTGAATTGGCAGTCGATATCTGGTAGTATTAGAAGGCCTCTTTTCTGAAACAACCTTCACAACTTCAGGAATTACATCGCCTGCACGTTGCACCCAAACCGTATCACCAACTCTAATATCTTTTCTATCAACCTCATCTTGATTGTGAAGTGTGGCGTTAGTTACCATGACGCCGCCAACATTTACAGGTTCCAATTTTGCAACTGGAGTAATAGCACCCGTCCTTCCGATCGATGCAACAATATCAGTAACAATGCTCGTGACCTGAATCGCTTTAAACTTACCTGCAATAGCCCACCTGGGCGATCTACTCCTGGAGCCAAGAATATTTCTCTGGTTGATATCATTAACCTTAAANACTGTTCCATCTATTTCATAAGGCAAGCTGTTTCTTCTTTCCTCGAGGTCTTTATGGTAAGCGATAATTTGATCAACATCATCAGTCAATGATATTTCATTGTTTACAGGAAAACCCCATTCGAGTAACGCGTCAAGAAAATCTTTATGGGATGAAAACGATTCACCNATGATATTTCCAGCTTCGTAGCAATAAATCGACAGCGGCCTNTCGGCTGTAATTGATGAATCAAGTTGTCTCAAGCTTCCTGCTGCGGCATTTCTAGGGTTTGCAAAAAGGGGTTCTTCTTTTTTCTCTCTAGACTTGTTTAGATTTTGAAATTCACTTTTCATCATGAAGACCTCACCGCGAACCTCAAGCAGTTTTGGAGAATCTCTTTTATCGGTTCTAAGTGTTAAAGGAATTGCGCGTATGGTTTTTAAATTTTGTGTTATATCCTCACCTGTCACACCATCGCCGCGAGTAAGACCGCGAACCAAAACACCATCCTCATAAATGAGCTCTACACCTATGCCGTCCAACTTGGGCTCTGCTACAAACTTAATATTTGCGTTATCGTTCAACCCTTTTTTAGTACGTTTGTAATATGCAATCAATTCTTCATTATTCATCGCATTCTCAAGTGAAAGCATAGGAATACTGTGTTCAAAGGATTTGAATGATGAAAGAGGTGTAGCCCCAACCCGTTGGGTTGGGGAGTCAGGTGAAATCAGGTCAGGATACTGCTTTTCAAGTTGATCAAGTTCACGCAAAAGTGTATCGTATTCAATATCAGAGATTATAGGATTATCAACAACATAATAGTTATAGTTATGATCGTTGATTTTTTCTCTTAATTCTAGAATTTTATTTTTCNCCTCTTGCATACTAAAATTTACCTTCAGCTCGCTCTTTGTAATATTNCATAGGGTCTACCAGGTTCATCGTAACAGGTTTTAATAATCCTGAGCTATCAACTGGAGTAGCAAAGACGCTACCGTTATTCAATTCAACTGTAAAAAAATAGGTAATATAATTAGCAGGATTAGCCAGGGGATCATACCTGAAAGAGTAGCGGTCAGNATCTTTAGNAAATGNGACNTCACGATACCTAGGTTGAGAATCTGTTCTGAAAAACAAACTAACNTGTTTCACTTGNTTTTTATCATACTCTGTAAATACTTCAAGATCAAATGCTCGTGAATTGAAAAGCACTTTATGTGGATGATGAAATATTTTTTGATCNGCTAAAAACTTTGGTTGTTTAATCTGCAAATCATCTTCTTGGCNAAANGANACTCNAATAATCAAAAATAAAAGAAATGNTTTAATGGCTCAAACCTTATCCATTAATAAATGTAACACATTTTTTGTACCAATGGTCGTACGTTACCTGTTTGCGAATCATGTAATCTGCAGTGCATCGCGAGTTTGCTTCGCAAATGTCTGAACCTTTTCCTCTCATATTAGAATGCATTACTACAACGTATTTTTTAAAAGGTTTTTTGGCGTACTGACCCATGTTGGCTAGCGCAGAAACCGCAAAACTTAAATCGTCATTTGATCTATTTCTGCTTACTAGTATTTCAACCTGGTATATTCGCTCTCCTTTTTCTGAATAAATTTTAAGACCCGTAAGCTTAGGCGCACTGTGGTTGCGCTTAAAATATTGAGGAGTCATAGCTGCAATTTGTTGATCTGTAAATTTAGGCTTAGCATCAAGTAACGAAATAAAAGCCAAAGTAGTAATGATGATATGTTTCAAGATTTTGCCTTTCTTTTAGCAATGAAAAATAAAACAATTAAAATAACTAATGCACCAAGTACGATAGTTTGTTGGATTTTCTGGGGATAGTATACTACCGAGGCAGCTTCAATAGTAAAGGATTCATTCATAAAGTCTTTAAGATCAAATATCCACCAAAGAGAGTCGGAGGAAATTGAATCCGCGTTTGAGCTAAAAACCACGCCGGGTAATGTACCTACAAATTTGAATGTGTCATCGTTTAATTGAATCGTTACATTTGCTTCATGTAAATAGTCTCGCATTCTATTGATACAATTGTCTATAAAGTTTCTGGGCAATAGATCTACAAACGGTTTGAAGTTTGTTCGAACTAACTTTTCAGGAAGATTTAGAAATTCTACCTTTTCTTCATCACCTTCATTTAGTATTTCAAACAATTTATTCTCTTCCTCTGCTTTAAAAAAAACTCCATTGAAATGATTCAGTATCCGTTCTTGTAAAAGTGCTTCAACATTTTGGTCAGTACTTNCATCTTTCATCGATCGTCTTAAGCAGTACATTATTATTTCCGTCTGCACCCGATTTTCTAGTTTATTGTTTCCTGGATTAAGAAGCGATTTTGATAGCATCGGGTACTTCTTATCAATATTCCTTCCTTCAAAAATTTGGATTAAAGTATAGGTGTCTGAAAAAAACCCTTTTTTCTTTTCCACAGAAATTGGATAACGAAGCGAGCCTAGTTGGCCATTGTCACCTAAAAAATTTCTTCCTGACAGGAGACTTTCAGCGGACCGTACAAAGATAGTTTCGTCTGAGTCGATCTCCTGTTTTTCAAACTCTTCAACACTCCAGTTGCTTGATGAGGGCAAATTAAAATCTTTATCTTTTATATCTCTCTCATCTCCCTGTGACTCAATTTTAACATGATATCTACCATCCGGTATTATTGTAACGCTAATCAGCGTTTCAACGCAGCCGTAAAAAAATAAAAAAACAACAAAGAATAAATGCCTATAATTGATCATAGTGCAATTTAAGCGAAGAATTTTGGTCTAAAAACAAAAAGGGCTACCTTATCAGTAGCCCTTAATTAAACTTAAGATCGCAATGAATTAGAATGTCATGCGTAATGAATTCTGCAGATTCCTTATGATTAGTAAGGCATCGGCCCCAGTAACATCTCCAGTAGGATTGAAACGATTGTTCATCATGTCGACTTGCATAATACCTCTCTCAGTGCAAATGGCCATTGCGTTGTAGGCAAAATGACTGCTGGGTACATCGCTAAACCTGCTTTGCGATTCACCAAAATATTTTGTTTCTAAACTCTCATCACGCGTTGCCACAACAAGTAGTCTTTGGACAGCCATCGCGTAGGTTGCCCGATTGATATTGTCATCTGGGTAAAAGTTACCATCAGGCTCAACGTTCATAATTCCGTATCGGATCATGTCTTTTATCCATGTTTCTGCCCAGTGATTTCTAGAATCATTTGGAACAGCAATGGAACTGTTTTGAGCTGCCTGCGAAGGACTTTGAAATCCTGCAGTTTGTGCGGGCATCCTATCAAATAAAACGCCTATCTTCAATTCTTCTGAAAAAAGTACCGCAAGATCAGCGCGGTTAATTCTTTCTTTCAGAGCAACCTTTCTGCCAACNGGTGTTCCNGGCATTGCGCGAACAATTTTCTGCGATAACTTCCATTTGTTATCTGCAACTCCAGAGTATTCACCNCGCTTGTTAACCACTTTCTTGAAGTAGTCCTCGGCTTCATCAAATTGATAATTGTAGAGTAGAGCTACGCCATACCAGTATTGAGAACCTTCATGCTCTTTATCTCTTTTTAACCCTTTTTCAAGAAAATCTTCGGACTTNTTAAACCATTTTTTTTCAGAATCACGCATGTTGATCCAGATTCGACCGCTCAATGCAAGTGCNTCAGGGTCTTTACTTCCTTTGCTGGCGCATTTATCAGCGTAATTTTTAGCTTCTTTATTGTTCCCCAGTTTTGCGTTCGCAAGCCCTAGTCCTCCAAAACCTAGTGCAAACTTACTATCGAGATCAATCGATCGCTGGAACGATTTAATCGCTTGCTGGTAATCGTTGTTATCAATGGCTCTCATACCGGCTTTGTAGTGATATTCTGGAGTATCGACATCGCTTTGCGGTTTGGTTGCACATGCGGATAGCAATATTAAGGCCATCATCGAAAGGGTTGGTGTTAATTTTTTTAACATAAGTTATTCCTTAAAAAATTATATGCGTAGAATATAGGCTCAAATATATTTAAAAAAAATAAGCGTAATCCACATATTTGCTCTGCATCACACGAGGGCAATAGGTATTGCTTCCTGGCTCTGAATTGAATAATTTATAGTCGTATCGATACCTTATATATAGAGGTACGTCTTGTCGATAAATTATGAGAGTATAAATAGTAAAGATGATAAAAAATATATTAATGTACATTTTGGTTGTTTCCCTGGGCATATTAGTTGCCCAGCAAAAAGCAACCGGCGTAGGCTATGGCCTTACGAAAGACGCAGCAATTGAGCAGGCGAAAAGAGATGCGGTTGAGCAGGGACTTGGTGCCTATATGACTTCTACAACCACCGTTACGGCTACTTCCATCGAGGACAATATCTACTCAAAAGCTCAAGGATTTGTTAAAACATTTAAGGTGGTCAAGGAGTCCAAAGGTCCTGACGGCAACTTTGAGATAACAATAGAAGCTGAAGTCACCGACATGATCGATCAGGTTATGGCAGATGAAGCAGCGCTACAAACGCTGTTAAATTCTGTTAATCGTCCCCGCATCATCTTTCTCATGAAAGAAGAAAACCTTATTGATAATACCGCTACAAACTTTGCGGAGACTAAACTACTTGCAACCTTTTATGATCGCGGATTTGACGTGGTTGATAGACAATTGGTACAAGCTTTGAAAGGACAAGCAGACTACACTGAAGCTCTAGCTGGAAACGTTTCTGCTGCTGCTAAAATTGCCTCACAGCTAGGCGCCGAGGTCATTGTGATTGGAACAGCTAAAATTTCCTCAGGTGGAAAGTTTGGTCCAATGTTCTCTGGACAAGCTGACGTTAATGGAAAAATTGTTCGTACTGATACTGGTGAAATACTTGCGGTTGTCCCCTCAGTCAACGGAAAGCATCCCCATATTTCAGCCTCAACCGCTGGAACGATGGCCACGAATAAAGCTGCTGAAGAGCTAGGAAATAATATCATTACTCAATTAATCACTAAGTGGAGTACCCAGCAATCGAACTTCACAAAAATATATGTTGTCCTTCAAAAAGCTGACTTCATGTCCTACATGACGTTCGAATCGTTTTTAAAAGCGCAAACCGTATCAGGTATACGAAACGCTTATGCAAAAAGTTTGAACGATGGCGTTGCAGAATTTGAAGTAGAATTTGAAGGTAAAGCGCAGGCGCTTGCGATGGGTCTTGCGCAAACAAGTCCAGATGGACTCTCTATTAAAGTAACAGGACTAAGCGGCAATAGAATTACCGCTGAAGTTGCACAATAATTAAAGAGGCTTATAAATGAAGAAGTATTTACTAATTACTATAGCAATGCTTGGACTCTTGTCCGCCCAGGGAGTTGTTACCCAGCTCGACAATGGAAGTATCAACTATTCTGATCAAACTATCACCGCTGTAGGTATTGGGTTTGTGCCTACAAATGCGGTAAATGCGGGCCAAGCAAGAAGAATGGCTTTGCGAATCGCAAAACAGGACGCGATGAGACAGCTTATTGAGATTGTCAATGGTGTTACGCTTACCAGTGAAACAACGATGAGTGGCGCAATGGTTGAT
>PBOO01000033.1 GCA_002724475.1 Fidelibacterota bacterium | reverse complement strand
TTACGTTTTAAAAGAAGAAAAGTATATTGAAGACTTTATGTTTATTAAAAATGGAATAGAGCAGAAAATTAGAATTTTTATAAAATATGACCATAAGGGCGAATCTGTTATTTCAGGTATTAATAGAGTAAGTAAGCCAGGTAAAAGAGTGTATGTGAATCAAAATGAACTTCCTCGGGTATTGGATGGTTTGGGCATTTCTATTCTTTCAACATCAAAAGGTGTTATTTCAAATAAAGTTGCTAAACGTATTGGTGTTGGCGGCGAAGTTTTATGTAGCGTGTGGTAGTAGATGTCTAGAATTGGTAACAAAATAATTGAAATTCCTGATAAGGTAAATGTTGAAGTCCTTACTGATCATGTTAAGGTTTCAGGTCCAAAAGGATCTCTTAGTGTCTATGTTAACGAAGGCCTAAAAGTCACTCAAGAAAGCAATACAGTATCGCTTGAGAGACCATCAGATTCCAGAACTTTTAGATCTTTACATGGTACTGTTCGCCAGCTGATAGCAAATGCAGTTCATGGTGTATCAGAGGGGTTTGAAAAAGAGCTTGAGATCAGGGGCGTTGGATATCAAGCTAATATGACAGGCAAATATTTAGTTTTACAGCTTGGGTACTCCCATGATATATATTTCGAGCCACCTCAAGGAATAGAAATCAAGGCCAATAAGACCGAGATCATTGTTTCGGGAATAAATAAACAATTGGTTGGTGAGGTATCCGCAAAAATTAGATCTTTTAGAAAGCCCGAGCCATATAAAGGCAAAGGTATTAGATACAAAGATGAATATGTCCGCTCAAAGCAAGGTAAAACTGTTGGTGGAGCTACAGCATGATTAAAAAACTAACAAAAAAAGAAATTCGCAACCAAAGAAGAAGAAATAGAAGTAAGGGTAACAACACAGCGCACCCTACAAGACCTCGCCTAGTTGTTTCAAAGTCTCTTAAAAATATATCAGCTCAAATTGTTGATGACCACAATCAATCAACTTTAGTTTCTTCATCTTCGTTAGACAAAGGTCTTCAAAAAGAATTGAAAAAGGCAAAAACAAAAACTGATGCTAGCGCGATTATAGGCGCGTCTATTGCAAGCAAGGCAAAACAGAAGAAAATTTCTGAAGTTGTCTTTGATAGGAATGGAAATCCGTATCACGGTAGAATTAAAGCGTTAGCTGAAGCAGCTCGTGAAGCTGGTTTAAAATTTTAGAAATAGAGAAATTATGATTAATCCTGCAGAATTAGACTTACAAGAAGAAAATGTAATTAGAGTAACCCGAGTTGCTAAAGTTACATCGCGTGGTAAAAATTTCCGTTTTGGCGCTTTAGTAGTGGTTGGAGATGGAAAAGGTCATGTTGGAATTGGCCAAGGTAAAGCCGGAGAAGTTATGTCTGCAATTAATAAAGCTAAAGAAGAAGCAAAGCAAAATATAGTTAAAATTGATTTAATTAATGGCACAATCCCTCACAAGATTGTATCAAGATATAGCGCAAGTAAAGTTATGTTAAAGCCAGCTGCCCCTGGTACTGGTATCATTGCTGGAGCTGCAGTGCGTGCAGTTATGGAGCAGGTAGGTATAAAAAATATTTTAACAAAAAGATTTGGTTCAAATAACCCTCTAAATGTTACTAAGGCTACTATGAAAGCCTTGACAAGCTTACAAGATGCTGTTAGTATATCCAATAAGAGAGGGATTTCAATTAAAGAAGTATTTAATTAGAAAATTTATGGCTACAAAAACACTAAAAATAAAACAAATTAAAAGCCCTATAGGATATAAACAAAAGGCCAAATCAACCTTAATAGCCTTAGGCTTAAAGAAAATGAATCAAACAGTTGAGCATAAAGATACTCCACAATTACGTGGCATGATCAATATTGTAAGTTATTTGGTTGAGGTAAAAGAATAAATGAAGCTTGGCGATTTAAAACCTGCAAAAGGTGCAACTCATTCAAAAAAGAGAGTTGGTAGAGGCCATGGTTCTGGACTAGGAAGGAACGCTGGACGTGGAGACAAGGGTTATCATTCAAGATCTGGCTCAAAACATCGCCCTTGGTTTGAAGGAGGTCAGATGCCTCTTCATCGTCGAGTTCCAAAAAGAGGATTTTCAAATTTCCTTTTTAAGAAAGAATTTCAAATTGTAAACCTTTCTGATCTAAATATTATTCAATCAGAAGAAATCAATCCGGCAGTAATGAAGGAAAATGGGTTGGTAAAATATTCTTTAAGACCTATCAAGATTCTTGGTGATGGTGAAATCGACAAAAAAATGAATGTTACTGCNAGCGCATTTAGCTCTTCTGCAAAATCAAAGATTGAAAAGGCTGGAGGAACTGTAGAGGTTCAGTAAATAAATGATTGACAAGCTTAAATCTATATTTATNATACCCGAATTAAGAAAAAGAATTCTTTTCACCCTTGGGGTTCTTNTCGTTGCGAGACTTGGAGCCCACATTCCTATCCCAGGTATAAATAGCGAAGCTTTAAGTGCAGCGTTTCAAGGATATCAGAATACTCTGCTAGGCCTATATAACTTGTTTGCAGGCGGAGCTTTTGAAAAGGCTACGTTATTTGCTTTGGGTATTATGCCCTATATATCTGCTTCAATTATCATTCAATTAATGAGCACTGTTGTACCTTATTTTCAGAGGTTACAAAAAGAAGGTGAAGCTGGAAGAAAAAAAATTACCCAGGTCACAAGATATTTAACCGTTTTAATATCTGCGATGCAAGCCTATGGTATAGTTGCAGTATTTCTCCCTTCTATGTCTTCAGGTGGTCAATCTGTTGTTATAAACCCTGGATTCTCTTTTATTTTTACTGGAACCATTTGTTTGATTACAGGAACAATTCTTCTTATGTGGTTAGGCGAAAGAATTACTGAACGTGGNATTGGAAATGGTATATCATTAATTATTATGATTGGTATTGTTTCAAGNCTTCCTAATGTNATTGTGAGCGAAGTAGCATTAATTAATGAGGGTGTTAGAAGTATTTTAAGTGAACTTATTTTGCTCGGAATTATGCTTGCTGTTATCTGTTTTGTAGTGCTTNTAACACAGGGTACTCGAAANATTCCAGTGTCTTACGCTAAGCGTGTTGTAGGAAGAAAGGTCTATGGCGGTCAATCAACGCATATACCACTCAAAGTCAATACGGCCGGAGTTATGCCAATTATCTTTGCACAAAGTATTATGTTTATACCAAGTACTATTGCAACCTTTTTTAGTGACAGCCCTTTTATGCAAGCNGTGATGAGATGGTTTTCATTTGATCACCCATTCTATTGGATAGTNTTCGGACTGATGATTGTTTTCTTCACTTATTTTTATACTGCAATAGCTTTTGACCCTACTCAAGTTTCACAACAAATGAAACAACATGGTGGTTTCATNCCAGGAATTAGACCCGGCAAGAAAACCGCCGAGTATATTGATAATATCTTATCTCGCGTGACTTTACCAGGATCATTTGCTTTAGCAGCTGTAGCAGTATTTCCTTATATATTGATGCAACTTATGGATGTAAGTTATGATTTAGCCTCTTTTTTTGGTGGTACAAGCCTGTTGATCATAGTCGGGGTTGCGCTTGATACATTACAACAAATTGAATCTCACTTAATGAGTCGTCATTACGATGGATTTTTAGCAAAGGGTAAGATCAAAGGNAGAAGAAGAATTTAGATGGTACATATTAGAACAGATAGAGAAATTTCGCTTATTGCAGCAAGCTGTCAAATAGTAGCTGATACNCTAAATATGTTATCTGATCATATTAANCCTGGAGTTCGTATNATAGATTTAGATAAAATGGCTGAAGAGTTTATTTTATCTAGAGATGCTCGACCAGCTTTTAAAGGTTATATGGGTTTTCCCTCAACTCTTTGTGTGTCTGTTGATGATGAAGTTGTTCATGGTATACCCAGTGATAGATATCTTGAAGAAGGTCAGATTGTAGGAATTGATTGTGGCGCTGAGAAAGAAGGTTATTATGGAGATCATGCTATTACTTTTTCTGTTGGTAATGTTTCTGAAAGCAGAAAAAAACTGATGCAGACAACTAAAGATTGTTTAATGAAGGGTATTGCTGAGGCAAAGCCTGGAAATTTTGTTTCTGATATAGGATATGCTATTCAGACTCATGCGGAGGGTAACGGTTATTCTGTAGTGCGTGAATTGGTCGGTCATGGAATAGGTTCGAGCCTCCATGAAGAGCCACAGATTCCAAATTATGGTACCCCTAACCAAGGATATAAGCTATGTGAGGGTATGTGTATAGCCATAGAGCCAATGATAAATATGGGCAATAAGGAAGTTAAAACAGATTCTGATGGATGGACAATTAGAACATCTGACGGTGAAGTTTCAGCTCATTTTGAGCATACTATTGCAATTACATCGGATGGACCAAAAATACTTAGTAAGGTTTCTCAAAATGGCTAAAGAAGAAGCAATACAGGTAGAAGGAGTAATAAAGGAAACATTGCCTAATGCTATGTTTAGAGTTGAAGTTGAGATTGGTGATAATAAACATGAAGTTTTGGCACATGTAAGTGGAAAAATGAGAATGCACTTCATAAAAATTTTACCAGGTGATATTGTTAAGTTAGAAATTTCACCTTATGATTTAACCAGAGGTCGTATAACATACCGAAATAAATNAGATGAAAGTAAGAGCATCAGTTAAAAAAATNTGTGATAAATGTAAAGTAATACGCCGTAAAGGTGTAGTTATGGTTATATGTGAAAACCCTAAGCACAAACAAAGGCAAGGATAGGAGTAGATTTTGGCTCGTATAGCAGGTGTTGACATACCTAGAGATAAGAAAGTACCATTTTCACTTTGTTATATTCATGGAATTGGACTTTCCCAAGCAAAAAGTATTTGCGTGAAGGCTAAGGTGGATCAGGATAAGAGAATTAAAGACCTCACTGATAATCAAGTTGTTGCGCTTAGAGATGCAATAACAGCTCTTGAAATTAGAGTTGAAGGTGAGCAAAGAACTCAAGTTTCAATGAATATAAAGAGAAAAAGAGATATTGGNTGTTATCAAGGCTTGAGACACAGACGNGGTCTTCCTGTTAATGGCCAGAGAACAAAAACCAATTCAAGNACTCGTAAAGGTAAGCGTAGAACTATTGGACTTGGAAAGAAAGCTTAAATTTTATGGCACAAGTTAAAGATACAAAAAAAAGAAAAAAGAAAGGTAGCNNTGATCCGGCAGGCATAGCTCATGTTAAAGCGACCTTTAATAATACCCANATAACTCTAACTGATAAATTCGGCAATGTAGTAGCATGGTCTACTGCAGGAACTAGCGGATTTAAAGGATCGAGAAAGAGTACAGCTTTTGCAGCTACTATGGCTGCAGAAAAAGCAGCTCAAGAAGCTGTTCAGATGGGAATGAAGACAGTAGATGTAAGAGTAAAAGGTCCTGGAGCAGGCAGAGAATCTGCTATCAGGGCACTGGCTGTTGCAGGTCTTGAAGTTGTATCTATTAAAGATGTTACACCATTGCCTCATAATGGCTGTAGGCCACCTAAAAGAAGAAGGGTATAAGGTAATTAAATGTCAAAAGTTGATACGCCTAAAGGAAAGTTAGTTAGAAAATTTGGTGAAAATATTTTCGGTAACCCAAAATATGACACACTTTTAAATAAAAAGCCCTACACTCCTGGACAGCATGGTCCTAATCGAAGAAAAAGATTATCGAATTATGGTATTCAACTTCAAGAAAAGCAAAAAATTAAGGCTATGTATGGTGTTCTTGAGAAGCAATTTAGAAATTACTTTCACAAAGCAGAGAAGATGAAAGGTGAGACTGGAACTAATCTTCTTCAGCTTTTAGAATGTAGAATGGATAATGTTGTTTACAGGCTAGGATTTGCATCTACAAGATCGCAAGCTCGACAGTTAGTCTCGCATGCTCATTTTTTACTTAATGATCGCAAATGTAATTACCCTTCAGCATCTTTAAAACCTGGTGACGTAATAAAGGTACGTGACAAATCAAAAAAACTTGATGTAGTTATGGATTCTATCAAAAAAGTTAAAGGCGACATTTCTTTTCCTTGGCTTGAGCTAGACAAAGCCAAGATGACAGGCAGTTTTATAGCGGTACCAGAGCGCGAAGAGATGCAGCTAACTGTAAATGAACAATTAGTTGTTGAATTATACTCAAAATAAAAAACGAGGTTATTAATCTAATGGCAAAAAAAGAATATAAATTAAAAATTAAAACAGATAAAGATTCTCTCACAGACACCTACGGTAAATTTGTTCTACAACCTCTTGAAAGGGGATATGGTGTTACTGTTGGAAATGCATTGAGACGTGTTTTACTTACNAGCTTGCCAGGCGCCGCAATAACAAACGTAAAAGTAGAAGGNGTATTGCATGAATTTTCAACAATCACTGGTGTTAAAGAAGATATGGCTGATATCATNCAGAATTTAAAAAGTGTAAGGTTTAAACTTTCTGACTCAGATGTTGATAATGTAAAACTTTCTCTTAAAGGCAAAAAGGTGTTTACAGCTGCTGACATCCAAAAAGCTACAGATCAATTTGAAGTGCTAAATCAAGATCAATATATCACTGAAATTAATTCTAATGGAAAAATGGACATTGAATTAAGAATTGGTGTTGGAAAAGGCTATATCCCATCCGAAGAAAATGAATTGCCAAATGCCCCCATCGGAACTCTTGCCATGGATAGTATTTTTAACCCAGTAACAAAGGTTACTTATAATGTTCAGCCTGTTCCTGGCGCTAAAGACCCCATTGAAATTCTTTCAATTGAAATTGAAACAGATGGATCAGTTACTCCTCAGGATGCAATTAGTTATTCAGCAACAGTTCTCATGGATCATTTAAAATTAGTTGAAGCTATAGCAAAACCTGAAGTTCTTGAAGTGACTGAAAAGATTAGCGAAGAAATTATTCAAGTTAGAAATCTACTTAACTTGACAATTGATGAAATGGAATTGTCAGTGCGCAGTCATAATTGTTTGCAAGCTGCTGGAATCAAGCATATCTATGAGCTTGTGAGCAAAGAAGAAAGCGAAATGTTAAAGTACAAAAATTTTGGTAGAAAATCTTTAACTGAGCTAGTTGAAAAACTTGACGATATGGGAATAAGCTTTGGAATGGATGTTGATAAATACTTAAAGCTAGAAGTCTAAATAATGCGTCATCAAAAAAAAGGTAGAAAGCTTGGTGTGAATCCATCGCACAGGAAAGCGCTTTTGCGTAATCTTGCTTCTAATTTGATTCTTCATAAAAGCATTCAAACTACAGATTCTCGCGCAAAGGAATTGCGTACCTTTATAGAGCCTCTAATCACAAAAGCAAAAAAAGCGGATTTCAACTCTATTCGACAGATTATGAGAAAACTTCCCTTTAAAGATTCAGTTCATAGCCTAGTCCATGACATAGCTCCAAACTATGTTGATAGAAATGGCGGCTATACGCGTATTATCAAGCGTGGATTTCGCGATAATGATCGTGCATCAGTATCAATAATTGAGTTTGTTGACTTTAGCGCTACCAAGGTTGATACAATTGAAGAAGCTGCTAAAGAAACTTGATCAAAATTTCCAACCCTAAAAATAACAAAAAGGCAATATTTTATATTGCCTTTTTGTTTTTACAAGCCAACCTAATATTTTCTCAAAAATCCCTTTTTAAAGATCGGTATATTTGGGTAGTTCGATCATCTATGGTAGCAGAAGAGAGCATAGATAGAATGATTGAATATGCAGTTATTAATAGATTTAATAATATAGTCGTTCAGGTCAGAGGAAGGGGGGACGCATTTTACAATTCAGCGTTTGTACCAAAATCATCATTAATAAAAAATGTAGATTTTGACCCTTTAGCCTATCTAATACCTAAAGCCAAGCAAAAAGGTTTAAAAGTTCATGTTTGGCTTAATACATATTTGCTATGGTCCTCCTCTGTAATGCCTATTCAAAAAGATCATTTGATTCTCACTAAAAAGGACTGGATAGATAGTAACACTACATCTCCTTTAAATATTGTGGAGGAGCTAAAAAAAAGTCGCATTAAAAGCAATGGCTTTGAAGGGCTTTATCTTTCACCTGGACATCCAAACGTTAACAAACATCTCCTTAAAGTATTTAAAGAGTTGGTCGAAAATTATGATATCGATGGTTTGCATCTTGATTACATCCGTTTTCACGACTCAGGATACGGTAAAAACCCTTACTCTATAGCAAATTATCGAAAATTTAATGCCTCAGCTGGTTTTAATAAGGGGAAATTAATTGATCAATACAAGTCTAAAGAATGGAATGATTACTTAAGAAAATCGATTACAGACCTAGTGAGTGATACAAAAGACATGATCACATTGATTAACCCTGGTGTGATATTGTCTGCTGCGGTAAAGCCAAGCTTATATGAAGCTAGGGAGAGATTTTATCAAGAATGGGATGTTTGGTTAGTAGCGGGATATTTAGATAGAGCCTTTATTATGAATTATGCTGCCGACCTTAAGGTTTTTGCTGCAAACATAGATATTATCTACGATAATCTACCAAGTAAATACCGCAAGAAAATTGTTATGGGCGTGGCAACCTATAATCAGAAACCAAACGAAGCGCTTACTAAGGTAAAATATACTAAAGTGACACGGTTTAATTCCGTGGCATTTTTTTCCTACAACTCTCTTATTCAAAATATGTCTTATTTTGGCTCGATTAAGAATTATATTTACAAATAACATTTGTCATATTATTTAAGCTCTTTTATTAATTTTATTTTAAAAAAAAATAATGCCATCAGTTAATATATCTTCTCCTACAGGAAATTCTTTAGAATGTAAAAGTTGGCAATTAGAGGCACCCTATAGGATGATCCAAAATAATCTAGATGCATCAGTTGCTGAAAATCCAGATGACCTTGTTGTTTATGGAGGTAAAGGTAAAGCAGCAAGAGACTGGAATTCTTATAAATCAATCTTAAGAACTCTTAAGCGAATGGATTATGATGAAACCCTATTAATTCAGTCAGGTAAGCCTGTTGGGGTTGCAAAAACGCATACCTACTCCCCAAGAGTCCTGATAGCAAATTCAAATTTAGTACCAGAGTGGGCAACATGGGATAATTTTAACGAACTAGACAAAGAAGGNTTGATGATGTATGGTCAAATGACCGCTGGTTCATGGATTTATATTGGAACNCAAGGTATTCTTCAAGGAACATATGAAACCTTTGCAGCTGCTGCAAAAAAACATTTTGATTCTGATTTAACTGGTAGGATAGTAGTTACGGCTGGGCTAGGAGGAATGGGCGGCGCTCAGCCTCTTGCAGTCAAAATGAACAATGGAATTGCAATTTGTATTGAAGTAGATCCTCTTAGAATCAATAGAAGAATCGAAACAAAATATTTAGATGTTTCTGTTGGNTCTCTTCAAGAGGCAATATCTCTTTCNTTNAAAGCTAAAGAGAATAAAAAANCATTAACAATTGGATTGGTGGGCAACGCTGCAGACTTAATAAAAGAAATGGTTGAAATAGATTTTACTCCAGATATGATTACAGATCAAACTTCAGCTCACGACGAATTAGATGGATATGTTCCATCTGGAATATCTATTGATAATGCTAGCGATCTTAGAAAGAATAAACCTGATGAGTATATCAAGAAATCCTATGATTCAATGGTTCAGCACTGTCAAGCAATTTTAGACTTACAAAAAAAAGGCGCTATTGCCTTTGATTATGGAAATAATTTGAGAGGTCAAGCAAAAAAAGCTGGACTGGAAAACGCTTTTAATTTTCCTGGTTTTATACCTGAATATATTCGCCCTCTTTTCTGCGAGGGAAAAGGGCCTTTTAGGTGGGTAGCTCTTTCTGGCGATCCTGAAGATATATATAAAACAGATGAGGCTGTTTTAGAAATGTTTCCAGAGGATAAGGTTCTGTCAAATTGGATAGGTATGGCAAAAGATCAAATCCAGTTTCAAGGTCTTCCATCGAGAATTTGTTGGCTTGGATATGGTCAAAGAGCAAAATTCGGAGTTAAGCTTAATAGCATGGTGTCTAGCGGAGCATTATCAGCGCCGGTTGTTATTGGGCGTGATCATTTGGATTGCGGCTCTGTTGCATCTCCTTTTAGAGAAACTGAATCCATGATGGACGGTTCTGACGCTGTTGCAGATTGGCCCTTATTAAACGCACTGCTTAATACTGCTAGTGGCGCAACCTGGGTCTCTATTCATCAAGGCGGTGGAGTTGGTATGGGGCTTTCAATACACGCAGGCCAAGTTATTTGTGTTGATGGAAGCGAGGATATGGCTATTCGTGCTAAACGAGTGCTAACAAATGATCCAGCAATGGGAATATTTCGCCATGTTGACGCTGGCTACCCTGATGCAATAGATAATGCCAGAGCCTGGGACGTAGACATTCCAAAATAATATCAACCATGTATTCAGATATTGAGCTTCATAATATTGGTAGTTTGCCTATTTTTGATGGCAAAGAATTACATTATGAAAAGAATACATCAATTCAGGTTAAAGATGGCATAATAACTAATATTGGCTCTCCAGCCACAGCAAAATCAATCGATTGCAAAGGAAAGCTTGTAACGCCTGGTTTTGTAGATTCACACACCCACCCAATTTTTGATAACACCCGCAATTCTGAACATCAACAACGCCTTTCAGGTGTAAGTTATGAGGAAATTGCAAAAAATGGAGGGGGTATAGTGTCAAGTATCAACGGAGTTAGAATGTCTTCTGCTGAGGAGCTTTATTTAAAAGCTTTAAAAAGAATGGATAGGTTTATATCCCTAGGTACCACCTCCATTGAAGCTAAGTCTGGCTATGGATTAGACACTGAGTCTGAATTAAAATCATTGGAAGTCATTGAAAAAACAAATTNAAATCACTGCATTGATCTCGCGCCTACCTTTATGGGTGCGCACGCATTTCCTCCAGAATATGAAAATGACCACGAAGGGTATGTCAGGTTGATAATCAAGGANATGATTCCAAGGGTTGCGCATCAAGGTATAGCTAAATACATAGATGTATTTTGCGAAGAAGGATATTTTTCAATTGATCAAACACGTTCAATCCTTGAATGTGGTCGCGAACATGGACTTACTCCTCGTATACACGCTGATGAGTTTAATAATTTTGGAGCAAGCCAACTTGCCTCTGATGTTGGTGCAGTTTCCGCAGACCATTTAATGGCAATTGACGATAACAGTATTCAATCATTGATAGAGAACAACGTTGTTGCAACGCTCCTTCCTGGAACAACATTTTTTTTAAATAAAAAAACGTACGCTCCAGCAAGAAAATTAATAGATAATGGCGCAACGGTAGCTTTGGCAACAGATTATAACCCTGGCAGTTGTCATATTCAATCAATGCCCTTTATTATGACCTTAGCAGTGATGAATATGTCAATGACAATAGAAGAGGCATTTATCGCAGCTACGTATCATGGAGCAGCAGCGCTAGGATTTGAAAATGAAATTGGATCTGTTGAAATTAATAAAAAAGCAGATCTGGTCGTTTGGGATATTGACAACCTTACAGATATAGCCTACTACGTTACGGATCATCCTATTCGATATGTAATAAAAAACGGACAAATAGTATTTGGCGCTTGACAGCGACTCAGGTACTCTTGTAAAATCATAATCTAATAAATTTAATATTTGGTGAATAGAATGGCCCTAAAAAAAATTATATCAATTTCAGCTGTTTTGGTCTTTACGAGTCAGCTTGTTTTTGCTAATTACGCTTTTTACAGGCAAGTAGTCAACACCTGTAAATTGTATCGCATGCCAGTTGATGAAAAAAAGATGGCTTTAACAAAGAAAAGTGATGGCTCCTATCAGTTTACCATTGAGATGCAGGCTAAGCTACGAAATGATTTTGAGACGCCAATGCTTGTAGCTTTTATCTCTGTTGGTCAAGCCATCAAGCATCAAGAAAATTTTGCAAAAAAGAAAACAACTTATAAACCCGTAATTCCTAATGATACAGAAGTTACTGTCATTACAACAATCTCTAGAGAAGGTATGGTTATTTCAGCAAAAGCCACACCAGATCAAATGAAAAAATTAGCGGAGGGAAAGATTGATACTGCGAGTTTTATGAGGTTAATTAAAAATTCAATTCAAACTTTATAACAAGGAGGAAGAATGTTAGATCCAATGAGCTTAGAAGGTATGTTTGCCCAGTATGGTCGTTCATTACTATGGGCAATTACAGCCGCTATTGGTTTTGGTTTAGGTGTTGGTATATCCTTAAAGGTATTTGATTGGCTATCATCAGATATCGACGAATGGGAAGAAATTAAAAAGGGAAATATGGGTGTTGCCCTAATATTTGTCTCTTTGATTGTTATGGTAGGACTGATTGTTTATAAAGTGATCTAATCTATCCCCAACAAACGCCAGAGTTAAAAAAGGTCTCCCATGGAGACCTTTTTTTATATGTAACTGACTATTATTTCAAGATATTTTTGATCAATTTTATCAAATTGACCTTCAATTGCTCCATCGATATCTAAAACCGCTAAAAGTTCACCGTTTTTTACTACAGGAATTACTATTTCAGATACTGTTTTATCATCACAGGAGATGTATCCTGGAAAGTTCATTACATTATCAACGATAACCGTTTTTTGAGTGCGAGCTGATTTACCGCATACTCCCCTAGAAAAATCGATTTGTCCACAGGGAATTATAGAGCTTTGGTAGGGACCAATTTCTAACTGTTTTTCAAAAGTTTTTCTGTAGAAGCCGCAAAATATCCACTCGGGGAAAGCATTTATGAGCATCGAAGCAATCATTGACATTTTTCCAATCGTATCAATTTCGTAATCCTTGAAATAAAGATCTACCTTGTTAGCGGTTTGTTGATATTTTGTTATCTTATCCATATAGAAAAATAAACAGAGCAGCAGCCAAAGCTCCTGTAGCTGTGTTAATAAAGTTTACGAAATTATTATCTATCCATTCTACGCCATTCACAAGGGTGTATTCTTCATTAAGATGGTGTTTATTTTCAACAATTTCACCAGAAATATTGGATTGAAATTTNGCTTGAAGAAATTGACCTAAGATAGAATCAATAAGTGATCCTAGGATTCCAGCAATAGCAACGAAGACAATAGTTTTAAGTGAATAATGCATCATTATCGAGCTGAAGGCTAATCCCAGCGAACCAGCAACCGTTCCTAGGGTTCCAAGGGTTGAAATTGCGCCAGAAGTTCCCTTTTTAACAGATTTAAGCCCAATGACTAAAAAAGGATCTTTTCTAGAGAAATAGCCTATCTCTGTGGCCCAGGTNTCAGCTGTAGCAGATGCTAGAGCCCCTATAAAGGCAAATAGAGCTAATTCGTATGAAAAAAAGAAATAGGTGAGTGCGAGTAATGCTGGCAGACCNCCATTAGCTAAGATTTGTAGAAGATCTCTTCTAGAGTCGGTTTTTCGCCTTATTTTTGATAAAATAGATGAAGTTATAAAGAAGAAGACAAGAGGGGTAATCCAGGTCCATCCACCGGAACCAAAAATTAAGATACCAATTAAAAAACCACCTATAGCTCCGCTCATACTTACAGATCTTAAGCGATAAGCCAAAACAAAGATAGCAGCAGATATTACTGTCCATAGCAAAAGATCTGTGAGAGAACCATGTGTATAGTTGATTAAGTATATTTCATAGGAAAAAAAGGTAATTAAAGGGATGGAAAAATTATCAGACCCTCTATACGATATCATTTCCGATAAAGAGGAACAAAGGGCCGTAAAAAAGGCTAATCCTAGGAGTATATATAAAGGAATGTAAAACGAAGCACTGAAAACACGCGCCATGATATCTGTACTAAAAAGAACGACAATAAAGGTTGTTAAGAACATGGCGAGACTTCCTTGAATCGATTTTGAGTCTCTCCAAGGTTTAAAATGGTCATTTGATCGGCTACCCACAATAGAGGCTATTGGATCCGAGATGGCAAGGGTAACTATAGAAATAAAAAAGCTTATAGGCTTGTCCCAGAAAAAGAACGACAGAATTAAAACCGAAAATGGAAAGATTATTGTTCCATAGCTTATCCTGTTAACGTTGTGCATGCTATTTATCTTTTCGTTATAAAATAGATAAGTATTAATCACTATAAATAAAGAACATAGCGTAATAAGTTGAGTATTAACTTTAAATAGAAAAGGACAAGCGCAGACAACTAATCCCACACTCATATGTATGAATTTTCTTGTCCAGTCAGCTGGTTTTTTTAGGTGTGATTTAATTGTCTCGGCAATACCGAGAACCAGAACTATTCCTAAGAAAATAGAACCAAATAGTGCCCAATCTGAAATAACTTAAGCCTTCCAAGCTTTACTTGATCGTGTTGCCATCCCTATCAAGCATAATGGGCTTACCATAACCAAGTTTTGAGATACGATTAAGTTGTGTTTTGGCATCACCAGCTATTACATAGTACATTTTCTTACCATCGAGTCTTGCCTCGGCTAGTCTCTTGGCTTCATCGAGCTTCATGGATGTTAAAACCTCTTGCTCATTTTGTATGTACGTATCATCCAAATTGAATTTACTCATTGTATCTAGCATATTTAACATGCTACCGAGCCTTTCAAAGCGCAATGCGTTGCTTTTGATCAGCTTGTTTTTAGTGGTTTCCAGATCTTCGTTGTTGTAGGATTCGGGATAGCTGTTGATAATATTTTTAAATATCTCAAGAGACTCTAGGGTAACATTGCTTCGTACCTGTGAGTAAGCGTAAAAAGGGGTCTGGAAGGAGTTAGGCCTTAAAAATGAACCTGCTCCATAGGTGTAGCCTTTTTCTAGGCGCAATGTACGCATAAGCCTTGCCTCCATACCTCCACCTAGTCTATTGTTGACCACCGTTAGTTTGAATAGTTCAGGGTCATCTCCAGGCATGGTAAGGGTTCCAACGCTGATCGCCGATTGTTTTGCATCAGGAATATCAATAAAAAACACTTTTGGCTTTGTAGGCGTTTGAACGCTAGCAATTTTTGGGATATCTATCTTTTCCCCTCTCCAAGATTGAGAAAGATGTCCCAATAGTCTTTGAGCGGTGGTTTGTTTTATATCTCCTGCAATGTGAAAATGAGAAACCTTAGGCGAGATATTTGATTCAAAATAATTTTTGATATCTTTCATTGTTATTGAATTCACCGTTTTTTCTGTTCCGCCTAAGGGGGTCGACGCGGGATGATTTGATCCATAGAGCTGTTTTGCCAAAGCGCTAAAAGCAACAGATTGCGCGTTAGTCTTGCGCTGCTTGATAGAATTCATTCGTCTGTTTTTTACAATATCAAACGCTTGTACATCCCAACGGGGCTCAGTCAGCATTTCTGTTAAAAGAGAAATAGTTTCCTTGAAGTTTTTTGCGAGAGTATTTCCTGTGATATACATGCCCTCNAANCCAACGGATGTNGATATGCTAGAACCNAGCAAATCGATCGCNTCTTCAAGTTCAGCAGGAGTNCTNTTTTTTGTTCCTTCTTTCANCATGGTTCCCAANATTGAAGCAACNCCTTCCTTNCCTTGAGGGTCAAGAGATTGTCCTCCATCGATTCGCATGGTGAATTGAACCATTGGCAATTCATTATTCTCAATTCCGTAAAGNTTNACACCATTTGNAAGATCNNCTCTCCAAACGGTTGGAACCTCTAANAGGGGTGGTTCTCCCAATGGCGGTTCTGATCTATCATAAATTGTAGGGGTTTTTTTGAATTCAGCCTTTTCTTTTCCATACTTCATCTTGAATTCTTTTTCCGCACCAGCTACGATTTTCTCTTCCTTTATATTGGCTTTTTCTGAACCAGAAAGAACCAGTTCTGACTGATCCTTAGGGACCATACTGAGATAGATTGCAGGTTTGTTCTTTATATATTNATTGTACNCTCTTTCAACGTCNTCAACTGTCACATTNAGNATATTTTGAATGTCTTGNCCAATGAAGCCNGGATCTCCGGCNTATTCATTATAAAGTCCTANNTGAAGAGCCTTATTTAAATTTGTAGAAATTCCATTATAGAANGCCGTNTCTTGTCCTGCCTGNATNCTTTTGAGGTCCTTTTCNCTGACACCTTCTTTTTCAAAATTTTCNAGTGCCTGTTTAATNGCATCNTGAACCAAATCCAATTTTGTATTGGGNTTGGAACGAACTCTNATCGTGAATTGGCCTGCAATTTCAGAGGAGTANTTATACGCGGACGCTGAAGGAGCGATTCGTTGTTTTTCCACGATCTCTTTATAGAATGGAGAGTTTTTANCATCAGACAAAATAGCCGCTAAGGTATTGAGAGCATATGCGTCTGGATGATAATCTTCTACTGTAGGAAACACTATGCTAAGCTGAGGAAGCTTCGCAAAATTGTCTAAATGGTAAAGGTTTTTAGACTCAGATAGATTTGCTGGTTGCGGCTTAGGATCTTCTGTAATATTTGAGGAAGGTTTTATTTCACCAAACCATCTGTCTACCATTTTTTTTGTTTCTTCAATCTCAATATCTCCAGCAATCACTACAGTGGTATTGCTAGGGCCGTAGAACTCATTATAAAATTCTTTTACATCATCAATGGTAGCAGCTTGAAGGTCTTCAAGGTCACCTATGACAGACCAGCTGTACGGATGTCCTTTTGGGTACAAAGCCTTTTGAATGATTCCAGAGCCATGGCCGTATGGCTGATTGTCTACTCGCTGCCTTTTTTCATTCTTAACAACTTGCTTTTCACCTTCTAGGGTCTGTTCATCAACAGTATTTATGACAAAACCCAAAATATCTGAAGCAACCCATGCAAGTTTTTCCATAGCATCTTTTGGCACTACGCCGTAATAATAGGTGAAATCAAAGCTAGTACCCCCATTTCTTTGCCCGCCCCAGGTTGGAATTAATAATCGATGCGCCCCATTTGGAGTGTTCTCGGATGCGGTAAAGGATACGNGTTCAAAAAAATGAGCAAATCCCGTTCTGCCAGGTTTTTCTCTATTGGACCCAACATGCACAACGGTAGCCATTGCCACGAGCGGATCTGAGTCATCTTGATGTAGGATAACGGTTAAACCATTCTCAAGCACATATTTCTCGTAATCTATTTTGAAATCTGGTTGTGTGTTTGTGCCGCAGCTTACTAGAAAATAAAGCAGAGAAGTTGATATAAANTTTTTCATTATCTTAACCTAATTTTATTGAACGATTTATTNAAAAAATTGGGAAAGAAAGTAACTATGAAACGTATATGGTTTACAGCGTTTTTATTATCTTTAAACTTANTAAAAGCTGANAATAATCNANCNGAAAAGGTCTTATTTGTTGGAAATAGCTTNACCTTTTATTTCAACATGCCGCTCGTNNTTGAGTCGATGGCAAAAGAAAAAGGAGTGGTTATTGATATACATCAATCNACGGCAGGTGGGGCAAGTCTTAAAGACCATTGGACTGGCAAAAAAAACCTAAAGACTGTGGAAAGNATCAAAAAAGGCGGGTTTGATACGATTGTCCTCCAAGATTATAGCACAAATCCCTTAAAAAAGACCAAAGANTCGNTCCAGTNTTTCAATAAGTTTATTGATCTAGCTCATTCTTTAAACGCCAANGTGCTTATTTATTCTACCTGGACTTACCCAGCTATGAAACCAGAAAAATATCTAGACAAGGACCCCATCAATATTGCTTTAAGACCATTGGTTGGAGATAGCGTATCAATAGTTCCTGTTGGCAAGGCCTTTAGGCTTTTTCAGGATAGATACCCCAATGTAGCTATCTTTACTAGTGACAATAAACACCCCTCACCAGTTGGAACTTATCTTGCAGCATGTCTTTTTATGCAAACATTAATCGGCAAATCTCCTAGCGGCTTGTATCGTCGTTATGATAGAAAAGATGAGGGTGGTAAGAAGATATTTCTTGGAATGGTTGAAAAATCTGACGCGAAAAAATGTCAAGAATTAATTATCGGGATGACTGAAAATTAAAAAGCCCCAGCGCTTTAGCCGGGGCTTTTTTAAAATGAGTATGTTAGTTTATTAGAATGAGTAGGTAGCTGTTAAATTCAGGACATTCCATTTAAAATCTAACGCATTTAAAAGTTCATCAAGGCCGTCTCCGCTATCTTTCATCTCTAGATTGTGAACAGTATAGAGAAGTTCTAGNCCAATTGGCTGAATAGGAAATTTAAATCGAAGACCAGCACCGTACGCTAATCCAGCGTCAAAATCCTCACCGTCCTCACCTACGGGAAGCGAATAACCCATACGAACGACACCTCTAAAGAAAGGAAGGCCAACAGGCACTCTGGCTACTCCATATCCATAAACCATGTCAGGACCTTCATCACCTCCAAGGCTAAATTCTCCACCTAGGCCAATTAAACCTAAAAGCATTTTCTCATAACCCAGCGTATATCCCATACCTTCAGCTTTTTCACCTTCAAGANCACCGAGNGTCATCTCGCGAGAAACATCTGCGCCAACCCTGAGCTGTGAAAATGCTGCTGAAAGCATAAGTAACGACATTAAAACTATTTTTTTCATAAATAACTCCTTTGGTATATAAAAAATTAAATTAATTTTATTTATCAAACTAAGGATTTTGGTAAAATCCCTCTTCTGGCTATTATTGAAGCGTGAAATCAATCATTTTATTTAGACATGGCAAATCAGATTGGGATGCATCGTACGATTCAGATCACGATCGACCTCTATCAAAAAGAGGAATACATGCAGCAATGAAAATGGGCAAGTTTCTCGCTGAGAGCGACCAAATACCCCAATTGGTAATTTCATCTACTGCCGTTCGAGCTCGGACAACCGCAGAGCTTGCTATGAAAAGCGCAAGCTGGAGATCTCAACTAAACCTCGAAAGAGGTATTTACGGAGGTTCGCCANACTTCTTGCTTGAGCTGGTGCANACACAAGATGAGGATATTGATAGCATATGTTTGGTTGGTCATGAGCCAAATTTTTCATCTTTCATTTCAAAAGCTACGCATGGAGATTATTTAAATTTTACAACAGCAAATATGGCCAAAATCAATTTNGAAGTGAAGAGCTGGCTGCAAGTTCAATTTGGCAAAGGTTNATTAGAATGGCATCAGCAACCCAAGAGATTAGGGAATTAAGAAAATGAGGAATATTTTTGCAAAAGGAGGGATAGAATTTCTAGCNGTATTGTTTGGNATCACGATATCTTTATGGGTTGAAGATCAGAGGCAGGAAAAAGACATTCAGAGTAAATTGATTGAAGACTATAAAAATATTTCAACAGAGATACAGAGTGATGTTGAAAATATAGATAGGATCATAGAAGCGGTTCAAAATCAAAAAATTCTTTTGCGTAAAATAATCGATTATAGCGATAAAAAATTAAAGTTTAACGAGATGGATATTTTAAGATCCATTGAAAAGGTTACCGCTCCAACTTTTTTTGGATCTTTGACCTCCTACAAGGCTTCAGTATCTAGTGGTCGATTGAATTTTTCTACTGACATGTCCATTAGCAATGAAATTTCGCTTCTCTACGAACATTTCTACAAAAGACTAGATACCAACAGCAATCTTTATGATTTACGCTTACAGAAGCTAAAAAGCGACTATTTCATAGATTTTTACAGTCTCGTTCATGGTACAAAAACCTTTGACCAAAAAACTTTAGACATACTCTATTCGGATAGATTGCAAAATGCCCTGTACTGGATATTAGACTATGTAGAAAATTTTTACCTAAAAAGACTAGGTGATACCAAAGAACAAATGAAGGTCACCAAGCGGTCAATCGATAACTACCTTCAGAAGAAAGTATCGTAGAGATTTAACATTTAAATTTGTTTAAGGAAAAAAATGCAAGATTTTCAAGAATTTACTAAATCCCTTTTTTCTGGCCAGTGGTATACCTCTTATCTACTCATCGGCATGCTTTGTCTGGTGGCTTATTTTATCACATCGAGGATATTATTAAGAACGGTCTCTCATTTGTTTAAAAAGACCTCAACTAAATTTGATGACATTTTGATCGAGGAAAGAGTATTCAACAAGCTACCTTTTCTTGTTCCGTTGGTGATTCTTTACAATTCTAAGGATCTACTCTATTGGAATAACCTATTGGACAGAGTGATTCTATCCACCATCGCCCTCATATTTCTGTATTCATTAAATGCCCTTATCAATGCCTTAAATGAGATGTTCAAACTCACGGACCTATCAAAAAAGTTTAGCATCAAAAGCTATACTCAAATAGGGAAGCTTTTGATAAATATTTTTGGTATTATCGTTGTGATTGCGGTTCTTACAGGTAATTCACCTGTTTATCTCTTGAGTGGATTAGGCGCCTTAACTGCGGTATTGATATTGGTCTTCAAGGATACGATTCTTTCATTGGTATCAAGCGTTCAAATAAGCTCTAATGATCTCTTTAAGGTTGGNGATTGGGTAGAGGCTCCCCAGTTTGGAGCCGATGGTGACGTGATAGATATTGCACTTCACTCCGTAAAGATTCAGAACTGGGATAAAACCATTAGCGTCATACCAACCAATAAGCTCATTGATTCATCATTTAAAAATTGGAGAGGTATGGCTGAAAGCGGAGGGAGAAGGATAAAGCGCTCTATAAATATCGATATGAGCTCAATTAAATTTTGTACAAATGAAATGATAGATAGATATAGCAAATACAATGTAATAGCTAATTANCTTAAAGTAAAACTTNAAGAAGTACAGCGGTTTAATATCGAGAATAATATTACGGATGAGAGTCTGATCAATGGAAGATCGCTAACCAATATTGGTACTTTCAGGGCTTATATTGAAGGCTATCTTAGAAATCACAATAAGATCCATGATGAAATGACATTTTTGGTTAGNCAGCTATCGCCAAGCGCAAATGGACTACCNATTGAGATTTATGTATTTTCAAACGATACCGACTGGCTAAACTATGAAAAGATTCAAGCTGACATCTTTGACCATTTGCTTGCCGTCGTTTCTGAATTTGAACTCAAGGTATTCCAAAATCCCTCTGGAAGTGATTTCAAAAGCTCTTTTGCTAATGCAAATAAATAAATGAAAGAAAATTAAATGATAAAAATTTACCTTATCTTACTTTTTAGCCTTTCCTCAATTTTTGCTGAGGACTACTGGCAGCAATTCGTATCTTACAAGATGGANGTCAAACTGGATACAGTGAATCATACTGTTGGCGGACACTCCACCATTGTCTATAAGAANAATTCTCCTGACACGCTTTATCATTTCTATTTAAANCTCTATGCNAATGCATTTCAANAAGGNACNGTAAAATATAGAGAATATTTAGCAGGNCTCGGCAGAACCTACAGAGGCGATCGCGTAAAGAAAGGAATAGATCCGTATTTTAGTAAGTATGAAATAGAAAATTTTACAATAAAGAGCGGTTCATCTGCATTAACGGATACCTTNAAAATNGATGATACGATTTTATCTGCTAAGCTATCCAAAGGCTTGCCTCCTGGAGCATCAATGACTATTGATTTGGATTGGACGCACCATGTGGGCGAGTTTTTAGAACGCGCAGGACGCGTTGGTGTTCAGTATAATTTTGCGCAATGGTATCCAAGGGTAGTGGTGTATGATGAAAATGGATGGTTTAACGAACCTTTTCATGCTGAGGGAGAATTTTACGGTGAGTTTGGAAACTATGAGGTTACAATGGACGTGCCTCGCGGCTACATAATTGGTTCTACAGGGACTGTTNCTAGTGGTGACCCGGGNTGGGAAGAGGTTCGCGTAGATACCAGTCAGAAATTTAGTCAATGGTTAAAAGATTTTAAGAAAAACCGCTCAAAATACAATGAGAGCGAAAGACGAATTGTAACCTTCTANGCTGAGGATGTGCATGATTTTGCNTGGGTGACAACACCCAATTTCCTNTANGAAAGTGGCAGTTGGAATGGNGTTGATGTGCATGTTCTTTANAATCAAAAAAATGGCAGAAAGTGGACCANAAANGTTGTTGCAAGGACAGAGCGCGCNGTAGAATGGCTTAGCACAAAGTTCGGAATGTATGCGTATCCGCAAGTCACCAATACNGATAGGCTAGCCGGAGGAGGGATGGAATACCCTATGCTCGTAATGGATGGTAGTGAATCTGAAGGTCTGATATTGCACGAGGTAGGACATATTTGGTTTTTTGGAATATTGGCAAACAACGAAGTTCGCGAGTCCTGGCTNGATGAAGGGTTTACGAGCTTTCAAGACCGATGGTACATGATGGATCGTTACGGCGATCAAGGGTTTGATTTGAATAGCGGAAGACTAAAAGACTGGCAAAAGAAGTATTGGAAGTTTTCAAGCGACCTTGGCAATACGCAATGGAGCATGATTGGATTTATGAGTAGCGGCCTTGATGAGCCAATCAGTCGTTCAACGTATATGTTCAAAAACACTAGAGCTGCAGGTGCTAATGCCTATACGAAACCATCCTTAATGCTTGACGAATTAAAGTATTTATTAGGAGAAGAGACTTTCTTAAAGAGCATGCAAGAATACTATCGTCGTTGGAAGCTAAAGCACGTAAATGAAAAGCGCTTTATAGACGTTGTTGAAGAGGTTAGCGGTGAGGATCTTGACTGGTTTTTTAGGTCTTGGCTGCACGATACCAGGCTTCTTGATTATGGAATAAAAAGCTGGGACAAAACTCAAAGAGCTAATGGTACCTGGGATGTTGCATTGGATATTGTTCGGCATGGTAAAAGAGATATGCCNCAACTGATTGAAACCAGTCTTAAGGATGGAACTACCCATAGAACCTGGTGGAAAAATCACAAATTCAGAACAGCCGATACCTTTACNTANAATGTTCCCTCTGAGCCAAAAAGNGCAACNCTNGANCCNGATGTNCAAACAATGGATATCGATTTTAGAAACAATTTTGTTCAAACAAAAATGCCTNCAGAGATTATGTTCTATCGACCNGGTATGCGCTANCGACCACGAAATACCTATGTGTTGCAGTACCATCCAACACTTCAATATCACGATACCGATAGCTATATGCCTGGAATAAAACTGAAAAGAACGTATGGCATAAATGAAGAATTGAACGTTGATCTAAATATTGGCTCTGAAACGGGCAAAGCTTATTGGCAGATTTCGGGATACAGACGCTATCTTCATAGTGGATTGAGAAAATACGATTACCATCTATATGACCTTGGTGGAATAAGGGGTTTTAAGATTTCAACATCCAACACACTGAATCCTACCAGTCCCACCACTTTAACAGTTGGTCTTTCTGTCACAGACGCTTCAGATACTGAACGAACGAATCTCTATGACAAAGGATTGACCTCAGTTGTTTCATTTAATCTTTCAGATAGGAGATTACCAGATGGATTGATGATGATCGACTTTTCACCGGCTGGCATATCAGATTGGTCTTTCACCAGATTTACTATGGAACAGAAATTTGAAAGGAAGATCAAATTATTTGGTTTTAGAGATAGAAGCTTTTTAGGCTGGATTTGGACCGATTCAAAGGGTGTGCCCGCTCAGGAACGATTTACTGTTGAAGGAGCAGGTTCAGCGGCAATGCTGCAAAAAGGGTATCTAAGAGATGTGTCGAGTTTTTATGGGGATTACGACTTACGGAATCAATACCATTTGCCAGGCGATGCAAATCTGCGCGCATTTGGCAAGCAAGGTTTTGTTGGGGTTGAAAAAATATTTTCGAACAATTTTGAGGCATTTATACATAAAAGTTTAGGACCTATCAGTATAGAGGTCGCATCATTTATAGATTATGGAATTTTATCATCAAATCCAATTCATGTTGAAGATTTAAAAGACCCCAATGTTCATTTATTTAATAACACCGCATTGATGGATTACGGTGTTGGATTACGTTTATCCACAAACGTTTTTGGACAGCCACTCTATCTTAGGATTGACAAGCCTATCGATGCGACAATCGATGGAAAGTCTTTAAAAGATATAAATGAATGGGTCTTTAGCTTTCAGAAAGCCATTTAATTCCCTACTATGCATCCACTTTATTTTAAAAATATAATGATTAAGAGAGCCTAATGATCAAAGTTGAAAATTTAGTAAAAGATTTTACCCTGAATAAAAAACAGCGCAAAGAAATGGGCGATGATTTTAAGAATACCACGACCCTAAGAGCAGTTGATGATATCTCCTTTGAATGTAAACCCGGACGAATAGTTGGCTTACTTGGTCCTAACGGCGCTGGAAAAACCACAACCCTTCGCATGATAGCAACCATGCTCAAGCCCACATCTGGAAGCATCATGGTGTCCAATTACGATACCGTCACTGAAGGTCAAGCTGTTAGAGGTGAGATCGGTTTCATGACTGGTCAAACGGCCCTTTACGACCGTTTAACGCCCACGGAAATGGTCAAATACATTGCAGATCTTCACGGTATGGACGATAAATCCTTCCAAAAGCGAAAAGACAAAATATTCAGCATGCTGGATATGAACAGTTTCGCTGATCGGCGCATTGCAAGGTTAAGTACGGGTATGAAGCAAAAAACATCTATTGCTCGCACCATCATCCATGATCCTGCTGTAATGATATTTGATGAGCCTACCTCTGGTTTGGATGTTATGACCTCCAGGTCGATCATTGACCTTATCAAATCCTGCCGCGAAGAAGGAAAAACGGTGATTTTCTCAACGCACCGCATGGGTGAGGTCAACCAGGTCTGCGATGATATTTCAATCATCTACAAGGGTAAGATGTATTATAACGACTCATTGGAAAAATTTAAATCAGAAATGACCCAACCAACCTTTGAGGAAGAGTTCATTCATAGAATAGGGAGGGCATAACATGAAATACTGGATCATAGCAAGAAAAGAAATCCTTGATACTACGAGAGATAAGCGCACCCTACTGATGATGATAGTCATGCCACTACTCTTAGTTCCAACGCTCATAGGAACGCTGATGATGATAGAGTCCTCGCAAAGAGAAAAAGCCTCAGAGCAAAAGATAAAGATCCATTTTATAGGAGAAGAGTTTGCTTCTGATCTTTATCGGTCTTTTGAAGAGATGGAAAAAATAGTGATTGTAGATGATATTCCTGACGATAGTATTGGGGTTTATTTGCAGAATGAATTATTAGATGCTGCGGTTACCATTCAAAATGACCACCAGTCTAGGATAGATAATAATGGTCAAGCGAATATAGAAATTCAATTCAAAGGAACCGA
>PBOO01000032.1 GCA_002724475.1 Fidelibacterota bacterium | reverse complement strand
TATAAATTGCCGACTCCAGCCCATGAGTAGAACATACACGAGAAGTAGGACGGTATCTCATCGGCGGTTATTGATTATTTAAGCGACTCCTGAGCGCTAACCAAACGTGCGATTGGAATACGAGGAGGAGAGCAACTTACGTAGTTCACACCGGAGTTGACTAGAAAACGAATTGATGTTGGATCTCCTCCGTGTTCTCCGCATATCCCAATTTTGATTTCAGGGTTAACTGCTCTGCTGCTGTTTATTGCTTCTTGGACTAGCTTTCCAACACCTAAAGCATCTAATTGTGCGAAAGGGCTTTCTTGCAGAATATCCATTTCGATATATTGCTTAATCACACTTGCCTCTACGTCATCCCTGCTAAATCCATATGTCATTTGGGTGAGGTCATTAGTCCCGAAACTCATAAAGTCCACAAGAGGTGCTAGATCTTCTGCGATGAGAGCAGCTCTCGGAGTTTCAATCATCGTCCCTAAAGGGATATCGATAGGAGCCTCCTTGATTTCTTCTCGTATCCATCGCAATGTTGTCTCGAGTTCTCCCTTGATTGAAACCAACGGAACCATAATTTCAATTACTGGGTTTCCAGAGTCTTCCAGTCTCTTCTGGGCTGCAGAGATGAGCGCTCGAGTTTGTGCTCGGTATAAATTCTCCGTGACTAGGGCTAGGCGCACTCCCCGTAATCCGAGCATTGGATTCTGCTCGTGACTGTCTTCTAGGAATTCATGTAACGGAGCGTCTAAGAGCCTAATTGTCACTGGCTTTGAGTCCATTGGTTCAAGGACATTTACAAAGTCTTGTGTTTGTATTGTAATGAGCTCCTTGAGTGCGTCATTTTGGGTCTCATGGCTTTCTGCAGTCAAGAATTTCCTGATCACTGGAAGACGTTCTCCTAGAAACATGTGCTCTGTTCTACACAACCCAATACCATCGGCTCCAGCTTCTGCGCTTTCGGTAGCCTCTTCGCGCGTATCAGCATTTGCGCGAACGCCAATTTGGTTATGACGCGCTTGGTCACACCAGTCTAAAAGTGTTGTTAGTTCCGAAGGGGTTTCGGCTTCCGAGATGCGTATTTTTCCGGCGTGGACTTCACCCGTCGTTCCATTAATTGAAATTTCTGACCCTTCATTGATAGTTACGCCACCTATGTCTATTGACGATTCGGTCACATTTAGTTCGGCAATGCCGCATACCGCTGGCAATCCTAAACCTCTAGAGTAGATGGCAGCATGGCTTGCGAGCCCTCCGTGCGCTGTGGCTATACCTGAGGACCATCGCATACCAGGTTCGTCTTCTGGACCTGTTTCCATTGCAAACATTATTGCTTCTTCGCCAGCATCTACTGTTTCAAGGACGGCATCTACACTTAAGCAAAGTTTGCCGGTGGCCGCTCCGGGAGAAGCAGCAATTCCTGTGGCGAGAGGTTCTGTTTCTGTCTCGTCTGCAGTGCTGAAAAGAACTTCCATGAGGTCTTGTGGGTCAACGTTGCTGATAGCTTCTTCTGTGCTTATGTCATTGTTCTCAGCTTTGGTCACTGAAGTGACAATGTTGTCGTGTCCGGTCAAGTTGCTACCTCTTGTCAGGTTAGGCGGTCACCTAGATAGGTAACTAGTTGGTCAATAGCGATTCTGTCTTGTTGCATTGTGTCTCTGTCGCGTATGGTGACTGCTTTATCGTCAATAGTGTCAAAATCTATTGTCACGCAATACGGTGTTCCGAGTTCATCTTGGCGTCTGTACCGTTTCCCTATATTTTGAGTTTCATCGTAGTCAGTCATCCACTTTGCTTTAACTAAATCAAAGACTCCTTGCGCTATCGGGGTTAGCGTATCTTTTTTTGAAAGGGGAAGGATCGCTACTTTGTAAGGAGCGATTCGCTCATCGAATCGTAGAACAGTGCGTAGGTCATCGTTAACGGTTTCTTCATCGTACGCTGCAAGAAGGAAGGCCATCATTGAACGAGTTGCACCTGCGGCTGGCTCTATTACATGGGGGACATAGTGTTCGCCTAAGTTTGGGTCAAAGTATGTGAGTTTTTCGCCTGAATGGTCTGAGTGCTGTTTGAGATCATAATCCCCTCGGTTTGCAACTCCCTCTAGTTCCCCCCATCCCCAAGGGAACATGAATTCTATATCGCTTGTTCCAGAGCTATAGTGACTTAATTCATCCGCATCATGAGGGCGAAGTCTAATCTTTTCCTCTGGGATACCGAGGTTAAGGTACCAGTTCATTCGCTCTTCGCACCAATATTCAAACCATTTGCCTGCTTCTTCGGGTGGGACGAAGTACTCCATTTCCATTTGTTCAAATTCTCTTGTTCTGAATACAAAGTTTCCTGGGGTGATTTCATTTCTGAAACTTTTGCCTATTTGGGCTATACCAAATGGAGGTTTTTTTCTTGCAGTCTCTTGAACAAGTTTAAAGTTGGTGAACATGCCTTGAGCTGTTTCTGGTCGAAGATAGACGTCATGGCCTTCACCTTCAACAGGCCCTGCATGCGTTTTGAACATTAGGTTGAATGCCCTNGCTTCTGTGAAGCTTCCCGTTGCTCCGCAGGCGGGACAGGTGTTGAGGTCCTCAAGTTGGTCTTCTCGGAATCGTTCGTTGCACTCTTTGCAGTCGACAAGCGGNTCTGAGAAGTTCTCAAGGTGCCCAGATGCTTTCCATACGGCTGGCGGTGACAGGATGGAAGCATCGATTCCTACTACATCATGGCGTAATTGAACCATTGATCTCCACCAGGCATCTTTGACGTTNCGCAGCAGGAGTGACCCTATNGGTCCATAGTCGTAGGTAGACCTGAACCCTCCGTAGATATCTGCGGATTGGAAAATAATCCCTCGTCTTTTGGAGAGATTTACGATTTTTTCCATTAAGGAGTCGGTATTGTTTTCTTTTTCCATTTGCAAAATAGTAACTGAGCTTTGAGCTTCTGAAGTATTATTCGCAGAATCTTTAGAAAAATCCTGAACTTCTNGAGATGGAGATGACGNTTGCTAGGTTCGCAATATTTTNGTTGATTTGATTTTTCGCTCAAGAAAGTACTCGATTGCCNTTGACGCTATGGCATCTATTTCTTTTGTGGTTTGCGATTCTGGTGCGTTTAATGCTGCGGCTAGTTCGCCACCCAGTATCTTTTGTAGGAGTTCGACGGCTTCTGGTGAGATTTGCATCCCTCTCTTATGATGCTGGCAAAGAAGGCCTCCTTCGGCTGGAGAGAAGCTGACTAGTTCTGTTTCGCCGCAGAGGACGCACTGGTTAACTTGTGGTTCTGTTCCTTCTAGGGCCATTAGCTTTAGGAAGAAGCTTGGTACCAGCAATGGCGAATTTGCTCTTTCTAGAGAGTGAAGCGCACGCAGAAGCATGACATGCATTTCTGGAGCTGGCTCGTCAGGCAATGCGACTTGGTCAACTGCTTCAAGGAGAGCGTTTGCTTTAGTTAGTCGTTCAAAGTTCTCTCGTATTTTCGGGAAGTAGGTCAATGTTTCGACTTGTGTTATGAGTGCTAATTCAGAGCGACCTATATGGAGTTGCATAGCGATATGTGATGTTTGCTCAAGTCGGGATCCAAATTTNCTCTTTGTTTTTCTAACTCCTTTTGCTACTGCCCTTACCATTCCTTTATCGGGAGTAAGAAGAACTATTATCCTGTCTGCTTCACCTAATTTGTATGTTCGNAGAACTATTCCTTCCGTTCGGTGATATTTAGTCATAGATCTCCGAATCTTCGACCTCTGTTTTGATATTCTCTAATCGCTNGATGGAAGCTTTTCTTATTAAAGTCTGGCCACATTTCCTTTAGAAACAGAAATTCGCTGTATGCAGATTGCCATAATAGAAAGTTAGACAGTCTTTGNTCTCCAGATGTTCGTATAACCAAGTCTGGGTCTGGCATTTTGGGATTGTAAAGATAATTACTTATTTGCTTTTCTGTTATCTTTGCTGGGTCTTGTTTGTCCATAAGCATAGATCGNATTGCATCTACTAATTCTGCGCGCCCTCCGTAATTGAATGCAACGGTGAAGGTTAGACCGGTGTTATTTTTTGTTAGGTCTCTNGCTTGGTCCATATCTTTAAGGAGACTTNTAGGTATCCGCCAGTTCTCGCGCCCTATGAACTGGATTCGGACATTTCGTTCGTGTAGCTGATCTCTTCTTTTCCTTATTGTCTCTTTGTTGAAATTGATNAGGAAACGGACTTCCTCTTTGGGTCTTTTCCAATTTTCGGTAGAAAATCCGTATGCTGTCAGCCAAGGGATGTTTAATTCAATTGCTGCTTCGACGCATTCAAAAAGAGCTTCTTCTCCCTGAAGATGNCCGTCNGTTCGNGGTAGCGATCGCTCCTGCGCCCAACGCCCGTTTCCGTCCATGATTACAGAGACATGCTTTGGTAACGATGTTGGGTCGATATTTAATTTCATTATTTGTTCGGGTGTTAGNTTCTTTGTNACCACACTAAAAAGGTATCTCTCTAAGCGAACAATTTGGTGTATNAGACAGNAGTTNTGTACCCACATNTATCCACCTTTTCAGCGAGAGGTAGATATATGTTGTNNTTATGGCTTCNAGTCAGCGTGATTGGGCANATGATGTTAGNTATTANCATGGGAAAGGTCAAGCCCCGCGTCGGTCGATCCAGTTCCCTNTTTTNAGCNTGTGTGTTGTTTCGCTTGCGGTTTTGACTATCGCTGCACTTATTGTTGAATTCTCATAATCGGCGCGAGTGCATCAGTATCCCAGTCGTTCGATTTCGTCGGGTCTCTTTTGCCAGTTCTTGTCAACATTGACTTGAAGTTCTATGTAGGCTCCATCCGAAAGTTGTTTTCTGACTTCTGTTCCTACTCGCTTTAGGTTTTCGCCTTTGTGGCCTATTACTATCCCCTTCTGGCTTTCTCTCTCTACTAGTATCTCTATTCTGATACGAGGCCATTCCCATTCTGTAACTCTCGTTGCTATTGAGTGTGGAATTTCTTTTTGCATTATCCTCAGTAGCTGTTCTCTTACCAATTCAGCCACGTAGTCACGGTCTGACATGTCTGTAACTTGCTCAGCAGGATAGAACATCGGGCTCTCTTGAGTTAATCCGAATAGGTGCTCTATTAGAACTGGCAGCCCTTCACCACTTTTCGCCGAGACTGGAAAGTATTCGGAGAAGTTAAAGATTGACGCTTCTATGAGTCGCTCTGCTATTTGTGTTTTCTTTGCTTTATCACATTTATTTACGAGCACAATCGTTTCAGGACCCAGTTTTTCTGCGATAAATT
Source organism: Fidelibacterota bacterium (assembly GCA_002724475.1). Taxonomy (GTDB): domain Bacteria; phylum Fidelibacterota; class Marinisomatia; order Marinisomatales; family TCS55; genus TMED108. Next base: position 1,273 of record PBOO01000032.1, on the reverse strand, counting down.
TATCACCCGGTCCGATTGGGGACGTAGCATCAACGACAAAGCAGACGATATCTATTTCGGACAAAGTTGATACAGCTTTTGTGTTTAACCGTTCGCCTAGCTTTGTTTGCGGTTTATGGATGCCTGGGGTATCTACAAACACAAGTTGTGCATCTGACCGATGGAGAACTCCGCGAATCTTGTGTCGAGTTGTTTGGGGCTTGTTCGATGTTATTGCTATCTTTTCACCGCAGATTTTATTCACGAGGGAAGATTTTCCTACATTGGGTCTTCCTAACACAGTTATGAAGGCTGATTTGTATGCGCCAGACTTCTTGGAGTCATCGATTCGTGAAGTCATTCGCTGTTTGCCTGTGCTGGGGTGAATAGCACACGTGCAATTCGCCTTCCTTGTATGCGCTCAACGAGGAAGTGGTGGCCATTAAGCTCTACTGTTTCACCGATCTGTGGGACATGCCCGAGTGTGTTGAAAATGAGGCCACCTACAGTACTCCAGTCTCCCTCGGGTAGGTCTATGTCGAGAATTGCATCAAGGTCATCTAAATTTGCGCGCCCATTAACACGAAGGTTTCCGTTGCTTAGTCGCTCTATCATCGGGGGCTCTATATCGAATTCATCGACTATTTCGCCAACAACCTCTTCGATAAGGTCCTCAAGTGTTACTAGTCCGGCGGTTCCTCCATATTCGTCGATAACGATGGCTATATGAGACTTCTCTGCTTGCATTTCTCTGAGTAATTGGGATATTTTTTTCGATTCGGGAACGAAGATAGGGTGTCTCATTATTTGGTTTACAGTTTGAGACTTATCGCCATCTCTCAGTGCTCTCATGAGTTCTTTTGAGTACACAATCCCAACGATGTCGTCAATATTGTCTTGAAACACTGGTAATCGACTGAAGCCTTTTCCTATAACAAGATCTATTGCTTCCTCTATGGATGCATGCTCATTGACTGCGATAATGTCTGGCCGTGGAATCATAACTTCGTGAGTAACTGTGTCGCCGAATTCAATAACTTGCTCGATAAGGTGTCGTTCGTCTTCATTGATTGCATCGCTTGCAGCTGCCTCCTCGGCAAATGCTAATAATTCTTCTTCTGACACTTCACCATCTGTGAAACCATTTGGGAGGTCAGCTCCTACGAGTCGAACAACACCGTTTGCTACCCATCTGAGAGGTGCTATTTTTGACAAGACTCTTACTAAAGGAGCTGTTCGAGTAGCACTTCTATCAGGGTGAGCTAAGGCCCAGCTTTTCGGGAGAGCTTCTGAG
>PBOO01000031.1 GCA_002724475.1 Fidelibacterota bacterium | reverse complement strand
TTTTCAAGATCCTCAAATAAAAGCTCATCTTTTAGATAAGAAATTATTTCTTTAAAGCCAATAGAATCTAATGGGTGAAGTGTTTTGTTTGGATATTTTTGAAGAACATTTCTTACTTCATCGACCCATCCATTTGCAAGCATTTCAGATGTTCTTATTTCAATTCTTCGTTTTAGATCTACTTTATTCCAATCCAGATAAATAGTGTAAAGATCAGGTAAGTCTTGAGGGTTATTCTTCTGATCTTGAAAGTGAAGCGATGGAGATTTGCCTGTGCTTTCAATAATTTCCAGAGCTCTAATCAATCTTTTTTTATTATTAACGTGTACAAGCTTTGAATATTNAGGATCAATCTCTGNAAGCTCATCAAGCATACTCTGGGCATNTCCTTTTTCGTATCTCNTGNTTAANTNNTCGCGTATTTTTTTATCGGTGACACTNTTTTTAAATATTCCTTTTGAGACTGCAGNNAAATAAAGGCCAGACCCTCCACAAATNATGGGTATTTTTTTTCTTTCTTTGATTGTGCTAATAGCATCTTTAACCATCTTTGCNTATTGACCCGCGCTNACTGNTTCNGATAAGGATTTTATNCCTATAAGATGATGGGGNGTTTTTAATATTTCATTNAGNGCNGGCTGAGCNGTGCCGATAGGTATATCTTTATAAATTTGCCTAGAATCTAATCCTATAATTTCTCCGTTAATCTTCCTAGCTAATTTAATTGCTAAGCTAGTTTTTCCACTAGCTGTTGGCCCTAAGATAGTTGGAATTCGTTCCATTTAATTTTTAAGTATTTAAGCTAATAATTAACCCAGATCATTAAACCTTTTTTCAATTTCATTAAATGGGATTTGGTATAAAACACGCTGTCCNTTTGGACAAGTGTAAGGATCATCCGTACCAAACAATCGATTGATCAGNTCAACCATTTCAGAACGATTTAAAGTATCGCCATGTTTTATGCATGCTCGNTTTGAAAAACTTAGAGCAATTGATTCTTCCTTNGGAATGTCTTTTTTTAATGCTAGCGTAAAATCATCAAGCATTTTGAAAATNACGNCATCCTCATTTCCCCATGGCATATCAGAAGGAATTGACTCAAGCATAACACTATTTTCTTCTAGCTTCGTAATACTAAATCCTATTTTATTCATGTAAGGTAGAATGTCAAGAAGNGCTGNAAATTTTGAAACNTCAAGATCTAGCTTCTTAGGGAATAGTAAGGTTTGTGAAGACGAAGTATCTAATTCGAAAGATTTAATNACCTCTTGATAAAGTACTCGCTGATGAGCGCGTGTTTGATCTATAACAACTAACCCNCCTTGAACAGGAGAAGTAATATAGCTATCATTNAGTTGCCAGACTTTGCTCAAATCTATACTTCCAGTTGATGCTAAGCTCTCNGAGGTTAGTTTAGATACATATCCCTTNGCCCTTTCAATTGCTTTTGTNAGGTTATCGTTCATTTGATCTGATTATTTNATAAACTTTATTTATGGTTTTTTCATATAATTTTTTNGATTCTTGAGACAGGCTTTTTAGATCTTTCAAAATGACACTCTTATATTTTTCATCATCAATATCATTTAAGTTAATTTGAACATTCATCGAAGCGCCCCTTAGGCCCGCATAGGCTGATTCAACCGCTACCCCAACATCGCTTATTGAATTAGGACTGCTGTTTTTAGCAAGATCAGCACAAAAACTCAGCATTTTATAACAACACGAAACTATTTCATATGGCACATCAATCGCGAGTTTAATCGCTTCATCAAGGGCAAATTCTTTATCTTCTTTTTCTTTTGGGCTTGTGCTNGGTAATCGATTTGCAGCAATAATCGCATTAAAGGCATCGGTATCTCTATCTATTAAGGATAGTAATTCATCTTTTATTTTTTGAGACTTTTCTCCTATNTGGCTCATTTCAGCTTTTGAATCAAAAAACTCTTTCTTGTCAAATGTGAGAGCGGCTACCATAGANCAAAGCGATGCGCTCAATGATCCCAAAAGAGCAGATACAGATCCACCTCCTGGTGCAGGAGAATTTTGAGCTACCTCATTCACAAAGCTGTCAAGCTTAAGATTAACTAATCTATTGCCATGTCTACCTACAGCAAATTCAATAATTTTAGCTTTTGGTTCGAAAGGTGTTATGTCGCAGAGGCCTAGTGATTGTACTGCGGTTTCAATTAGCGTATTAACTGAGACACCTAAAGAAGTGTTTTGTTTTTGAATATAATGCCTGCCTGCATCAAGTATTGCTTCAAGAGGTATAAGACCAACTAATTCACTTCCAGTTACCCTAACTCCGCGATCACTGGCGAGCTCGCACGCCGCATCAAATACTTCATGAATTGATGATACTTTATAGTTATTAAAATTTATTGAAATTTGAGCTCTTTTGTATTCATCAACATACCATCCAACAGCTTTTACATCTTTAAACATTCCCTTAACCTTAACTGGTGAACCGTCTTTATTTCTAACTATTTCTCCATCTAGCAAATTTTTTGATTTAAGATTTGGCTTTCTTTTGCTCCTACCCTTTTCTCGGAGTTCAAATGCAATATCTGTAGCTATTCGCTTATCTCTAGTGTTCAGATTTATGTTGTAAGCTATAAGGAAATTTCTTGCGCCTACAACCGTTGCTCCTGATTTTTTATTAAAACTCTTTGGNCCGTAATCCGGTATCCATTTAGGATCTTTAAGCTTTTTTGATAGCCCTTCATATTCTCCAGATCGAATTGATGCTAAATTAACCCTTGAAGGTTTTGTAGCAGACATTTCGTAGAGGAATATCGGAATTTCCAGCTCACTACCAACTCTTTTACCTAGGCGATGAGATAATTCAATACATTCATCCATTGAGACGTCTGAAATTGGAATAATAGGACAAACATCAGTAGCTCCCATTCTTGCATGGGTGCCCTTATGTTTAGACATATCGATCAACATAGATGCACTTTTAATTGATTCAAAGGCAGCTTCNTCAACGGCATTTGGATGACCAGCAAATGTCATNACCGTACGATTAGTGTCTGTTCCTGAGTCAACATCCAACAGTGTAACACCTTTTGTATTTTGAATGCTNCTAGCTATCTTATCAATGATTTGANTATCATTACCTACACTAAAGTTTGGAACGCACTCAACTAATTTCATTCAGCAACCTGAGAAATTTTTAATAAATAGTTTATCATTACTACAACAGCTATTAATGATAGTATCGTACCGACCAAAGAGCGTTTGTATCTTCGAGCAGGAATAATTTGTCTGAAAAATCTTTTCAATTACATCCCTGCAAATAAAAACATAAATAAACTTACAAAGGGACGCATAAAGGCCCAGATTATTGAAACACCAGTAAACATTCCAAATAGTATCAANCCCATTAAAATTTGGGGACCATACATCTGTANCTGCATTACAAGATTTGGATTTTTTCTNATCATTAATCCNGAAAAAATTTGGGATCCATCCAATGGTGGGATAGGTATCATGTTAAAAACAGCTAANGATATATTNATTTGAGTGAACAAAATTAACATAGATGTAAGGGGACCCATATATCCGGTCATACGAATCAAAATTCCACTAATTAAGGCCAATAGCAGATTTGAGGCAGGTCCTGCAAATGCAATTTTCATCATGTCAACCCTTGGATTTGCTAAATATCTTGAATCAACTGGTACCGGTTTCGCCCAGCCAAAACCTACAAATAAAATCATCAGTGAGCCAAAAGGATCAAGATGGGCAATTGGATTTAAAGTTAATCTTCCTTGGTGTTTTGCGGTGGGATCTCCAAGCTTGTANGCNACCCATCCATGTGAAAACTCATGAAAAACCAATGCAAAAAGCAGCACTGGAATCAATAATGCCAAGACTTCTGGCTGCAGACGAAACAGCACTAATCAAACCTTGGATGAAAAGTTCTATGCACCTCTTTTAAATGCTCTTTGTCAAGGTGTGTATAAATTTGAGTCGTTGATATATCGGCATGACCAAGCATCTCTTGAACAGACCTAAGATCTGCACCGCCTTCAAGAAGNTGGGTTGCAAAAGAATGCCTTAAGGTATGCGGACTAACCTCTTTAGTAATTTCAGCTGTTGAGGTCCATTTCTTTAAAAGAATCCAAATCATCATTCGAGTTAGCTTATTGCCGTTTCTACTTAAAAATAACTCAGGAATATTTGGATTTTTTTTAATCAGAGCAGGTCGCTCTTTGCTTATATAGTTTTTAAGATTTGTTCTAGCAATTGGCCCAATAGGGACAAATCTCTGCCGACCCCCTTTTCCATCGACGCGTANCATCTCGGAATCCCAAAGTATATTTGACATTTTAAAATTGCATAATTCGGTCACTCTAAGACCGCAAGAATACATCATTTCAAAAATTGCTATATCNCTTTTTGCCATAGGTGCTTTTTTAGGTATGAAGTGTAATATTTTATCAATTTCTTCTACCGAGAGTACATTAGGAAGTTTTCGCGCTACTTTAGGTGTGTCAATTTGAAGANCCGGATTATTATCCATTTTACCCTCAGATACTAAAAATTGATGATAGTTTCTTATNCAAGAAATTGCGCGCTTTATGGAATTTGGTGAAATATTTTCTGCATTTAAATACCGGACGTAAGCCCTGAGGTTTCGCTGACTCACATTAGCAATATTATCAATTCTTTGTCTGTTTTCAATAAAAGCGTGGTATTTCGCAAGATCTCTTTTATATGANAGGATGGAGTTTTCTGCTAAACCTTTTTCTATTTTAAGTATTTTTAAAAAATCTTTAGAAAATTGAATCATAATTATTTTTTATATTCAGCTTCAAGATACTCACATAGAATGTGCTCAACAAGCAAGTGACATTCTTGAACTCTTTGAGTATCGTTGGTCGGGACTGAGATCATTATATCTCCCATTCCCTTCATTTTTCCTTGTGATTTACCAGTAAGAATAACAGATTTAATTTTTTTTAATTGAGCAGACCTAATTGCATTCAAAACGTTTGTTGAGTTTCCGCTAGTAGAAATTGCAACAAGAACGTCTCCAGAAGAACCAATTCCATCAATCTGTCTTGAAAAAATATAATCAAATGCTGTATCGTTTGACCAGGCAGTGACAAAAGATGAATCAGTTGTTAAAGCAATTGAAGGTATTGGATCCCTATTATGACTTCTCAATCCCCCCATGAGCTCAGCCGACATATGCTGAGAATCAGCAGCTGAACCACCATTTCCACACCAAAGTATTTTGTTGCCGCTCATTACAGAATTAAGCATTAATTCGCATGCTTTTTGAATAGCTTCCTGGTTTTCATTCAACATTTTAGTTTTTGCATCAATACTGCTTTTTATGATATTTGGAATATCAATTTTCATTTAACGTAATCTTCATACTGATTGTTTGACATAAGCGTATTTAGCTCGTCATTATTTTCGATTTGAGTTTTAATGATCCATCCAGCACCGTAAGGATCAGAGTTTATGAGATCTGGGTTTTCCTCGAGCTCTGAATTAACCTCTATCACTTTTCCTGAAACTGGAGCAAATAGATCGGCTACGGTTTTAACAGCTTCAATAACGCCAAAGGTCCCATCCTGTTTGATGTCATCGTTCACACCAGGAAGTTCAACAAAAACAATATCCCCTAATTGACTTTGCGCATGATCNGTAATGCCAACCGTTGCTGTTGTACCATCAACAAGAACCCACTCATGTTCTTTTGTATATTTTAAATTTTCAGGATAATTCATTAGTTATTCTTCCTTATTTTTATATTCAAAGGTCTTTAAGAAATTTGTATCAAAATCTCCAGATCTGAACTTTTCATCTTTCATGATTGCCTGGTGAAATGGTATCGTGGTTTTGGGTCCTTCNATTATTGTNTCCTCTAACGCTCTTTCCATGCGATTAATTGCAGATTCTCTGTTNGGAGAGTGAACAATAAGCTTGCCAAGCAAAGAATCGTAGNAAGGAGGGATTTTATACCCTGCATAAGCATGCGAATCAATACGAACGCCTTTTCCTCCTGGCATATGAAAACTTTCNATTGGAATAGCNGATGGAGCAAAGTTTTTCGATGGATCTTCAGCATTTATTCTGCACTCAATTGAATGTCCTCTTAATTTCATTTTATAAAGATAGTCTGGAAACTTTTCTCCAGCATGAGTCTTAATTTGCCATTTTATAAGATCGGCTCCGGTTACCATTTCAGTTATAGGGTGCTCTACCTGAATTCGAGTATTCATTTCCATAAAATAAAAATCTTTATTTTTATCAAGAAGAAACTCAACTGTTCCAACACCAACATAGTTAACCGCTTTGGCTCCAGCTACAGCAGCCTCTCCCATTTTTTTTCTAAGTTTTTCATCAACCGCTGGNGATGGAGACTCCTCTACAAGCTTTTGGTATCTACGCTGAATTGAACACTCCCTCTCACCAAGACTAACAACATTACCATGATCATCAGCTAAAATTTGTATTTCAATGTGACGTGGATTTTCTACAAATTTTTCGATGTACATATCACCATTGCCAAAGGCATTTTGAGCCTCTGAGCTTGCTGTTGTGAAAGCATTTTCGATTTCATTTTCATCATAAACCAGACGCATTCCGCGTCCACCACCCCCAGCTGAAGCTTTTAGCATTACGGGATAGCCGATTTGTTTTGCAATGGTTTTTGCTTCTTCATNATTAGANAAAACACCTTCATTGCCCAAAATCACAGGAACTCCAGCTGATTTCATTGTNTCCTTCGCTTGGGATTTGTCACCCATAGCGTTAATTATCTCAGGATCAGGGCCAATAAATGTGAAATCATTGTCCTTACAAATTTGTGAAAAATCTGCATTCTCTGCTAAAAAACCATAACCAGGATGAATGGCATCTGCGTTTGTTATTTCACCAGCAGAAATGATATTTGGAATACTGAGATAGGATTCGGAGCTTTGNGGAGGCCCGATACATACAGCTTCATCTGCAAATTTTGTATGCAAAGATTCCTTATCAGCTGTAGAATAAACGGCTACAGACTTTATACCTAATTCATGACATGCTCGTATAATACGTAGGGCAATCTCACCGCGATTGGCGATTAATATTTTTTTATACATTTTTTTTAAGAAGGTTTAATCTTAAAAAGAGGCTGATTGTATTCTACCGGTTCTCCATTATTGATAACTATCTCAGAAATTGTACCGCTGCTTTCAGCCTCAATTTCATTCATTATTTTCATAGCCTCAATAATGCATAGCGTATCACCCTTTTTAACTGAATCCCCAACTTTTACAAAAGGATCAGCTTCAGGTGAAGGAGCAGAATAAAATGTCCCAGGCATAGGTGAAAGAACTTCTTTTGAATTTGAATCGACTGGTTCACTAATAGGCTTACTGAGCTCGCTTGATTTATCTGAAAGCGGAGCATTCAATGAAGTGGTTTCTACTTGTGGTTTTTCCATAACGCTAACGCCTGCAGATTTAACTACACGAAACCTTCTACCCCAAAAACTAACGTCGATTTCATTTACATCGCTGTTTTCAAGTATATATATAATTTCTTTTAATTTATTTTGCCACATTTTATTCTCTTAATTTTTTATGTATAACATTAGAAGATACGATTAACTTTTCACACGTTCAATATATTCTCCGCTACGCGTATCAATTTTTAATGTGTCTNCAANTTCAATAAAAAGCGGAACTTGNAAACTATAACCGGTTTCTACAGTTGCTGGTTTTGTAGCGCCAGTAGCAGTGTTTCCTTTAACNCCNGGTTCTGTTTCTGTNACAGTTAGCTCTACGTGAGCTGGGAGCCTTACATCAAGCACCTCTTCGCCATCAAATAACAGATCTACGGTCATTCCAGGCTTCAAGTAATTCTTTGAATCCCCAATATTCTCATTTAACACATTGAACTGATCGTAGGTAATATTATCCATGAAGATATGAGTGTCTTCATCATTATACAAAAATTGCATCTCTTTAGCTTCAATTTTTAAGAATTCGAGCTTTACTCCAGCGTTAAATGTTTCATCGATTATTTTTCCAGATGATATATCTTTTAATTTAGTTCTAACGAAAGCCGGCCCTTTTCCAGGTTTTACATGCAAGAACTCGAGGACTTTCATTCGCTTGCTCTTATGTAAAATTACTGCGCCATTTTTTATATCTGATGTATTTGCCATTTAATCTCCTTAATGGNCGAGAAATTTATAAATTTTTTTCGAATTTAAACAATTTTTTGAGTTGAATTAATTGTCCAAATATTTTGAGGTGTTTTGTACAAATTTTATCGCGTCATCTAAATTATTTTTAAATTCTTCACTATCGTACTTAGCGTACTTTACCATATCAGAGATTTGCAAAATTTTTAGAAAATCATCTAATGACCTTTCGTCAAATGGCAATAGGAATCTATTTTCTTTTATTTCATTCGTTGTCATTTCAAGGGTACGAATGAAAAAACTTTTTTCAATATATTCTCTGAGAATGAATGATAAGTCTACGTAAAAGATTTTTTTATTGGACTCTAAAGTCAAATCTATCTTTTTTAACTTTTTTAGTTTTTTTAACGCGATTTCATACGAACTGGCCTTAATAGATTCTAATTCCCTTTCATGTTTTTTCTCATTTATTCTTTTGGTCCAAAGGTAAATTAAAAAAAGTGCTAGTAAAATAAGGGCAATAAGCTGGTAAATTAAATCAGATGCTACCTTTTTTTTCACTGGAACAGGAGCTTTAATTGGCAAAATTGTACCATCTTCAGGCTTGAGCCTGGGGTTTTTCTGTTTTACAGAAATTACATCAATCAAATACGATTGAGTATTCATGGAATCGATTAGTGTGCTATCCATATCAAGGATTAAAACGCCAATATTTGGAATTTTTATTAGACCAGTATCCCAAAATGTAAAGTTATAATCAGCTGTAAAACTGCCTATACCAATATTTTTTGCAATGCTACTAACTTGCACTGAGCTTTTATTTTCAATTTCAGGAATTTTAATAATATTGGAATCTGGATGATTGACAAGAACGCTTAATTTAACTGGGTCACCAATTGTTGTCTGTAGGGTGTCAACTATTGATATAAGCTCAACTGATTCATTGCTTTTGTTTTTTGAGCAAGAATATATGGATATGAATATAATTAATATTATTCTTTTCAGGGGGCTATGACCGCCTCTCTCGACGATGAAAAAAATTCATTATGGGCTCAACATAGTCTTCGCTAGTACTAACAGTAAGTAAGCTGAATTTATTTTTTTTACATTTTTTATCAAAATCATCCCATTTTTCTGAAATAGATCTTCTAAGCAATTTTCTTTCCTTGTTGGAAGATGTATCTATCCAAAATTCATCACCAGATTCAGGATCGTATCCTTTAAATAGACCAATATTAGGAATACTTTTTTCAGCAGGATCTGAGATCCTTATGCCAATTAAATCATGTTTTTTATTTACAAGCTTCAATGATTTCCAATATTTACTATCCAGAAAGTCGGATATCAAAAAAACGACGGATTTTCTTTTGGAGACGTTCATTAAATAATCTAATGCACTTTGAATAGATGTCCCTTTTTTTTGTGATTTGTAAAAAAGGACCTCTCTTATAAGTCTCAAGATGTGCGATTTGTTTTTTTGAGGGGCAATGAATTTTTCAACCTCAGAACTGAAAAGAATTAAACCCACTTTATCTTGATTTTTAATAGCAGAAAATCCTAAAACAGCTGCAATCTCAGCAGCCATTTCAGATTTTAATTGATCGATCGTTCCAAAACTTCCTGATGAGCTTATATCAACTAAAATGTAAACGGTCAATTCCCGCTCTTCTTCAAAGATCTTGACATAGGGAGCATTGTTTCTTGCAGTCACGTTCCAATCTATCATTCTAATGTCATCACCAGGATAGTATTCTCTAACCTCTGAAAATGTCATCCCTTGACCTTTGAACGCAGAGTGGTATTCCCCACCAAACAAATCGTTTACCAAACCCTTTGTTCTGATTTCAATATGCTTAACTTTTTGAAGTATTTTTTTTGGAATCATCTATTATTTACTACTTAAAATAAATAGTTGGAGATGAAAACATTATGGAATTTCTATTGAATCAAATAGTCTTTGAATAATATCCTCTGAGGTCAACTCTTCAGCCTCTGCTTCATACGTCAATATTATTCTATGCCTAAGGATATCCTTGCCAATATACCTAACATCTTCTGGGGTAATATAGCCACGACCCTCAAGGAAAGCTCGAGCCTTAGAAGCAAGTATCAAGTTAATTGATGCTCTAGGGCTTGCTCCATAGTGAATTAATTGGACCATATCTTTCAAGCCATATTTTTGCGGATCACGCGTAGCAAAGACTAGGCTAAGTACATAGTCCTCAACTTTTTCATCAACATAAATGTCGTTTATAGATTTTTGTGCTCTAACTATGGAAGCTGCGGTAATCGTAGATTTTTTTTGCTTTGCTATGTTAGTTCTCGCAGAAGATCTCAAAATTTGTCGCTCTTCGTCCATCTCTGGATAGTCAACTTTGAGTTTCATCATAAAGCGATCAACCTGAGCTTCAGGCAAAGGATAGGTCCCTTCTTGCTCAATTGGATTTTGAGTAGCCAAAACTAAAAAAGGTGTATCGAGCAAAAAGGTTTCGTCACCGATGGTAACTTGACGCTCTTGCATTGCCTCAAGAAGAGCGCTTTGTACTTTTGACGGGGCTCTATTGATTTCATCAGCAAGAATTATATTTGAAAAGATTGGACCCTTACGNGTTTCAAAACCGCTTGTTTTTTGATTAAANATCAAGGTTCCTAAAAGGTCNGCAGGTAGCATNTCAGGTGTAAACTGAATGCGCTGAAANCTNGTATTAATAGAGTTTGCNAAGGTATTTACTGTCAATGTTTTTGCTAGTCCTGGTACGCCCTCAAGGAGTATATGTCCGTTAGCCAGCATACCAATGAGAATCTTATCAATCAATTCATTTTGCCCAACAATTACCTGAGAAATAGATTCTTTTAATTTTGGTATGAATTTTGAATCCTTNACAATCTTCTCATTTATTTTTGATAAACTAAAGTCGGNCATAATTCTACTCTGTTAAATGTTTTAATTCTGGGATTTCATTAATACCTANACCGAGATATTTCAATTCAAATTTTACAGATTCAATCATNTCATGATTAGGNTATNTATTAATAAATTTTTTATAATATACTTTCGCAGAGTCATGGGACATGAGTTCATTTGCGAAAATGAAACCCTGCATAAAGATAGAAAAAGGTACTTTTTTATTTTCAGGAAATTGAATCGCGAATCTTTCATATTCTGCGATAGATTTAGAATAATTCTGTAAATCCCTATATAATATTTCTGCCTTAAGGTACTGCGCTTCTGGCGCTCTTGAATGATCGGCAAATTTAGAAGTTATTTTATCCAACGATAGTAGAGCGCCTTGAGGATTGCCATCTGTACGCATTTTTTCAGCTTGAGCGAAAAAATNGTCTGCAGATTTAAAATAATCGCATGAAGTGAAAAGNAGNGCTAGTGTAAATAAATAAATAAATNTTTTCATTTTTGTTTTGGCATAGATAAAAATAATTATTTGTTATGAGCNCGGAAGTTAATTTATAAAATTATTTAAAATGCGTATAAAAATCCTAATTGAATTTGATTTATGCTTGCATCTTTAGAATCTTGAGCATAGTCAATGCGAATTGGTCCAACGGGAAGATTTAGCGTAAGAGCGAATCCATAATTCCAAACGAGCTCGTTGGTATTTAATGATCTAAAGTCATTAGAAATATTACCACCATCAGCAAAAATCACACCTCCCAATCTCCATGGCATAGGAAATCTTATCTCCCAATTGGTCAAAAGCATTGCAATATCACCAGATGGAATATCGTTGGATTCATTTTCATCATCAGCGTCGATTAATCCGTTTCCATCGTTATCAATTTGATCATTTCCGTTCGTTAAAAGCCTTAAGGGCTTTACTGCTCGAAGGGTATTGCTACCTCCGAGATAAAATTTTTCAAATAGAATACTTTCGTATTGATCGTAATCAGATGACCACCCAGATATTAAGCCAGCATTAATTCTTACAGCAAAAGTTAGCAAATCTAATAATGTATAGTAATTCCTTAAGTCTAGATTGTATTTGATATAGGTTCGATTACCACCCAATGGACCTCCATAGGAATCAAATTGAGCAATTAGAACATAACCCTCTCTTGGGTTTAGAGGATTATCTCTATTGTCCTGGTTGAGATGAACCTTTAGCTTTCTCTGTTCAATATCCTCTTTTAAGGCCTCGGATTCATCAAAGCGCTCAAAGGTTAATCCTATATCTAGAAATGAACGCTGGCGATTCCATCTGAAAATATTTGAATACTCAAATCCTAAGCGCCTTACATATGGACCATATTCATCACCAAAATTCTTAAACTGTTGAAAAAACACCTTTATCTCTGTTGGTATTTTGAATGAAAGAGGTCTTTGATTGGAGATTTTTAAATCGATTCCAAATCTTGGAAAAATAAAACCCTCCTCTGTTGGCAGTACAACAGTCCCATCAGTTTCAAAGCGATTTTTTGTTCCCAAAATCATTCTATCTGTCCAATTGATAGATCCTCCAAGACCGATCAATGACCTGACCCCAGGAACGGTTTCAATTTCATCTAATCCGTACTCTAAAGATACCTCACCAACGTTTTTAAATTCCCTAACTCGNACCTCCAGATCCACAAGAGAGTCAACATTTACAACGGGGTGAGCTACTATNTTAACGGANGAGAAAAAGCCCACTTCAAGGAGGTTTCGTTTTGTTTTTTCAATTTGTTTTTTGTTAAATACTTCACCTGGTTTAAATGTTATTTCATTTTTGACGTACAAAGAATCTATTCTTTCAACGCCGCTTATCCAGGTTTGATTAATGTGCGCTTTTTTACCCTCGTCAATATTAAGCTCTACCTCTACAGAATCATTAATTACTTGTTTAACATCAACGACTGAAAAGATTTTTCCTTTTTCCTCAAGCATCCCATATAGGTTTGACAGATTTGTATTTATTTTTACTGGATTATAAGGCTCACCTAAGTTTAGACTTAATCTTTTTAGAACTTGATCTTGATTAATTGATTCAAGACCATTAATCTTTACATCTTTTAAAAAATACTGCTTTCCTTCATTGATAATGAAAAAAATATCGACCATTCCATTAGCAGTATGAAAAGAATCTTTAACTGCAGCTTCTAGAAACCCATTAGCGTTGTAATAATTTTTTAAGTTGATTGCATCAAGCTTAAGAAGACGTCGATCAAAATCAACAGAATTAAACCTAAGCGCTGAAGGCGGCTTGAGTTCAATCTGGGTAATGAGTTTGTTTTTATTGATCTTTTCATTATTGATAAATGTGACATTTTCAATAACGCTACGCGAATTTTGGCTCATAACTATGCTAGTTACCAGCAATGCGGAGAATAATACAAAAGCTCTTTTCATTAATTTAAATCTAATAAACTCGACGAACGCGAAACTTCATTTGTACTTGGCCCGTCTCATCAACGTTTCCAATGACAGAGAAATTAGGGTTTAATTTATATTCAACGCCTACCTTGTTTTTATATGCCGCTTCTAGAGAAAACGATCGTTTGTAGCTTAAGCTAAAATTTTGGTTTAATCGTGCATTTATACTGAATTCATCACCCTGATTAGGGTTTAANAATTCTGATGCACCAGAGATCTGAACATCCTGAATTATTCCAGAGGATTTTAAGCCAGTAGATTTAATAAAGTTTTTTTCTAATTGCCTTTCAAGATAAGCACCTAAAATAGTTTGCGCCTGGGTTCCTAGTCCTTCAGTTGAAAACCCTTCTTCTGCTACTCGTGTATTAAATGTTAATAACTGCAAAATATCGCTCTCAGAATACCCCTTGTCACTTTCAAATCTCCATTCCGGATTATCAAAAGGACCAAAAACTCCAAGCATTATTTCAGCGTCACCAATCTTGGTTGANGCGGATAGCTCAAGAAATGGATTGAAACCCTGACCATCAAAGACCATGGTTCCTTTAAGGTTTTCAAAAACATCTCCNAAATAATAATAAATTTCACCTTCGATAAATTCAATCTCACCAGAATAACTCCACTCATCACTGTAAAGCCTTGACATTCCTAATTCGCCNGANATTTTTGCATCAATTTGAGAATTTCTAATTGAAAAGGTATCCTCAATGGGAAATCTAATATTATAATTCGTTGTTACTCTCTCTGATCTATTCGAAACAGCTGCAATCTCACTCGATTTAAACTCTTTAAAAATAGCTCCGTTTCTAGCTGTGATTGTACCAGTGATATCAACAGTATCTTTGCCAAAAATACCAACATCAATATCGACAAAGCTTTCAATATCTTGATTTAAAGAACGGAAAAAAATATCTTTTCCAGTTGCGTTTAGACTGTATCTTGGTTCAAAAAAATTTTTAAAATCAATGCTTCCATTTAATGAAAAGTTGCTGACCGTATTGTTTTGATTTTTTATTTCTGAATTGGTAATTAAACCATTGAAGGATTCTATATTCATTTCATTCTTATATAGCCTTGCCTCACTGGCAATATCAATAATTGGTTCATCCATTAAGACAGTATAAATACTTCCATTTTTAATGTCTAATTTTCCATTTCTTTTGAGACTACCTAAAGATCCATTAATATTAAAATCAATATCAATCTCACCAATGATTGAATCAATCTCAGTTATGTAGGCTGAGATAAACTCTGCAGATCTAAATGANCCTTTTGAATTTAGANCTAAACTTGAAGAAGANGGCATTTTCCTTGATTTTGAAGCTATATCTAAATCAATTGGAATAGATGCATTGCCTTCATATTTGTTTTGATTGTAAAGCGAAGAAAAATTATTGAATACTAATCGTTTATTTTTATAATCACCATAACCGCTTACTGTTCCTAGTGGCAGTCTTCCCCAATATGCATCCATGATTTTTCCATTAATACTATAGCTAGTTTTGTTTGCAGTTCCACCCATGGAAAACCCTCCAGTAAATTTTCCTTTAACTCTAGAGAGAATATCATTTGATAATTCTGATAAGAACGCAAGGTCGAAATTTTTAAATTCAGATTGTAGCTCTGTTTTTTGATTAATCTTATCATCAATTGGGAATGGCAGGTTACCACTTACAACAAAACTCGACTTATTCCCCTCAAAAAGGGACAAACTATCAACTGAAAGCATCCCATTTTGGTAAGCTACATTTAAGTATAAATCATCGAATTTTTGTGACTTGAATGAACCCTCTTTAACACTAAAATTCAACTTGATTTGTTCANNNGAATTGTNTTCANGNAAAAATACGTCACCAAAAAGATTTCCACTCAAATGCTCGCTCTCGTTGATATTTAATAAAGGTAGTAATTCAGTAGTTACATTAGAAAATTTTAAATTTCCAGCGAATGGACTGGTTTGAAATGAACCCTTAACCACCCCATCGTCTATGTGAATCTCAAATGGCTTAATGTATACTTTATTATTTGTAAAAATAATTTCGAGCTGAGATGGATTGATAAGATAATGGTTTTTGTAAGCTAATTGAAGCTGATCTATTTGCAATAGGGTATCTGAAGGCATTGAGCCATTGATTTGTAAAAAATCCTTCTNGTTTCGCAGCTCAAAACTTGAAATATTTATAACTTCATCGCTGAGAAATAACTGTCCGTTACCGCTTTCAAAATCAATTTCATTCCAGGTTCCATTTTTAAATTTCATTTTGACTTCACCTTCATCAAAATTTTGAAGGTTTTCAAGCTTAGCAAACAGTTCAAAATTTTCTAAATAGATATTTTTGTAGTTAAAATTGTTAATGGCTAGATCTGCATTTAAAGACAAAACATCAAAACTTCCATCGATTTGCATCGATCCCGTCGCGCTTCCACTCGTTAAAGTGTCTGACCAGAAATTATTAATTAGAAAAGCTGAAGCTTCAGATAATTCAACATCTAAATTCATCGATCTATTGCCATAATTTGTATTGCCCTCAAGTACAATGTTAGAAGGTCCAATGGAAAGCATTATTGGATTTACAATAGACAAAATAGAATCCATATACGAAACGCTTCCAGAAAATGAAGTTGGCTCACTGTTAAAAAGCAAAGATTCATTTACGTCAGCATTCACATCAAGAGCGGTAATTAGCATATTCTCAAAAAGTCCATCGAGCAAAAGATATCCCGATATACCCGTTCTTTTGGAGTCAATCAACCATTGGCTAAAATCAAGATTTTCTAGCCTAGCAATACCGTTAAAACGTCCATTTTTTTCGTAAAGACCCTTTACGGAGAGAGTTGTGTTGTTGCCATTAAGTAGAAGTTCTTGGAGCTCAAAATGCGTGGTATCAGTTTCAATTCTAAACGACCCATCCATTTTTAAACCAAGTTCATTTTGAATTTTCAACCTACCAAAGTAATTGTTGATGTTTGATTCAAAAGTAAATGAGGCAGCTATTTTCGAAAGATTAGGCTGTAGTGGGAGCTCGGAAAATATGGACTCAGGCAATTTGTATTCATTTAAGATTATATTTCCATTTATTTTTGAACTATCCAGAAAGCTATATTCAAAATATCCTCCAAGGTCCAAGCTGTTAATGCTTGCATTTTTTAGATCAATTTGAATTTTTTCATCCGAAATAGAACCCTTCCACCCTTTTACTGACAGATTTGTCAATGATTCATTAGATATTATANTNANCTCGTTTAAATCAATAACTAGANTTTCCTTTGCATTAACAANGCCACCGTCNATNAAAAAACTATATGACCGTGTTGAATCCTCACTGGGTAAAATGACATTGCCATCGATATTTAATTTTTCTATNTCAATGGGTATTTGCTTAATGCCNAAAACTGCTCTGTTNGAGGGATTTTCGTTTAGCTTCAAGGATGGTGTGATTTGNGCTTTTGAAACTGAAAGCTCGTTTAGTTTTATCTTCCCCAATATCAAAGGCAGTATTTTTATTCTTGCCTCAATGCGAGGAAATNCTATTAGAGTTCCTTTGCTGCTTTTTAATAAGANATCGCTTGAAGAAATCTTAGTAAATAAATGACCTGAAAAAACGCTNTTATTCAANGACCATCCGCTTTTGTAAAGCTGGTTGTTTAAATACTTATCAATTCTATCTTGCCAAACACTTGGACGGAAAAGAACAAGTAACANAACCACAATAAATCCTACAAAAAATAGGACGTATTGTTTATAAATATTTTTCATTATTAAATAAGGTTANTACTAATTAGTATGAAATTACACCTGCTGGGTTCCATAAACAAAAAAAGCACGCTNTAAAGCGTGCTTTTTTAATCGTAGAATTTGNAAAGNTTAATCAACTACTTCGAAGTCAGCATCTTCGATTTCAGCATCATCTTTTTTCTTTGATTTATCTTTTTTGTTGGNTTCGTCATTTTTAGGGACATCTTGATCCTTCACAGAATCGTACATTTTTGATGCAACAGCATTCCAAGCGCTATTTAATTCATCTACACTTGATTTTAGAGCATCAAAATCGTTTGCATCTTTTGCGGTCTTAACCTTTTCTAATGCGTCCTCAAGTGATTTTTTTTCAGCTTCTTCCAATTTATCTTTGTATTCATCAATATTTTTTTCGGTTTGATAGACTAATTGCTCAGCTTGATTTTGCATGTCTATAAGCTCTCTTTTGTGCTTGTCTTCTTCTTCGTGTTTTTTGGCGTCGTTGACCATCTTATCAACCTCGGAATCAGATAATCCACTAGAAGCCTCGATTCTAATACTTTGCTCTTTTCCGGTTGCTTTATCCTTTGCGCCGACATTTAAAATTCCATTCGCATCAATGTCAAATGTTACCTCGACCTGAGGTACTCCACGTGGTGCAGGAGGTATACCGTCAAGGTGAAATCTTCCTATAGTCTTATTGTCTACTGCCATCTCTCTCTCACCCTGTAAAACNTGAATTTCTACGGTAGTTTGATTATCAGCAGCNGTAGAAAATACTTGNGATTTCTTTGTTGGTATAGTTGTATTTCGTTCAATCAATTTTGTAGACACACTTCCAAGAGTTTCAATGCCAAGTGATAATGGTGTTACATCTAATAGCAAAATATCATCTACATCGCCTGATAAAACTCCGCCTTGAATAGCCGCGCCCAAGGCAACTACCTCATCAGGGTTAACACTCTTATTTGGCTCTTTTCCAAAAATTTCTTTTACTTTTTCCTGAATCTTCGGAATACGAGTTGAGCCTCCAACGAGAATGACTTCATCAATGTCGCTACTAGACATACCCGCATCTTTTATTGCTTGAATACATGGATCTACAGTTCTTTGTACTAGATCGCTAACTAGGTCTTCAAATCGTGCCAAAGTTAAAGTAAGGTGCAGATGCTTTGGTCCAGAAGAATCAGCAGTAACAAAGGGTAAATTAATGTCTGTTTGTTTTGAAGAAGAGAGTTCTTTTTTCGCAGTTTCAGCCGCTTCTTTTAGCCTTTGAAGAGCCATCGCATCTTCGCGAAGATCAATTCCATCTGATTTTTTAAATTCTTCAGCAATCCAATCGATTATTTTCTGATCAAAATCATCTCCCCCTAAATGACCATCTCCATTTGAGGATTTAACTTCAAAAACTCCATCACCTAATTCTAGTATTGAAACATCAAAGGTACCACCTCCTAAATCAAAAACGGCAATTTTCTCGTCTTTTTTCTTATCGAGTCCATACGCCAGCGAGGCAGCAGTTGGTTCATTAATAATCCTTTTTACGTTTAAGCCCGCAATTTTACCAGCATCCTTGGTAGCTTGCCTCTGGGAATCGTTAAAGTAGGCTGGAACGGTAATTACTGCATCAGTTACCGTACTACCTAAATATTCTTCGGCCTGCTGTTTAAGCTTTTGCAGAATCATTGCTGAAAT
>PBOO01000030.1 GCA_002724475.1 Fidelibacterota bacterium | reverse complement strand
GAAAAATTAAAAGAAAACTTGAGCCACTGAGCGGAGTCGAACCGCTGACCTACGCATTACGAATGCGTTGCTCTACCAGCTGAGCTACAGTGGCAAAAAAGTAANTATTCTTGNTCTAATAATTTTTCAAAAAATGGAACAAACTTTCGATCAAAAAACTGTTTATTNCTGTCCCATATTTCTCGGCCATAATTAGAACGATAAAAACTTAAACCTATTCTATCNAAGGCTCTTTCATCAAGAATATTGTCTTCAAGCTGAAGAAATATATTTTCNACTCTNCGNAGGCCTGTCATNACTGTTAAAAATAATTGCATATCATCNATCGGATCAAAATCTTTTCTAAAAGCACCATCATACANTTTTACAGTCAAGCTTGCTANNTTTCGATTTGTTGCNATGGCAAGATAAAGCTCGGTAGCTTGATCGGAGATAGCTTGGTTNGTTGCTCCTCGAACTGCGGTTGTATTTTGTCTTATCTCCATCCCTACGAAAATCAAAGATGCAATTACGCTTACAAATCCGATGAGTTCTATCGTATTTCTATTCATGGAGTTTGAAGATTAGCTAATCATTCAATGCCGAGAAGGTCAATATCAAATATTAATGTTGAGTTGGCTGGTATAGGGCCATTATCTCTACTTCCATAGCCAAGCTCTGGCGGGATGGTCAGTTTGCGCTTACCGCCAACTTTCATGCCCATGAGTCCTTCATCCCAACCCTTAATCACCTGACCCGCACCTACGGTAAACCTAAATGGTGTTCTACCAGGGTTCAAAGATGAATCAAATTTTGTTCCATCTTCAAGTGTTCCAGTATAGTTTACTGTAACTATATCAAATTTCTTTACCTCGCTGCCTTCACCAATTTTTATATCTTCAATTTGTAATCCATTGCTCATTGTTTGTTTTTCCTTGCTACAGCTAACAGCGAATAAAAAAACTGCTAGCGTGATTATATGCCATCTAAATTGCATTTTTTGCTCCAATTTGTATGCAAAAGTTTACATCAATTGACAGATAAGATTTTCCTTAAATTTATTGGTATGAGAAAATGCACATATTTTGAACAAAGAAACATTTTTAGCTTAAATCGCGTATTAGGAATATCCGAGATCGCATAACAAACAATGGCTTAACTATGCTATTAACACATAGCTTAAAATTTAAATTTTGCATACTACTGCTAATTTCTTTCTCTTTTTCTCAATCCGACTCTCGCCTTAAGCTCAGAAAAGCAGATATTTTAGAGAACATTACTGTTGATGGGGTTGCTATGCAGTACCTAAAGGGGAACGTTGTTTTTCAGAAAGGTGACATGACCATGCAGTGCGATTGGGCACGTTTCAATAAGCGCACCGAGCAAGGTTTTCTTTTTGGTAATGTCTCTATGAAAGAGGGGGCTCAAAATCTTACTTGCGACTCTTTGTTTGTTGATTCTCCAAATGATTTTCTCACAGCCTACAGTAACGCACAGGTATGGGATACTACCTACAGCTTGAGCGCAGATACACTATTTTACTTTTCTAAAATTGACAGCGGATCTGCTAACGGAAATGCAATTTTAAAACAAGACAATCAAACCATCAGTGGCCAAAAGATTGAATACAAAGAATTTCCAGAATCAAAGGGTGTGTCGTATGCGGCACGAGGTAGCGTTACGATAGTTGAGCAAGGAAGACTGGCTACGTGTGGAGAGGCTATTTACGATAGAGAAAACGACAAAACCACACTACGAATAAACCCTGAGATAACTGATAACGGACAGGTCATCTCAGGAAGCGAAATCTTTTTGGAATATGATGAAGATATTTTAAAAAATATTTTCATTCCCAAAAATGCCAAAGCCACGCGACCCACAAATGGCAATCGTGAATGGTTTGAGGTGGTTGATAAAGACACTACCGTATTTTCTGACAGTGCAAGTTTTGTTGATGATATGACCGGATCTACTCTGCGAGGATTTTTTGTAGATGGATCTTTAGACTCATTAAGGCTGGAGGGTATGGCAACCACAATATACCATCTATTTGAGGATTCGGTTTATCAGGGTAAAAATCTTGTTTCTGGGGATACGATAAGTATGAAGTTTAACGATCAGGATTTGGATTATATTTTCGTTAAAGGAGGATCGCGGGGGACCTACACACCGGACTCCACTAATGCAGAAGTCGATGGACCAGTGACCTACTCCTCTGAAGATATTGAATATGATATTCTCAATGAATATATGAATCTTCACGGTGAAGCAGATATTAACTATACCAACGTGAACCTTGCTGCTGGATTTATAAATATGGAATGGAACAATAATCTTTTGAGAGCCATTCCCCAGTCAAAAAAAGATTCTACATATGGATTTTTACAGCCTTCAATGATTGAAGAGGACAAAGACCCTCTTAAGGGAGACTCCATGATTTACAACATGGAGACCAGACAAGGAAAGGTCATTCAGGGAAAGACAAAGGCTGATGATGGCTATTATCACGGAGAGGAAATAAGAAATCAAGATATGGATATTTTCTACGCTGAGGATGCAGCCTATACCACCTGCGAACTTGATCATCCACATTTTCATTTTCATATGAATAAAATGAAAATGATAAACAATGACAAGGTTGTGGCAAGACCTATTGTCTTATACATAGCNGACATACCTATTTTTGGATTGCCCTTTGGTGTCTTTCCCCATCAAAAGGGCAGNCGCCACTCTGGGTGGATCATGCCTTCATACGGAACGGATGCTAGATGGGGTGGTTATGTTAACGGGCTAGGTTATTATTGGGCAGGAAGCGAGTACTTTGATACAAAGCTAACCATGAGCTTTTACGATCGTGACGGAATAACTGTTCGATCAAAAAATAATTATTCTTTNAAGTATAAGTTTTCAGGAAATCTCGACCTTGAAACCAAGCAAAGATTTTCTGGATCAACGCCAGAATCNGATAGAGATATTTTCAATTTGGGCAAAAATCGACAAAGTGATTATGTTGTGCGATGGAACCACAGACAGATTTTACGAAATAATCAGTCGGCCTCCGTTAACGCAAGCTACTATTCCAGCGGAGATTACAATAGGCGAACTGGNATAGAGCAGCAAAAGCGATTAAATCAGCAGGCGGTTTCCAATGCTACCTATTCAAAAAGATGGCCTAAATCCAGAAACAGTTTAAGTGTCAATCTTTCGTCAAGGAGAGACTTAATGGCTGAGCAAAAAATTGACAAAAATTCCCCCTTCTATGTGAATCCTACAAGATCAGGTCAGCAAATCAATATATCGAATAATGTATTACCGCAGATTGCGTTCTCACACAGCCAGCGCGCACTGTTTCCAACAAAAGCAAAAAATAAACGCTGGTACAACAACATCAATTATCATTATTCGTCCCGGTTTACGAATAATCAAAGGTATTTTTATGAAACTGAGTCCTATACGCAAGATGATGGAACCATGGGTTATCAATGGGTAATGGATTCGGATGATCTTGGAAGAGAACAAACTTTTTCAGACTATATTATTTCGCACACATCAGGAATGAACATGTCTTCAAAGATTCTTAAATATTTCAATGTGACTCCGAATCTTTCATTGAAATCTGATTGGGTTAATAGATCTTTCTCAGGGTTCATTGATAGTACTGGCAAAATAAATAAGAATGAAGTTTTAGGTTTTTCAAGCAGGACTACTGGATCATTTAGTTTGAATATGAANACCCAGGTTTATGGTCTCTTTCCCATAAAGCTGGGAAATANTCAAGCCATAAGACATGTTGTCTCTCCATCCATTGGGTATTCTTACAGACCTGATTTTTCAAAAGAAGTATTTGGTTCAAACCCTGAATACTACCAAGCCATTAAACAAGATAACGGAGAAGTTGTTTATTTTGACAGGTTTGCCGGAACACTTGCAGGAGGAACTCCAAGGGGCGAAAATCAATCTGTAAATTTTTCACTTAATAATGTTTTTCAAGCTAAAATGATCAATGGTGACCGTGAAGTAAAACAAGATTTGTTTTCATGGAGATTAAGTACAAACAAAAATTTCGTATCAGAGCAATTTCAATGGGGAAATTTAAATTCATCNCTTAGAGCCAATATTCAACAGAAGCTCAATTTGGATTTTTCAATGACNCATGATTGGTATGATTTCGACCAAGAGAATAATGTGCGCGTAAATAAAATTAGAATGGTCAACGGGCTGCCTTCTCCGCGGCTCATTAATGCAAGGTTTTCTACCGGCTTTAGATTTAATGGTTCACGATCTAACATTATGAATGAAATTTCAGAAAACCCAGTTGACTCTACTGAAATGGACAATCGAATGGATGGTGCTAATCTAGCAGTCGACCTAGAAGGTCTTTCATCAAAAGAACGCAACGCAAGCACATCAAACCTATGGTCAACTAACGCTTCGTTTAGCTTTGCGTATAATAACGCGAATCCAAACAATGCACAAAAAACGTTCTGGATGTCATCCAACTCAACTATCCAATTAACTGAGGCTTGGAAAATACAGTATAATGCTAGGTTTGATCTTATTGAACAAAACCTAGTGAGCCATACTTTTTCAATCTATCGCGATTTGCACTGTTGGGAGATGAGTCTTAATTGGACACCTAATGGNTACGCATCTGGACTGTATCTAAGAATTAATGTTAAATCACCAAATCTTAGTGATCTGAAATTTGAGCAGCGAGGCGGTAGATTTTCAAGACCATCTCTTTTTGATAGATAATGACGATGAAAGATGAAACAAAAAATTGGGTAGCTATTTCAAAATATACTGGTAATGTTAANGCTGAGATGGCAAGAGATTTTTTAAACGATAACGATATACCTGCATTTATAAAAAGTGATTTTTTTGGAAGCGCGTATCATTTAAACGCATTCAATATGCCAGGTGGTCAGGTTAGATTGTATATTCCTGAAGAATATTTACAAAAAGCATTAGATTTACTTCAAAGTATCGGATTATATAATGAGTAAAAGTCAAATTAGGTCGATTAAAGGTACCCAGGATATACTGCCAGGAGAGACTGAAAAATGGCAAAGACTGGAGCAACTGGTCCGATCAACAATGGACACCTATAATTATAAGGAAATCCGAACACCGATTTTTGAAAAGACTGAATTATTTGATCGCGGGGTAGGTAATCAAACTGATATTGTATCAAAGGAAATGTATAGTTGGACCGATCAAGGAGGTGAAAACCTCACTTTAAAACCTGAGCTCACCGCTCCAGTTTCACGCGCTTATATTCAGCATAACCTGGGTAGCAAACAGCCGTTAACAAAACTGTATTACATAGATGCTCTATTTAGAAGGGAAAGGCCTCAGAAAGGTAGATACAGACAATTTCATCAGTTTGGAGTTGAGGCCTTTGGTTCAGAAAATCCTGAGATAGATTCGGAGATTATTGCTATTGCTGTTTCTATTTTCAAGCAACTTGACATTAAAGATCTGCGTTTAAAGATTAACTCAATTGGTTCAGATGTTTGCAGAGCAAATTTTAAGGAGGAATTAAAAATCTTTTTAAAACCTCATTTTGACAGTTTATCAGAAACCAGTAAAGTAAGATTTAAAAAAAACCCATTACGAATTTTAGATTCAAAATCTGAGGAAGAAATTAAATTGATGCAAAATGCTCCAAGCATATCAGATTATTGGACGCCAGATGACAAGGCGCATTTTACTGAGCTTTGCAACTTTCTCGATGCAATGGGTATAAAGTTTGAAATTGACCATAATCTTGTTAGGGGTCTTGATTATTATTCAAGGACAACCTTTGAAATTCTGTCATCCTCTTTAGGTGCTCAAGACGCTCTTTGCGGAGGCGGTAGATATGATGGATTGGTTGAAATGATAGGAGGAAAANCTACACCAGGTATAGGTTTTGCTGCTGGTATTGAAAGAATTTTGCTGGCCTCGGCTCAAGAATTCGATGAAAATAAAATTAAACTGTACATTGTTGGTCTAGGAGAAAAAGTAAGAGTTAAGGTTGTTGAGCTAGCTGAACTTTTAAGAGAAAATCATATACCATGCGACTATGATATGCTAAGGCGGTCCATGAAAGCTCAGCTTCGTGAAGCAAACAAAATGCGCGCAAATTATGCAATNATCATTGGTGAGAATGAATTAGAAAAGAGTCAGATTGAATTAAAGGATTTAACAACCGGCGATCAGCAAAAAGTAGCAATGGNNTCAATTCTTTCCCATCTAAAGTCTTTATCCTTTTGATTATGCATTTTAAGATTAAATTCGCGCGCAGAAAATTTTAAAAAAAGAGAAGNCAAATAGTGAAACCATTAATTATTGTAGAATCGCCATCAAAAGCTAAAACAATTTCAAAATATCTTGAGGGTGCTTATGAGGTCATGTCAACCATTGGTCATATTAAACAGCTACCTAGAGAAAGATTATCGGTCGATATAGAAAATGATTTTGCGATTGAAGATGAAATCATTGAAGATAAAAAAAAGCTGGTAAATGAATTAAAGAAGATATCAAAGTCAGCTCCGGAAGTTATAATTGCAACTGATTCAGATAGAGAAGGAGAAGCGATTGCTGCAGANATTGCATCCGAAATCGATAAATCTAAAATATCCAGAGTTCAATTTACNGAAATAACAAAACAAGGTGTCCAAACAGGTTTAGAAGAAAGAAAAGAAATTGATAACGATCTGGTAAAAGCCGCAACCACAAGAAGAATTGTTGATAGACTGTTTGGTTATAAAATTTCTCCTGTTCTCTGGAGTACGCTNCAAAGCAATATGAACTTTGTGAAAGTCAATCTCTCTGCTGGACGCGTTCAATCTGCAGCTCTTAAAATACTNATTGACCGCGAGCGTCTTCGTCAAAAGTTTATCCCAGCTATCTATTTTGATTTAAAAGCTGATTTTGAGATNGATAAAGATACTTTCAGCGCTACTCTCTTCAANGTCGATGAAAAACGTATAGCAAGCGGAAAAGATTTTGACCCCTTTACTGGAAAGCTTAATAATGATAAAGTATTCCTTTTAACAGAAAACCAAGGCAATGAACTGTTAAAAGAATTAGAGGCTGGTGATTGGGTCATCGAAGACATTGAAGAGAAGGTTAAAAACTCAAACCCTAAACCACCTTTCACAACATCTACCCTTCAACAAGAAGCTGCAAGAAAACTTCGTTTTTCTGCAAGAAAAACAATGCGAACTGCCCAAACCCTATATGAGCAGGGTTTTATTACCTATATGCGAACTGATTCTACCGCACTGTCAGATGAAGGANTGGCATCAGCNCGCAAACAAATTGAGGATGAATTTGGCAAAGAATATCTTCCTGAAAANGGAAATGTATANTCTACTAAAGTTAAGAATGCACAAGAAGCTCACGAAGCAATTCGACCCTCAGGAAGTAAGTTTCCAAACTTAGACAAAGTAAAGAAATCTACTGATGATGATGCGGCAANTCTTTATGACTTGATTTTAAAAAGAACCTTGGCATCACAAATGAAACCAGCCAAAATAAATCAAGTTACTGTAACAATTATAAATAATAGAGCTGAGTTTCGAGCTAATGGAAAAATTATTTTATTCCCAGGTTACATGGCAGCGTACGTTGAGAGCACTGATAGCAGAAATGGAAACAATGAAAGCAAAGAGAATATTTTACCTAAAATGGGAAAAAAACAATCTCTTAGNTGCTCTTCACTTGAAGCCAATGAGCATTCTACAAAACCTCCTGCGCGATTTACAGAAGCGTCTTTGGTAAAAGAGCTTGAAGAAAAAGGCATAGGTCGACCATCAACCTTTGCAAACATCATAGATACCATTGTAAAGCGCACATATGCTGCTAGGGCAAGCAGCAAACTTACGCCAACATTTCTTGGTCTTGCCGTGACTCAATTGTTAGAGAATCATTTTAATTCATTGGTAGACAGTAAATTCACTGCAACTATGGAGGATGGTCTCGATGCTATATCCAGAGGTGAGCTCGAATCTCTTCCATTCATGAAAGATTTTTATTTTGGATCGAAANATCAAAACGGGCTTTCTGAGATGCTAGATGAAAAAATAGATATTGGAAAAGCNTGCTCGGTTCAGCTTGTAGATGATGANGATCCCATTGAGGTTAGAGTNGGGCAATATGGNCCTTTTCTAAGACANGGAGANAATAGAAAGTCCGTACCANCTGACATATACTTTGGCGACNTAACCCTTGAAAAGGTTCAAGAAATTTTAGATAAGGAAATTTCTGAGGATAGAGAGNTAGGNATCGATNCAAAAACAAATGAAATGATACTTTTAAANAACGGACCTTATGGTCCTTACGTTCAATTGGGAGAAACGTCTTCNAGGAAAGCTATTCCCAAAGGAACAGATGTGAGCGATGTTGATGTTAATTTGGCTCAAAAACTTTTAGCGCTTCCACGCGTTCTAGGTGTGCACCCAGAAACAAATGAGGAGGTAAAAGCTGACTATGGTCGTTTTGGTCCTTATGTTACGGCAGGAAAAGGTAAAAATGGAAGAATCCCTCCTCAGCTATCTCCATTAACAATCGAACTTGACGAAGCGCTTGAGCTCATCGCTAAACGATCAAGTGGTCCNCAAGAATTAAAAAACCTTGGAAACCATACAGCAACAGGTGAAGCGCTTTTAGTTAAGGATGGTAGATACGGTCCATATGTTACTGATGGAAAAGTTAACGCTTCTATACCAAGTGATATTGAAGCCGAAAATATCACACTTGAGGANGCGGTAGGGCTGATTGATAAAAAACGTTCAGCTCCCCCAAGAAAAAAAAGGGCTCGTAGAAAAAAGAGTAAATGAGAATTTTAACTATCCTAACTAGTCTTTCCGCTTTGGTTTTCGCAACTGACAAAAGTGAATTGATTTTAGATATTGAAAAAAGNCTTATGGCGTCCTGCTTTCATGGAACAGTTTACGAGCATGGCAACGCTGANATGGAAAAAGAAATTGCTGCATTTGTTGCTGANGGTAAGGATAAAAAATATATCATTAATTACTACGTTAACAAATATGGACAGCGTATCCTTGCAATGCCAAAAGCAAAAGGGTTTAATATTTTTGCTTGGCTGGCTCCTATCGCTATTTGCGCCNTAGGAGGCATAATNATTTTTGCATATTTTAAAATNCCTTTACTAGAAAATGCANCTGAAGCATCTACGAAAAAAAGTGGCAGTCTAAAATTTGATGATGAAATTGAATCTGAATTAAAAGAACTTGATCGATGAGTATTGATAAAATAGTATCGCTNTGCAAACGNAGAGGTTTCATATTTCAAAGTTCAGATATCTATGGAGGGTTTAAAGCAGTCTACGATTATGGGCCGCTTGGAATAGCTCTTAAAAATAATATATCTCAAATTTGGTGGANAGCAATGACCCAAATACATGAGAACATTGTCGGTCTTGATAGTGCAATATTAATGCATCCTAAAATATGGGAGGCCTCNGGTCATGTTGGNGCTTTTAACGATCCTTTNGTTGACTGCAGGCAGTGCAAAGCTCGCTTTCGTGCTGATGAATTAACCCTTGATAAGCAGCCAAATTTGGATGAAATGAACTGTCCTAAATGCGGCACAAAAGGTAGCTTAACAGAACCAAGGCAATTTAATCTAATGTTTAAAACACATATTGGTCCTGTTCAGGATGACTCAAGCATTGCGTATCTTCGCCCTGAGACTGCACAAGGTATCTATGTAAATTATCTTTTAGTACAAAACGCGATGCGCTTAAAACTGCCATTTGGAATTGCTCAAGTTGGAAAGGCATTTCGAAACGAAATTGTTGCGAGAAACTTCATTTTCAGAACAAGAGAATTTGAACAAATGGAAATGCAATATTTTGTTAAACCCGGTAATGACGATAGGTCCCTAGAAGAGTGGAAAAAAGAACGATTAGCATTTTATTCAGAACTCGGAATTGATACTTCCAATCTTAGATTTAAAGAGCATGGTGATGGCGAGCTTGCGCATTATGCGAAAGAAGCATGGGACATTGAATATAATTTTCCATTTGGATGGTCTGAGATTGAAGGAATTCACAATAGAACCGATTTTGACTTAAAACAACATCAAGAGTTTTCAGGTAAAAAAATGGAATATTTTGACCCTCAAAACAACGAACGCTTCTTACCATANATTATTGAAACATCAGCTGGTTTGAATAGAATGATGCTGGCAGTTCTCTCAGATGCATATTGGGAGGACACTGATAATGATCGCATTGTAATGAAACTAGATCCTAAGATAGCGCCCGTTATGGCTGTTGTTTGTCCCTTGGTAAAAAAAGATGGGCTTCCTGAAATAGGAAGAAAGGTAATGGATATACTTAAGCCAGAATTCAAAGTTGTGTATGACCAACAAGGATCTATTGGTAAAAGATATTACAGGCAGGATGAAGCAGGGACACCATTTGGCATTACTATAGATCACCAGTCAAAGGAAGATCAATCTGTTACCCTGCGCCATCGTGACACGCAACAACAAGACCGCATTGACATTGATAAGCTTATTGGTGTAATAAAAAATAAATTGGAGAATTTTTCATGAATCAACATCTTTCGTTACGCTCAGGAAATCCAACTTTAAATGCCAAAACCTTTAGCGGGTTTGATATGACCGCAAGTCAATCAATGACTATTTCAGGAACGGTTCAAAAAACNGGTTTCTCTCTTTTGCTTTTGATGGCAGCCGCACTGTTCACATGGAACCTTTCTGCTGGCGATCCACGCGCTGGTGGACTGATGATGGTGGGTATGATAGGTGGTTTTGTTCTGGCATTGATAACCATTTTTAAACAACATCTTGCCAAGTATACAGTGCCAGCATATTCAATTTTTCAAGGGCTTGCGCTTGGTGGAATTTCAAAATTTTTTGAAACNATGTATCCAGGAATAGTTACTCAAGCAGTTATGCTAACTTTTGGAACACTTGGAGCATTACTGTTGGCCTATATCTCTGGTTTGATAAAACCCACTGAGAATTTTAAACTAGGAATTGTAGCCGCCACTGGTGGCATTGCTTTTGTCTATTTAATTAGCTGGGTCTTGAGCTGGTTTAGCGTAAGCGTCCCGCTCATTCACTCTAATTCAAATATGGGAATTCTCTTTAGCATTGGTGTTGTGGTTATTGCCGCTTTAAATCTAGTTCTAGATTTTGACTTCATTGAAGAAGGTGCGGAAAAAGGCGCCCCTAAATACATGGAATGGTATGGTGCTTTTGGNTTAATGGTGACATTAATATGGCTATATTTAGAAATTCTCAGNCTGCTCGCAAAGTTGTCATCTCGCCGCAATTAGTTTGTCTAAAAAAAAAATTAATCTCAATAAGTGGTCNCGCAAGGTNCATTATTGGGGTGCTTTCGTAATTGCTCTCCCCGTTTTCATTATATTTTCGAGTGGGATTTTTTTACAGTTAAAAAAGGATTTTGATTGGATTCAACCACCCACTCAAACGGGTACCAAAACAAATCTTCCTTCTTTAACCTTTGAACAAATACTTGAATCTGCTCAAAGCGCTAAGAATGTTCAAATCAATGGCTGGAATGACATCGACAGATTGGACGTTAGACCTGAAAAAGGAATTGTGAAGGTTCGCACAAAAAATAAATGGGAATTACAAATAGACACAAATACAGGGATCATCATTCAAGAGGCCTATAGAAGGTCTGACTTAATTGAATCGATACATGATGGTTCCTGGTTCAATTCAAAAGTCAAATATTTAATTTTTCTACCTTCAGGAATTTTTCTACTAGTACTTTGGTTAACTGGAATATATTTAGTATTGTTACCCTACCAAAAAAAATGGCAAAAATAACTCAACNATGAAAACGAAATTATCTTTAGTTGCATTATTTCTTTTGTCCTGTAGCGGGACAATGCCTGAAGTGCCAANGCCTTTTTCAGAAAAGAGGCTATCTTGGAATAAAGGTGCAATGGTTAGCGCTGCAAACCCTCATGCAGTTGATGCGGCTGTAGAAATTTTAAAAATGGGTGGTAGCGCAGTTGATGCGGCTATCGCAGCTCATGCCGTATTAGGCCTNGTTGAACCTCAAAGCTCTGGTCTTGGCGGAGGAGGTTTCATCCTTAACTACGATTTTAAAAGTGGTGACCTAGTTTTTATTGATGGAAGAGAAACGGCACCATCAAGCGCAAAAATTGATATGTTTATGAAAGAAGGAGAAGTCATGAGCTTTAGAGAAGCTTGGGTAAGCGGTAAAGCTGTTGGTTCTCCTGGAGCTGTTGCTCTTTATAAGACTGCTCACAATCAATCTGGGAAGGTTGATTGGAACAAGCTCTTTGACCATGCAATCAATTTGGCTGAAAATGGATTTAAAGTATCGCCAAGGCTTGCAGGGTTTGTTCAGGCTTTAGAATCCTTTGGTAGNCTATCNATTAATCCNGGTTCAAAAGAATATTTTTACCCTNGTGGCTCGCCATTAAAAACGGGTGACATTTTAAAAAATATGGAATATGCTAACACTCTTAAGCGAATAGCTCAAGAGGGTCCTGAAGCTTTTTATTCTGGTCCTATTGCTAATGAAATTGTTGCTAGTGCAACAGCAGAGCCCAATCCCGGCACTCTAAGTTTAGATGACCTTAAAAATTATAAAACCGTTGTAAGGCCTGTAATATGCGGCTCGTTTAGAGATTTAAAAATTTGTACCACATCTCCACCATCATCTGGTGGTGCTCAAATAATGATTGCGGGAATCTATGATCATCTCATTGATAAAA
Source organism: Fidelibacterota bacterium (assembly GCA_002724475.1). Classification (GTDB taxonomy): domain Bacteria; phylum Fidelibacterota; class Marinisomatia; order Marinisomatales; family TCS55; genus TMED108. The sequence goes on along the minus strand of PBOO01000030.1, from coordinate 49,475 downwards.
ACTTAAGCAAGAAAGATAGAATTACAGCATTCGTGGATGCTCAACGTCTTTCTTATGCAGATAGAGATCATTATTTTGGCGATCCAGATGAGGTTGAAATTCCCTTAGATGCATTGCTAAACCCAAAGTATTTAAAATTACGATCTAAAGAAAGATTTAGTCCCAATGAAACTCCAACGCCGGGTAATCCTTCAAAGGTTTTGGGCTATGAAGACAATGAAATTCCCAAATGGGGTTCAGATAACACTGAGGAAGCATCGGGTACCACTCATATTTCAATCATTGATTTTGAGGGTAATGCAGTTTCAATGACCGCAACTATCGAAAGTGCCTTTGGTTCACACAGATGGGCATCAGGCTTTCTTTTGAACAACGAAATGACAGATTTTGCTAGAAAGGTTCCAGATGATGGCACAAGATTGGCAAACGCTGTAGCTCCAAACAGGCGCCCGCGATCATCAATGTCTCCAACGATGATTTTTGATAAATATAACAATTTACTTATGATAACTGGCTCTCCTGGCGGAAACTCAATTCCAGCATATGTTGCAAAGACAATTGTAGGGGTGTTTGATTGGGGAATGAGCGCTCAAGAAGCAGTGGATCAACCCAATATAGTTGCTCGCGGTGAAAAAGTTAAAGTAGAAGGCTCACGTCAAGGAAAAAAAATTAAAAAAATGCTTAAAAGAAAAGGTTATAATGTTATCAACTTTGGTAATAATGAAGTCTCCGGTCTTCATTTAATTACCGTTTTACCAAGCAAACTTGATGGAGCCGCAGATAAAAGACGAGAAGGAAAAGTGGTGTATCTAAAGAATAAAAATGAAAATTAAAATAAGCCTATTTTTATGCCTGCTTCTTTTTGCATGCACAAATCGAAATCCAGTTTATGGTGAAAATGGTATGGTGGTATCTACAAGCCGCCAAGCATCTCAGGTAGGAATTGATATTTTAAAAAAAGGTGGGAATGCTGTTGATGCTGCAGTAGCTGTAGGTTTTACCTTGGCGGTCACATCTTCTTCAAATGGCAATATAGGTGGGGGCGGTTTTATGGTTGCTCGCTTTAAAGATGGTAAAACCTTTAGCCTTGACTATAGAGAAATGGCGCCTCAGGCAGCATTTAAAGATGTGTTTCTGGATTCTATTGGTAATGTTATTGATGGAAAATCTACCAGAACGCACTTCGCTTCAGGTGTTCCCGGATCAGTAGATGGGCTTTTGAAAGCGTGGAAAGATCATGGCTCAGGCAATATATCCTTAAGTGAATTAATTGGACCAGCAATTGACTATGCAGAAAATGGATTTAANNTATCAGACTACGAAGCACGAAGATTCAATAATAGAAAGTCATTTTTAAGCAAGCACCNNGAAACAAAAAGAATCTTTACCAGANANGATAGAAANTGGATGGAAGGTGATGTTTTTTATCAAAAAGATTTGGCAGAAACATTAAAGAGNATTGCANAAAATGGACGCGACGGCTTCTATAAAGGTCGAACAGCAGAGTTAATTGTNGAGGAAATGGATAAGGTTGGTGGCTGGATTTCNCTTAATGATTTAAAAAATTATTCATCNAAATACCGNAANCCTATCTATGGAAATTTCAATGGGTACAAAATAATTTCTATGGGNCCACCTAGCTCAGGCGGAATTTTATTAGTACTGATGTTGAATATGATTGATGAAATCATTAAAACAAATCAATATGAAGTTAATGATTTAAACTTTAACTCAAAGGAATATGTGCATCTCCTAACAGAGGTTGAACGGCGTGCCTACGCGGATAGAGCTACACATCTTGGAGATGAGGATTTTTGGGAAGTTCCAACTTCTATGCTTCTTTCAAAGGAATATGCCCGGCAAAGAGTTAAGGATATAGATCGTGATAAAGCGTCGACATCAAAAGAAGTTAAAGCTGGGGAGCTAGTTAAAAAAGAGAGCGAAGAAACAACTCATTACTCAGTTGTAGATAAAAGTGGGAATGCCGTTTCTGTAACAACAACAATCAACTCTGGATACGGGAGTGGCATTACAGTCTCTGGAGCTGGTTTCATACTTAACAATGAAATGGATGATTTTTCAAGTAAACCAGGAGTTCCAAATATGTTTGGATTGCTTGGTAATGAAGCAAACGCAATTGAACCAACTAAGCGACCATTGAGCTCGATGACACCCACTATTGTTCTTAAAGAAGATAGGCCATATCTCATTTTAGGAACTCCAGGAGGCTCTACAATAATCACCACAGTTCTTCAAAATTTTTTAAATGTAACCTTCCATCAAATGTCTATAAAAGAGGCGGTCGATGCACCGCGCTTTCATTCCCAATGGATGCCTGACATGATTGATTATGAGAAAAATAGTCTTTCAAAAAAGGTTATAAAAAACCTTCAAAAAATGGGCCACGTCTTGGATCAGCGCGGAAGCATTGGGGAGGCAAATGGTATTATGATTGATAGTCTTGGATTTTGGGGAGGCGCGGATATTAGAGGTGAAAATTCAGCTATCGGATATTAATTTTTGTAGATATTCTTAATTATTCTTTCTAGCAATTTAGAAAAGTCATTGTCAAACTTTTTCGCATTAGAAACAACCTCTTCATGGGTTAGTTTGGTTTGAGAAATACCAGCAGCAAAATTAGTTAGACATGACATAGTAAGAACCCTCATNCCCCTATCTCCTGCCTCGATAATCTCAGGAACCGTACTCATTCCAACTGCGTCACCTCCTANTTGNTGCATATTTTTTATTTCNGCNGGGGTTTCATATGCCGGCCCCATNGTCCAGCAGTAAATACCNAANTTAGTTTTAAGCTTTAATTTTTTTGAACATGACATAGCTATTTTTATNAATTTTGGGTTGTGATATTTTGCATCAGATACCACTTGNGGTTCATTGCTATTTTTGAGAAAGGTGCAATCCATATGTCCATTAGATATTAAAAAACTCCCTGGAGGAAAATCCTCATTCATTGATCCAGCAGAGTTGGTTATNATTAGATCTTTTATTTTTAGTTTAGAAAATAGGTTTATTGGCGNTNTCACCTCTTCAAGCGAATACCCTTCATAATAATGAAACCGGCCGATTGCTAATAATACTTTGACNTGCCCAATTTTTCCAAAAACAAATTTACCAGAATGACCATGAATTGTTGTTTGCGGGTAGCCCGGTAAGGATTCGTACGATATAGATTTTGGTCCCTCAAGGTAACTGGAGATATTTGCCAATCCCGAACCCATGACAACTGCAATATCTGGGGAAAAACTAATTTTCTTTAAAATATTGTCAGCTAATGAACCGTAATTTTTCATTTTACACGCGTACCGCTAATTGACCGCAACCGGCATCGATATTTGTTCCTTTACTCCACCTAACAGTTGTTGTGAAAGGAGCTTCTTTTAAGATCCTTTCAAAATTATTAATNGNNATATTGCTAGGCCTTTTATANTCTGATTCAATCTCATTATATGGAATTAGGTTTACTTTACAGGGAATATTTTTGAGTAAATGTATTAGCTGGCGAGCACATTTTTCATCGCTATTAACATTTTCCAGAAGCACATATTCAAATGTGATAAATCTTCTTAGCTTGTTGTAATAATATTCAGCAGCCTTTAATAACTCATTTATTGGATTAGTTATGGTCAATGGCATTATCACTTTTCGTATTTCGTCATTGGGCGCATTTAAACTAACTGCAAGCTTAAATGGTAGCTTATCATCAGCCATTTGATAGATTTTAGAAACTATTCCTGCTGTTGAAATAGTTATTCTTCTAGAGCCTAAATTCATTTTTTCATTCATAATTTTTGCAGCCTCAACAACTTTTTGATAGTTTAAAAATGGCTCACCCATTCCCATAAATACAACATTAGTAATTTTTAAGCTAGACCTGTTTGATAATTGTAGCACCTGATCAACGATTTCACCAGTGCTCAAATTTTGCTTAAAGCCCATGGACGCCGTGGCGCAAAAGTCGCAGTCGACAGCGCAACCAGACTGGCTTGAAATGCAAACTGTTACCCTACTTCCCTGCCTCATCAGTACAGATTCAATTTTATTTTTCTTAGAAGTTAAAAAAAGGAATTTCTGAGTTGGGTCACTTCCAAGCCCTGAACAGTTTATTTCTTTTAGGGGGTGGAGAGGAGCAAGTGTACTTAGTTTCATTAATAAATCTTTTGGAAGATTAGCCATGTCCTCCCACTTTTGAACGTATTTGGAATAGATCCAATCGTTAATTTGATTTAGTCGATACGAATCTGCACCGCATTCACTTAATGCTTTATGAATCTCAGAACTACTGAAATCAATGAATGATTTAACTTCATTTTTCATGGCCAATAATTTGACAAATCAAAATTTTGTTCGCAAGACATCTCTTTGAATCATCAAAAATGAAACTGTAATTTCCTGCCCGTTTAAAATAAAAAAGGTTATTTATGACAGAACAAAAAGATATAGTACTTCTAGACAAATTAGGAGAAATGAAAACTCAATTTCTTGAGCAGATTGGAAAGTCTGTAATAGGACAGCAAGATGTATTGAATCACATATTAATTGCTCTCTTATGCAAAGGCCATACGTTAATTGTTGGAGTTCCTGGACTAGCTAAAACACTAATTATTAAATCAATGGCCGAACTATTAGATATGAATTTTAAGCGAATCCAGTTTACACCAGACCTGATGCCTAGCGATATAACTGGAACTGAAGTTATTGATGATGACAAATCATCTGGAAAAAGATCATTCAGGTTTTTTAAGGGTCCAATCTTTGGCAATATAATTTTAGCTGATGAAATAAACAGAACTCCTCCAAAAACCCAATCGGCTTTACTTGAAGCAATGCAAGAACAAAAAGTAACTGCTGCAGGAAAATCATATCAACTTGATAGTCCATTCTTTGTGCTTGCCACGCAAAATCCAATAGAACAAGAAGGAACTTATCCTTTACCTGAGGCGCAACTCGATCGCTTTATGTTCAATCTGTTAATCGATTATCCCAATCGTGAAGATGAAATATCTATCATTAAGCAAACAACCGCAACGAATTCTTCAGAACCAAAAAAAATCATTGCAAAAAAAGATATTCTCGCATTTCAAGATTTAGTCTTAAGAGTCCCAATAGCTGATAATGTTGTTGAGTACGCTGTGGATCTTGTAGCATCAACGAGACCTGGTAAAAAAGCTAAGAAATTTGTGAACGATCTCATAGAATGGGGAGCTGGACCACGCGCAACTCAGTCATTAATTCTTGGAGCAAAAGCTCATGCAATTTTAAATGGGAATCCATCAGTAAATATCGAAGATGTTAAAAAAATGGTTTATCCAGTTCTACGCCACCGAGTCATCCCAAGCTATAGTGCGGAGGCAGATAATATTACTATTGATGAGATCTTATCTAAGCTCGTAGAAAATGCCTAGAGAACGAACTCTATTAGCTCCTTCCGTTTTAGCAAAAATTGACAACATGTCTCTAAGGGCAAAATTGGTTGTTGAAGGATATTTAGTTGGAAGACATAAAAGCCCATATCATGGATTTAGTGTCGAGTTTGCAGAGCACCGTTCTTATGGGCAAGGCGATGAAATAAGACACATGGATTGGAAATTATACGGTAAAACAGATCGTTACTATATCAAACGCTACGAAGAAGAAACAAACTTAAGAAGTTTTATACTCTTGGATACAAGTAAATCCATGGGTTTTAAAAGCAAAACTATAACAAAGCTCAGGTATGGTGCATCGCTTGCCGCTGGACTTACTCATCTTATGATTAATCAAAAAGATGCAGTAGGTCTAATCCTCTTTGACAATGAAATAAAAAAATATATACCTCCGAGAACATCAAATACACACAAAAGTATAATTTATAATTCTTTAAGTGGTTGCAAGGCTGGAAAAAATACTGATATAAGATCAATATTAGATATCATGGCGGAAAGAATAAAAAAAAGGGGTTTAGTGATTATTATTTCTGATCTTTTGGACGACCCCAAAAGAGTTTTAAAGGGGCTGAATCATTTCAGGCATAACAAGCAGGAAGTTATAGTATTTCATTTAATGGATAGGCAAGAATTCAGCTTTGATTTCAATGCGAGAACTAAATTCAAAGATATGGAAACTGGAAACGTTATAACTACAGATCCTTGGCACATCCGATCGTCCTACCAAGAAAAAGTAGAAGAATTTAAAAATATGTACAGAAAAGAATGCGGCAATCAAAAAATAGACTATGTTCCTATCTTTACAGATCAAAAATTTGACCTAGCTTTGAGTGAATACACGCGAAAGAGGTCAAAATCGCGCTAGCTNAATTAGCCTAACCCCCAANCTGTTTAGCTTTTTCAAAGTACTTTGTTGCTCCGTCCATATCACCTTGCTTAATTAGGACNCTTGACATTCCTTTGTAATGATCAGGGTTTTCTGGATCTAATTCAATTAACTCGCGATAGAATTTTGATGCTCTTCTCCATTTTTCTGCATTTTCAAAAGTTCGCGCAATACCGCTTAACGCCTCTGTATCTTCAGGGTTAAGATCGTACGCAGAAAAGAAATTGTCTTCAGCTTCTTCAAATTTTTCGAGCTGCATGTACAACACGCCTAAATTAAAATATAGGTTTGCTTTTATGGTCTTATCTGATTCTTGCCTGATAGCAGCCTCAAATGTTTCAACAGACTTTTCCTTTTCACCGTTATCATAATAAAGNGTNGCAAGCTGACGCACAGCTTCAGTGTCTGAAGGTTCAATTTGTACTGATTTCTCTACGTGGAAAAGCGCCTCTTTTTTGTTTCCAGCAAGAGATAGTATTTGGCCAAGGGTATAGTTAGTTTGAAAATCTTCTGGATCCATTTCATAGCCCTGCTTTCCAGATTCAATAGCTTTATCGATATTGCCTAGCTCGTAATAGCACGTTGCTAGGATTGAATAGGTTTGCGATTTTGCAGGGTCAATAGAAATAGTCTCATTAAAAACATCAATAGCATCTCTCAAAATAGCCTTATCTTGTTGTTTTTTATAATTATTAAACTTTCTTACAGCTTTATTATAATTTTCAGCCCAATACATTTCACGGTAATTTTGAGTTATTTCTTTTACTGGTCTACCCAANGCTTTCCCTTCAGGATTAATCGACACAGCGCTCGTGAACATTTCATTCATTTCCTTCCATTGTCCCTTTCGAGCATGCACGTGGTAACCTATTTGCACCATGATCTCGGCGTTTTGAGGTTCAACTTTGAGAGCTTCAAGTAAATACTTTTCAGCCTCATCCCAGTTTTCATTTTGAAGCGCCATCTTTGCTGATGTGTATTCGACCGTTGATCCGCATGACCACAAAAATGCTGAAATTGAAAAAATTAAAATCTGTGATTTTATCTTGGTAATATTCATATCTATCTCTCTATTAATATGTTAATGTTAGAAATTAAGATTCAATTTTTCGGGTATCAAGATTTAACCGTATCCCTTAGATAATTAATTCGATCTTGTAGTTCTTGATCAGCCAAGCTATCCAATCTATCGACACCAAAGCTCTCGATAGAAAAAGATGCCATTGCTGAAGCTTTTGAAAGTGCGATTTGGNTAGAGTCTCCACTAGCCAAAGCTGCNNTAAAGGTCCCAGCAAACACATCTCCTGCTCCAGTTGGATCTACTACCTTTTTTACAGGAAATGCCCCAATCTCGACCCGTTCTGTNTNTGAAAATAACTCCGCTCCTTCGCTACCCTTTTTAATGACTACCATTTCAGGGCCCATCTCTAGAAGGTCTTTTGCTGCGTTTTTTATTTTATCTTTTTTTGTTAAGAGCTTTGATTCGCTTTCGTTAATTAGCAAAATATTTGAACTAGCTAATACTTTTTTCAACTCAAGTGGCGTTGTTTCAATCCAAAGGTTCATTGTATCTATAACAANAAGCGCGTCAGGGTTTTTGTTTTGTGAGATGACAGAATATTGTAGCCCAGGATGGATATTGGCTAAAAGAATGTGGGTNCTTTTTTGATTTTTGCTACTTAAAACAGGATTAAAGTTTAAGAACACACCAAGATCTGTATGCAATGTATCTCGATCATCCCAGTTAGCGTGATATCTCCCACCCCATCTAAAAGTATTGCCTTTGGCTATTTTTAAATCTTCTAGGTTATCCGCATAAGTTTTATAAAGATTGAGTCCATCTTCGGGAAAGTCGTTTCCTATAATTCCAACAACCGAGGTCTTTGAAAACCTACTAGCAGCAACAAGGCTGTATGTAGTCGATCCTCCAACCACATCGGTTTTCTTATCATAAGGCGTTTCAATTGAATCAAGCGCTATTGATCCAACAATTAATACTGAATTTTGATTCATAAAGGTTCCGATTTTAAATAGGTATTCTTGCTTGTACAAGTTTTATCAAGAAATAATATATTTTATTGACAACTTGACCCTACTTAACAAGAGGNTGTATTTTCGCAATCTATGAATTCAAAAACCTTTGCAATAATAACTGACGTTCATTCTAATTCAGCAGCGCTTGAAAAAGGTCTTTCAATTATTAATGAGCGGGCAGGAGTAGATAAGACAATTTTTTTGGGTGACTATTTCTCTTTGGGGCCTGATCCAAATACAATATTAAAAATTCTCCAGTCAGACAAAGATTCGATAATTATTAAAGGCAATCATGAGAGGTATCTTGTAGAAAAGATTTGGAATGATGAGAACCCCGAGCTTGAGGGTATGTCTCAGGATGACCCTATATTGAAAGAAATTATTGAAAATGAAAAATGGACAGCAGATCAAATAGGTGAAACAGGTACAAGCTTTTGCGAGAGTATGATTACTTCNCACAAGGAAGTTGTNGGCAGTACGTGGGTTGAATTTTCCCACGCTTGGTACGAAAGAGATGAAATACCTCCTACAATTGANGAAGCGCTTGAATGGAGAGATAATATTTCAAAGTCTTATCCTGAGATTGAAGAATTTGTTTTTGTNCATGGTCATTTACACATACCTCGCGAAGAATCAAAAGANAATGTAAGAATCCTNTGTCAAGGAGCTACCGGTCTGCCATTCGATGAGGATCCTCGAAGNTCTATTGCCTTTCTTACTATTGGAGATGTCTTTAAATGGGATGTTGTTAGGTTTGACTACGATTCTCAAAAAACCATTGATCTCTTNGAGTCAAAACAACCTCCCTTCTATAAAAACCTTCAAAATACTGTTCGTTATGCCGCGATCAGAAACGATATCTAGAACTTTTTTTTATTAAATTATGCTTTATTTTGATCATGCGGCTACNACGCCAGTACACCCTGAGGTTATTAAAAAAATGGATGAGGTCTCAAAGTTAGACTACGGTAATCCATCTAGCATCTACTCATCTGGTAGGAAAGCAAAATCTATCATTGAAAGTGCGCGAAATCAAATTGCAAGAATGATAGATGCAAATTCATCGGAAATTTATTTTACTGGTAGCGGNACTGAAGCTAATAATATTGTTCTTTGGTCAATGTTNTATAATGAGAAAAAACACGTAATCACTACAGCAATTGAGCATCCCGCAGTTCTGAAAGTTNTAGANGAGCTTCAACATTTTGGAATTAGCTACGATGTTCTTCCTGTTGATTCCACCGGACTTGTAGATCCAGAAGATGTTAGGTCGGCTATAAAAAATGATACCGGTATGATTTCTGTGATGTATGTTAACAATGAGATNGGCACTGTTCAATCCTTAGAAAAACTGATTGAAATAGCAAACGAGAACTCAATTTTGTTTCATTCNGACTGCGTTCANGTAACAGGAAAAATTCCATTATCAGTTAAANAGATTCAAGCTGACTATATGGCATTCTCTGCGCATAAGTTTTATGGACCAAAAGGGATAGGNTTTCTNTATAGAAAAGAAGGTGCTCCGCTGAGGCCNTTGGTTATTGGGGGCGGTCAAGAAAGTAATATGCGAGCTGGTACTGAAAATATTTCAGGCATTGCTGGTTTAGGGGTTGCAGCTGANCTAACTAGAGTCAATCTTAAAAAAAGGATTTCACATCTTAATCATCTTGAGGGTTATTTTAAAAAGACCATACTTAAAAAGTATCCTGAGATTATCTTTAATGGAAATAGCGATCATCACGCTCCTGGACTTTGTAGCATATCAATACCTTATGAGAAAAATGATATTGTTTTAGCAANGCTNGATAGGANAGGGATTGAGATTTCAAATGGATCTGCGTGCTCATCGGGAACTGTTGGGGTTTCTCCTATTCTTAAAGCAATAGGAGTTGAAGATGAAATGAACCAATCCACTGTTCGAATAAGCTTTGGCCGTGACAACACCACTGAGGATGTTTCATTTTTAATTGATGCNATTTGCGANCTCAAAGATGTCTGAACCAATAATTGTTGGCATTAGTGGAGGTGTAGACAGCTCCGTTGCAGCAANAATCCTGAAAGAACAAGGCCACCAGATTGAGTGTGTCTTCATGAAAAATTGGGAGGGCGATGATGATTTTTGTACAGCGGAAGATGATTATAAGGATGCGCTAGCAGTATGCAACTCAATTGNTATACCTCTTCGTTCTAAAAACTTTTCAAAACAATATTGGGATAACGTATTTAAGAATTTCATTGAGGAATATTCAAAAGGACGTACGCCTAATCCAGATGTACTCTGCAATAAAGAAGTAAAATTTAATGCTTTTTTAAACTACGCTATGGATCTTGGNGGCATTAAAATTGCAACCGGTCATTACGCGAGAATAAAATATTCAGGTAAAAAATTTCAACTACATAANGGAGTAGATCAAAATAAGGATCAAAGCTATTTTTTATANTTACTNAATCAAGAAATGCTATCAAAGAGCCTCTTTCCATTGGGAGAATTGCACAAAAGTGAGGTTCGTAAAATTGCAGAAAAGAACAATTTAATTAATTTNTCCAAAAAAGATAGTACCGGTATTTGTTTCATTGGTGAGCAGAGATTGTTTAAAGAATTTCTCAAAAAATACATTCCTTCAAGCCCTGGTATTATCAGATCGGTTGATGGAGAAATGTGCGGAGAACATGATGGCTTGTCCTACTACACAATCGGTCAGCGCAAAGGATTGGGGATTGGAGGTGGCTATGGCAACAATCAAGATCCGTGGTTCGTTTCAGACAAAGATTTGGAGAATAATGTTTTAATAGTATCTCAAGGCATTNGGCACCCTTCCCTTTACCACAAAAAATTGAGAGCGGATTCTCTGCATTGGATTGAGGGATATGCTCCTACATCAATTGATAANATTACTGCTAAGATTAGATACAGACAGAAAGATCAAGAATGNTCTATTGTTAATTGTGAAGACGATGTTTGTGATGTCGAATTTGTTGAGCCTCAATTTGCTATAACGCCTGGTCAGTCAGTCGTATTCTACGATGGNGATATGTGCCTTGGAGGCGGAATAATCACCAATAGATTCTAAATCAATAATTGGTGGAACAATTGATTACTTTTTGTATTTTTAATNTTAGNTATGTTTAGAAAATTTACTTTATANATTTTTCTTACAAGCATTTGCTTTGGACAGCTTAGATCTGAGCTTCCAGTTCGAACGCTTCCTGTTAANATCCATGGTGTTTCTCATGCTAGAAATATGTCTATNTTTGATTCAAATCGACTNTCTATTTCCAATAGTTTTGGTATGACAATGAGTACCAATGGAAATCAGTCTATTTCACTTGGATCATTTAACACTCAATTAAGTTATTTGTTTAGCGATAAAGTTAGACTTTCATCTCAATTTAGCTTGATGAGTCCCATGGGTGGCATAAATCCTTATTCCCAGAACGGTTTGAATGGTGCAAAATTATATTATAATACGTCAATTGATTATAAGCCTATGGAAAATATGATAGTTAAATTTTCCATGAATAACTATCCTCGCTATTANAGAAATTCTTTTTCTAGATATCTTTATACCAAATAGTGGCAAAGATTAATTCAAAGAAATCCTCACGCTTTAGCTTGTTTAGAACAGGTCGGTCAAAAGTAAAAAAAGCAAAGCAAATGGGCATTATCAATGCTGGTATTGCTGTGATGTCCGTTCTTTTATTTGCATTTATTTTCTCTTTCTCATCAAGGCAAAGTCAAAGCGGGGTTCCTATAAGAGCAGTGACATTTCCCACTACAGATGAGGTTCCAAAGCTTGCGACCGAGATCTACGAAGCAAATCCAATTCTTGACATTGAGGTTGAAATTTTAAATGGTTGCGGTGAANCTGGAATAGCAGCAAGGTTTTCAGANTTTCTTCGTGACAAACGTGTTGACGTGGTACGCTCTGAGAATGCTGATAATTTTGATTACACCAAAACGGTTCTTATACAAAGAAATGAAAACACCTCAGGTTTGAAATATGTCGCTGATGCTTTAAAATTTGATATGAAAAATAGTGCACGTGTCATGACTGCTATTGATTCAAACTCTGANGTTGATATCACGCTAGTGATTGGAAAAGATTTCAGATCNATAAATTCAATTAAATCTTATCTGAAAAATTAAATTGCTATCAGTGCCTACTGATAATAAATCTTCAAAACAATTAACTCANAAAATCGCTGGCCTTGCTTCTGATAAAAAAGCAGAAAANATCNTTAGCATTGATTTGTCAGGCATTACTTCAATTGCAGATCATTTTGTTATTTGTTCAGCGGATACAGAAATACAGATTAAAGCTATAGCAGATAACATNAGAAANAATACNCCNCATAAACCCCTTAGAATTGAGGGTTANGAAAAAATGAATTGGATTATTTTAGATTATGTTGATGTTGTGGTNCATGTATTTAAAACGNTTGAAAGAGATTATTACAACCTCGAAAAACTCTGGGGCGACGCANAAATAACTACCTATGAAGAAAATGATAATTGATCAAATTAGAGNTATGCTCAAAGAAGCGCTNGATACTCTAGGTTACTCTTCAACGAAATTGAATATCTCCCCATCAAGCAATAAAGAGTTTGGTGATTTTTCTTCAAATATTGCTTTGTCGATTTCAAAAGAGCTTTCCCAAAATCCTTTNGAGACTGCTCAAAAACTAAAAGAGNCAATGGGCGATTCTAGCNTAGAAATAGATGAAATAACGGTNAGNAAACCTGGNTTCATTAATTTTANAATTTCAAATAANTACTACNATGATATGCTANATCAAATTTTGNAAAACTCTNATTTTGGAAAATCTGNCCATGGTAAAGGAAAAACAGCAAACGTTGAATTTGTCAGCGCCAANCCCACAGGACCGCTTACAGTTGGTCATGGTAGAAACGCGGTTTTAGGTGACGCAGTCTCAAATATCTTGGAGTGGAACGGCTTTTCAGTCACCCGAGAGTATTATTTTAACGACGCNGGTAGACAAATGAGGGTTTTGAGTGAATCTGTTGAAGCGCGATATTTTGAAACGCTAAATAAGCCTTCAGAATTTCCAGAAGACGGGTATCAAGGCAGCTACATAAATGATATAGCAAAAGAAATGATCTCAGAGTTTGGTGAAAATCTATCTTCTGGTGATGCTTTATTTAAACAAGTTCCTGAGAAAAAAATATTTCAGCAAATTAAGAATACCCTTAAAAAATTAGGTATTTCGTTTGATCAGTTTTCAAATGAAAAAACTTTCTATGATAATGGAGACATAAATCGCTTGTTAGATGAGNTGGAATCAAATGATTTAATNTATAAAAAAGATGGTGCCACCTGGTTTAAATCTTCAGCTTTAGGTAAAGAGCAAGACCGTGTATTTATAAAGGGATCCGGTGAACCAACTTACAGAGTTCCAGATACTGCTTATCATAGAAACAAAATCGAACGAAAATTTGATCTTATTATCGATGTATTTGGCGCTGACCACATGGATACNTACCCTGATGTTCTGATTGCTTTGCAGGCCCTTGGTTACAAAACTGATCATATTAAGGTTTTACTTTATCAGTTTGTTACCCTATTGCGTGGAGGTGAAAAAATCAAGATGTCTACGCGCAAAGCTAATTTTATAACNCTTGATGAGCTTATTGATGAAGTGGGTGTTGATGTAGTTCGGTATTTCTTCATAATGAGGGGAGTTAATACACATTTGAANTTTGATCTAGATTTAGCAGCTGACCAATCAGAAAAAAATCCTGTTTACTATCTACAATATGCTCATGCACGAATTTCCAACATTATTCAAAGAAGNGGNAAAGCTAATATTGAACCATTATCATATAATTCTGAATTATTGATTCATGGTCAAGAAATAGCTTTACTAAAAAAGCTTGAACAATTTCCCGGTGTCGTGCGTGCATCTTTGAGCTCTCTTGAACCTCAAACTATTGCCAANTANCTCCAAGATACAGCCGGCAACTTTCATAAATATTATGCTGAATGCCGAATTATTGGAAATGATGAAAATCTAACTAAAGCTAGAATTGCATTAGCGCTGGCAACGAAAAAAGTGCTTGCCAATGGATTGGGTATTTTAGGAATAAGNGCTCCTGAGAAAATGTAGATGTTTGAGATTCTGAACACTGAGATGCAGTACTTGCTGTTTTGTCTCTCGACNTTGTTTACTGTAGTAAATCCATTAGGGATCACGCCGATTTTTGCGGCAATGACGGAAAAGTTTTCAAATGATGATCAAAAACGGATTGCGCGAAAAGGCATTTTTACNGGTTCAATTGTATTGATTATTTTTACCCTTTTAGGGTCATTTATTTTTCGGTTTTATGGTATTACCGTTGAAGCTTTTCAAATAATGGGTGGTGTAATTTTCTTTCGCAGTGGCTTACGAATGCTTGATGCACAAGTTGGCCGATCAAGAACAACCCAATCCGAAAGAGATGAGTTTAAAGATGGTGATGAGCTAGCTATTAGCCCAATTGGTGTACCACTGATTACTGGTCCAGGAGCGATAACAGGAGTTGTTATACTTTCTGGAAAAGGGCCTACTGAATACAGTACCATAGTTTTACTGTTTTCAGTAATCATTACCATGTCTTTATTTTACTGGATCCTGCGCGCTGGAAACTTNCTTGCCAAAAGAATTGGAATTGCAGGAATGAGGGTTATTGANAGAATGATGGGCCTAATATTAATGGTTATTGCAGTCCAGTTTATCATCAATGGATTAGAAACGGTTATCAATCGAATNTAATTTGTGGAGGCGGGGAGAATCGAACTCCCGTCCGAAATAGAATCTAAGTAAATATCTACACGCTTAGTCGCTCAGTTTAATCTTGCATATAACTGTCCTGAGGACTCAACTATCATAAGCACAGTCTGTTAAATTCTTATTTTGGTTTCACAGACACAACCAAAACCAGCCCATGAATTTGACACCCTTTAGCAAAGCCATAGGCGTACTAAGCTAAGGATGGGCCACTTACTTAAGCAGCGGCCATGTAGCCGTAATCGGCATTTATGGTTTTTCCAGAGGATTAACGAGATCCTGGAACTCGACATGCCATTTAAAAAGACGCATATTCCGTCGAAACCGATCGCCCCCATTTTNAAAAAACAAAAAAATAAGGCTCTGAACGCCAACCCAGAGCCTTATTACTTTTTCACTTGCCAGCCTCTTTAATAAGAATTCAATAATGAATCCTGCCAAAAGAGGCCTATCAATATAAATGTAGAAAAAAATTGGAGGCAAGCGAGAAAGTTGAAAAATAAAAAAAATTTTACATTTATTTTTCCTTTGCAACTTTTTTGCAGTACGCGTCGATTTGATTAATTTAAATTGCTTTAGTAAACTCTACTAATTCATTGGAGCAACTATGAACAAATTAGATAGACGGCAATTTCTTGGCAGCATAGCGAAACCTGCAGCGGCTGCCTCAGTAGTTCTAAGCAGCCCGAGTCTCATGGCGCGTGCTCTTGATTCAGTTAAAGGAATAACTGGAGATCCAAAGGTCATTGCCAGAGACGAAAGATACTGGAGAGAAATTCAGCAAGCATATTCTGCAGATAGGGGAATTGTAAATCTAAACAATGGTGGAGTCAGCCCCTCTCCAATCGTTGTTCAAAATGCAATGAAGAGACATCTAGATTTTTCAAATACCACACCAGCATACTCCATGTGGCGAATTCTTGAGCCACAAAGAGAGCCCGTTAGAAGACGTGTTGCTCGTTTTTTTAAATGCAGTCCTGAGGAAATTGCTTTCACGCGTAACGCCTCAGAAAGTCTTCAAATATGTCAAAACGGTTTTGATATGGAGCCTGGTGATGAAGTTCTAACAACCACTCAAGATTATGGTCGAATGATCAACACCTTCAAACAACGAGAATGCCGTGATGGAATCATTATGAAGCAATTCAAAATTCCAATACCTGCAGAGAATGATAACGAAATAGTAAGGCTCTTTGAAAAGAACATTACATCAAAAACAAAGATGATATTGATGTGCCATATGATAAACATTACTGGTCAAATTTTACCAGTTAAGAAAGTTGTTAAAATGGCAAGAAAATATAATATTCCTGTTATTGTTGATGGTGCCCATACGTTTGCCCATTTTGAATTTGATGCCAACGATTTGGATTGTGATTATTATGCTAGCAGCTTGCATAAATGGTTATGCGCACCACATGGCACTGGCTTACTTTATGTTCGTAAAAATAAAATTGCAGATCTTTGGCCGCTTCAAGCTCCAGCAGAATGCTCAATGGAAGACATAAGAAAGTTTGAAGAGATTGGAACTCATCCTGCTGCAAATTATCTCGCAATTGGTGACGCNCTTACTTTTCACCAGGGCATAGGAACAAAGAATATTGAACAAAGATTNATTTATCTTAGAGATCGTTGGGCGAAACGANTGCTTAAAAACGACCGGATAAAGTTACATACAAGNCTNAAGCCCGGCAAAGGTTGCGCTATTGCTACAGTNCAAATTGAAGGTATCGACACCTCAGATGTCTCAAAACACTTGTGGNATAAATATAAAATTTTTGTTGTNGCAATNAAACATCCAGAATTTGAAGGTTGCCNAATTACGCCGCATATCTATACAACCACAGAAGAGATAGATCGTTTTTCAGATGCTATGGAGCACATCGTTAAACATGGCATAAAATCCTAAACTAGTCTTTATATACTAGTTTTCCTANACAATGAAGAAAGCCGTTATACTACTTTCAGGAGGTTTGGATTCCGTTACTTGTCTTGCGATCGCAAAATCNAAGGATTACAGTCTTTACGCGCTCACATTTAGATATGGTCAGCGCCATCAATTTGAAATTGGAGCCGCAAAAGAATGCGCCCTGTCTCAGCAAGTTGAAAACCATATAATAATGGATATTGATCTCAGGTCATTTGGGGGTTCAGCTTTGACAGACAACATTGATGTTCCCAAAGACAGAATCGAAACAAATATAACTGACGACATTCCAATAACTTATGTTCCTGCAAGAAATACTATTTTCCTATCGTTCGCGCTTGCCTATTCAGAATCAATTGGTTGTAGCGATATTTTCATTGGAGTTAACGCTTTAGATTACAGTGGATATCCTGATTGTCGCCCTGAATATATTTCTGCATTTGAGGCAATGTCAAAACTTGCAACCAAAAGTGGAGTAACTGGAAAGTCGTCAATAAAAATTCATACTCCTTTAATTGATATGGGAAAACATGAAATAATTAAAACTGGCTCTTCCCTTGGGGTTGACTACAGCATTACGCATTCATGCTATGACCCAGATAAAAATGGAATATCATGTGGTCGTTGTGATGCCTGCACGTTGAGGTTAAAAGGCTTTAAAAAAGCTGGAATCGCTGATCCTATTCAATACGCAAATTGATGTACACAATTAAAGAGACCTACTTTACGATACAAGGTGAGGGTTTTCATACTGGACGCTCAGCTGTTTTTGTTCGATTTGCAGGATGCAACCTTTGGACTGGGTATGAAAAAGACAGGTTAGGTGCTGTTTGTGATTTTTGTGATACNGATTTTGTTGGTACTGATGGTCCTGGTGGTGGAAAATTTTCTAATGCCAGGGAGCTCGCTAATCACATNTATTTAAAATGGCCTTCAGATTCAAAAGTGAAGCCTTTTTTAGTTTGTACAGGAGGAGAGCCTCTTCTACAAATGGACGATGCGCTAGTAAAAGCGTTGCACAAAAAAGGGTTTGAAATTGCAGTTGAGACAAATGGNACCATTAATCCTCCTAAGGGAATAGACTGGATATGCGTAAGCCCTAAAGGAAAAAGTAAACTCAAAATCAAAAAAGGAAATGAATTAAAATTNGTGTATCCTCAAAATTCAATTAACCCATCTGAATTTGAAAATTTTGATTTTGATTTTTTCTCGCTCCAGCCTCTTGATGGTAAAAAATTGAAAGAGAATACTCAAAAAACGATAGAGTATTGTAGCAAACATCCCCTTTGGAGACTAAGCCTTCAAACACATAAATTTTTGGGTATACCCTAGTTAATAAAATGGAAATTTATAAAGACATAACATTTGAGGCTGCACACCTTCTTCCCAATCTTCCAGATGATCACAAATGTCGAAGACTGCATGGGCACTCATTCAAAGTTCGAATAACTTTGGATGGACCAATCCAAGAAAACGTTGGCTGGGTTGAAGATTTCTCTGATATAAAAAAAGCCTTTCANCCAATTTACGATCAACTTGACCATCGCTATTTGAATGACATTGAAGGTTTGGATAATCCAACTAGTGAAAATTTAGCTAAATGGATTTGGGAGAAAATTGTTAATAAATTAGAAAATCTNANAGCAATAGAAGTTAAAGAAACGTGCAGTTCAGGTTGCATATATAGAGGTGANTAATGCCTAAAGCTNAAGGTAAGTATTTCGAGTTCGAAGGAGAAGATCAGATNAANACTGATTTTCTTGAAACTTTTTCTTTTGACAGTCCCNATCAATACATAATGACTGAAACAGATGAATTCAGCGCGGTCTGTCCATTTAGTGGTCTTCCAGATTTAGCATATGTAAAAATTGAATACTATCCTGTTGGTGGAAAGTGTATTGAATTAAAATCGTTAAAATACTACTTTGTTAGCTTTAGAAATGTAGGCATATACCAAGAAGGAGCAACTAAGAGAATTTACTTAGACTTAAAGAAGGTGCTCAATTCAAACAAGGTTAAAGTAACAACGATTTACAATACTCGAGGTGGNTTTGATACAACATGTNCTGANGGTAAANTAGATTAGCATTTTTGGTATGAATCANAACTCAAATTGGTTAATTTTGGTTCGTTTTTTANNAAAAAATTATTGGAGAGCCGGTAGCTCAGTTGGTAGAGCAGTGGCCTTTTAAGCCATTGGTCGTGAGTTCGAGTCTCACCCGGCTCACNNTTCGGAAGTTCTNATNNNCCGAANAGAAANCCGCCTTAANTGGCGGGTTTTTTGTTTCNACACTAAATGANATAATTANCCNNAGCGANNACAGCTTGANAAGGNGCTATATTTTCCATTTCANNATCAATCATTGAAGTAGTTTAGAAACTAANCTCTTAACACCGANTGTTGCTTTTTTGGGAANNATTATAAAATCNTTGCTCATTGAATTTTCATTTNCGTTTGGATCNATATAGTAGCGTTCTGCAAANGGGTCAACATAATGAATGAGGCTAGATGCTGGATANACNGATAAAGANGTTCCNATNACAATCAAAATATCTGCAGACCTAAAGTATNTTATTACNTTTTCCATCATTGGCACTGGTTCTCCAAACCATACAATNTCNGGTCGTAACTGATATCCTTTTTCGCAAAAATCTCCAATTGAAATATCTGAGTTATATATATCNTAGATAAGCGTTGGGTCCGTTGTGCTGCGCGCNTTACTTAGCTCACCGTGGAGATGTTTCACATTGCTTGACCCTGCTTTCTCATGTAACCCATCCACATTTTGCGTAACAATTGTAACGTTATATTTTTTTTCTAGCTCANCTAAAGCTTTATGNGCAATGTTTGGTTGAGCTAAGGAGGCTTGCTTTCGCCTTTGATTGTAAAATTCTAAAACTAGCTCAGGGTTATTTTCCCAGGCTTGAAGAGTTGCAACATCTTCAATTTTGTGATTCTCCCAGAGCCCATCACTATCTCTGAAGGTCTTTAAACCNCTTTCAGCGCTAATTCCAGCTCCGCTTAGTACTACTATATTTTTGATCATTAAAATTATTTANATAACAAATTATAAATTAAGNCTTTCTGAATGAATAGCGATATGTGTATTATGCNATGATGTCACGACCANCTAAACTAAAACGCGTACTATCCCTGATGGATGCCACCATGATAAACGTGGGAGGCATATTAGGATCGGGTATTTTTATGGTACCGGCAACAGTTGCGCTTTATACCTTATCAAGCTCGCTCTTTTTTTTGGTTTGGATACTTGGTGGCATAATAAGTCTTTTTGGTGCCCTTTCTGTTGCTGAGCTAGGGGCAGCTATGCCAAAAGCAGGAGGTCAATACGTTTATCTTAATGAGGCCTATGGTTCAGTATGGGGTTTTCTTTATGGATGGTCAGCGATTTCGGTTATCAATACAGCATCGATAGCTGCTGTAGCAGTAGCATTTTCAGAATATTGCGCTTTTTTTATTTCTTTTAACGATTTCCAAATCAAATTATTGGCAATTTTTTCNATTATCGCTTTAACNGTNATTAATTTGATTGATGTTAAGGTGGGAGCGCGTTTTCAAAACTGGTTTACTTTCGCAAAGATCTTTTCAATAGCTTTAATTATTATTCTAGGTTTTAGCCTAGATGGCGGAAGCTTTGAGAACCTTACCCCATTTTTTTCTGAAAGACCAATGAGTTCATTGGTAGGCCCTCTAGGGCTTGCAATGGTAGCCGTTCTTTGGACATTCGATGGATGGATATTTGTTTCTTATGTTGCGGGTGAAATAAAAGAGCCTGATCGNAACATACCACTATCTCTTATTTTTTGCATGCTTATTGTTGTTTCAATTTATTTATCTCTAAACTTTGTTCTTGTTTATGCTTTGGGTTTTGATAGAATGGTTGGTTCGGAACTTGTGATGTCTGATGCTGCTTCAGTCTTTCTTGGTGGCGCTGGAGGAACTATCATTTCATTGGTAATTATTATTTCTTTATTAGGGGCAAACAACAGTTTTATTTTNTCTAGTGCGCGGATCAACTTTGCTATGGCGCAAGATAAATTATTTTTCAAGAAAGCCGCTGTAATTCATCCAAAATATGACTCACCAGCGAATGCTTTATGGATGCAATGTGCCTGGGCATGCCTTCTAACATTCACCGGGACTTTTGACCAACTAATTACTTATGTAATTTTTGCCTCCTGGGTATTTTATGGGATGTCGGCTGGGGCTGTAATTATTCTTAGGAAGAAAAGGCCTGACATTGAAAGACCATACAAAACACCATTTTATCCNTGGGTTCCAATTATATTTGTTTTGTTNTCAATTTTTCTTACCATTAATACAATAATGGAAGCACCCAGAGATGCAGCAATAGGAATATTTTTGATACTTGCTGGNCTTCCGTTTTATTTTTATTGGAAAAAAAATGATCAATTATAAANATAAGATTAGCGCTACACTTGAAAGCAATACTGATGATCTAATTTCATTTGTTCAAGAAATTGTTCGCACTCCTAGCCTTGCAAACGAAGAGCGAGATGTTCAAGAAATTTTTCATAATAAACTTATATCGCTTGACATGGAATCAAGAATATTACCAGTCAATTTTAACGATCTTGAGCACCATCCTGCTTTTAATGACGATGGTTTTTCACCCGATTCGCGAGTTAATGTCACTGCTATATGGAATGGATCTGGCTCTGGCAAATCTTTAATTTTAAATGGCCATGTTGATGTAGTACCCGTTGGACCAGAAGATCTTTGGAGTGAGAGTCCATGGTCAGCTAAAATTGTTGATGGTAAGCTTTATGGTAGGGGGTCATGCGATATGAANGCTGGATTAGCTTCCGGTTTATACGCCTTGAAAGTTTTAAAAGATTTAAATTTTAAACCNAATGGTACTGTAATCTTTCAATCTGTTGTTGGAGAAGAATCAGGGGGNTGCGGTACCTTGGCAAATATAATAAAAGGATACACAGCAGATGGTGCAATAATTCTAGAGCCTACATCATTGANNCTGTCTCCTATTCAATCAGGAGCGCTCACATTTAGGTTAACAATTCCCGGCAAGGCAACACACGCNTCTATGCGCTGGGATGGAGTCAGTGCCATAGAAAAATATTCATTATTGCACGCTTCAATTATTGAGTTTGAAAAGCACCGGCATGATGTCTACGATGTAGAATTTTACGCATCAAAGGAAAGGGTCGCCCCAATCAACATCGGAACAATAACAGGAGGTCAATGGCACTCGACCGTAGCTGAATCTGTTATTGCTGAAGGCAGGCTTGGCGTATTCCCTGGTGAATCCAATGAAAACGCACGAAAAGAATTTGAAAATCACATCGAAGAATTCTCAAGCAAGGATACTTGGCTCAAAAATAACCCACCAGTGGTTGAATGGTTCGAAGGTCAATTTGAATCAGGCCAAACTCAGGTTGACCATACTTTAATCAAAACTTTAAGCGATNCTTATAAAAGTGTGTTGAAAAAAGAGTCGGTCATTGAAGGAGTAACCTATGGTTCGGACTTGCGGCTCTTTACAAACCATGCTAATATTCCAAGCGTTCTGTTTGGGCCTGGCGATGTAAGATTGGCTCATGCAGCAGACGAGTATATTGAAATTAATGAAATTTTATCATCAACAGAGATTGTTGCAAATATGATTGTAAAATGGTGCGGAGGAGATTTTGAATAAAGAATTTGGTTGTCAAAATATGTCTGGAAGAATACGCCGGGTTTTGATTAAGCGACCCGAATGTGCGTATATAAATCAGTCAAACATTGATCAACAGTCCGATAAGCTGAATTATTATGGTAAGCCTGTTTTTGAACAAGCTGTAAAGGACTATGAAAACTTTTATAATATTTTAAAAAGTTTTGATATTGATATTCATGAATTNCCATCAAACAATACAACTACTCTTGATTCTATTTACACCCATGATCCATGTATCGTTTCAAATTCAGGTGTTATTTTGTGCCTNATGGGCAAGGAATTACGAAAACCAGAACCNGAAGAAATTTCAAGCTATTTTACCTCAATAGGGATACCCATCGCGGGTAAGATCACAGCCCCTGGTAAAGTAGAGGGAGGTGATGTTGTTTGGATAAATGAGAAAACGTTAGCAGTGGGTGTTGGATATCGAACCAATATGGAAGGCATTCGTCAGCTTGGAAAGATTTTAGAAGATGATGTCGATGAAATCATACCCGTGCACCTTCCCCATTGGACAGGTTCTTCTGATTGTCTTCATCTAATGAGCAATGTGAGCCCTATCGATGAAAATTTATATGTAGTGTACTCGCGCTTACTACCAGTCGAGTTTAGGGAATATCTTTTAAATAGAAAAATTGAGCTCATTGAAGTTCCAGATGAAGAGTATGGGTCAATGGGTTGTAATGTATTGGCGATTGCTCCAAAAGAAGTATTAATGCTTAGAGGTAACCCCGTAACAGAAAATCGGCTGATTGATGCTGGAGTCATTGTTCATTTATATGATGGTTCAGAAATATCAATTAAAGGAGCAGGGGGACCAACTTGTTTAACTAGACCTTTTCTGCGAGATTAAGTTTTGAAAAACTTAGCAAGTGAACACCAAGAGACAATGCCATCAGAATGGTATTTTGAGAATCGTTTTTTAGAGGTTGAAAAAAGAGATATTTTTCTTAAAGAGTGGCAATTGATTGGTTCAAGATCAAGAATCAAAAAGCCTGGTGATGTTCTTGTATCAGAAGTTGCAAATAATCCTATTGTAGTAGTTTGTCAACATGACAAAACTCTTAAAGCTTTTTACAACGTATGTCAACATAGAGGCGGCCCGCTAGCTTATGAAAACTGCAATACAAATTCGCTTCAATGTAAATATCACGGATGGGTTTATAAACTTGATGGTGAATTAAAAAATGCTAGGGGCTTTGATGAATCAATTTTGAAAAAAGACAACTTTGGAATGGTTGAAGTGGGCGTTTGTGAATGGATGGGTCAAGTGTTCGTAAACCTTTCTAAAAATCCAAATGACATAGGCTCAAGATTAAACAAAATTAAAGATTTAATAGCGCCACTTGATGTAACTCAATATAAGTTTGTCTTTCGAGAGTCCTATGAAATAGCTTGTAATTGGAAGGTCTATATGGACAATTTTTTAGAGGGATTTCATATTCCCTTCGTCCATCCAAAACTGAACCAGGTCATCGATTACAAACAATACAAGACAGAGCTCTTCAAATATTTCTCATTACAGTGGTGCCCACTTGAAAATGATTTGAGTCCCTATGGATCAGTCAAGAGCGCTGATGAAAATAAAGCTTATTATTTTACAATTTTTCCAAATATCATTCTCAACATCGCACCTGGACGATTGCAAACAAATATTGTTGAGCCTACAACATCACGATCTTGCGTAGTTCATTTTGATTATCACTTTGAAAATTCGGAAACATCTAATATTGAAAAAGACGCTGAATTTAGCGAACTGGTGCAGCGAGAAGATATACAGATCTGTGAAAGCGTACAGAAAGGCTTAGAGTCTCAAGGGTACGATGTTGGGAGACTTTCACCAGAAAATGAAACCGGTGTATACCATTTTCAATCGATGATTAGAAATATTCTTTCTGATGGCTAAAGTAGCACAAATTGGTGCTGGGATGATCGGCAGAGCTATGGCTTATGATCTTTCTAATGACCATCAGGTAAGCGTTGGGGATTTTAATGCTGCGGCTCTTAAGTCTATTTCAGCTTTAGCACCCTCAATCGCTACCTATCAATTCGATGTGCAAAATGAAAACGATATCCGCGGATTCATTGATGATGCTGATTTAGTTCTTCTCGCTGTGCCAGGATTTCTTGGCTTCAATGCGCTAAAAACAATTATTAATCATGGTAAAAACGTTGTTGATATTTCCTTTTCAAATGAAAATTTTTTGGATTTAAATGAATTGGCCATAAAAAAAGGTGTTACTGCAATTGTAGATGCAGGCCTAGCCCCTGGCATCCCAAACTTTCTTCTTGGCCTGCATGATGCGCAAGGAGAAATTGATTCATTTGAATATTACGTTGGCGGCCTTCCAAAAAATCCTAAACCTCCATTTAATTATAAAGCTCCATTTTCACCCATAGATGTAATTGAAGAATATACAAGGCCAGCCAGAATGGTAGTTGACGGAAAACAAATAACTAGGCCAGCATTATCTGAGATTGAAGATATGTATTTTGAAAAGCTAGGAACCTTAGAGGCCTTTAACACAGATGGACTCAGGTCCATTTTAATCACAATGAGTCACATCAGAAATATGAAAGAAAAAACCCTCCGATATGCAGGACATGCTGCGTTAATGGCAAATTACAGAAACGCTGGAAAGTTTGATGAAGAAAGAATAGAGCAGACATCCAACGAACTCTTTGATGCGTGGCGACTAGAAGAAAGAGAGCCTGAGGTAACTATCATGAAAATCATAATTCAAGAGAAGAGCGTCAGGATAGAATACAATTTGCATGATGAATATGACAGCAAAACAGGGTTTACATCAATGTCTAGAACTACAGGATTTACGGCAACTGCTACCGTTAACATGATTGCTCAAGGTCTATTTGGCGATGTTGGGGTATTTCCACCAGAGCTAGTTGGGAAAGAATTGCGCTGTACTGATTATCTTCTAGACTACCTATCACAAAGAGATATTAAATTAGATAAATATGTAAGCAAGCTGTAAAATTTGTTTTTGTGATAGCTTGGAACTTATTTGTATCTATAAGTTTTAAATTAAATATTCTTAGAAAAATTATACTTTCCTTATGAGTTTCACAAAAAGACATATAGGTCCATCAGATAGCGAAGTGAGCGATATGCTTTCTTATCTAGGTTTTTCATCTATTGATGATCTAATTCAAAGTACCATTCCAAACAATATACTCTCAAAGGAAAGTTTAGAGGTTGGTCCAGGTCTTAGTGAATTTGAATTTTTAAAAAAAATCAAAAGCTTAGCTGATAAAAANAANGTNGTAANAACATATATCGGTATGGGATATTATGGCACAATAACCCCACCAGTTATTTTGAGAAACATACTTGAAAATCCGGGGTGGTATACNGCATATACACCATATCAAGCAGAGATTTCTCAAGGCAGGCTTGAGGCACTTTTAAATTTTCAAACTATGGTTACAGATATGACAGGTTTAGAAATTTCAAATGCTTCTCTGCTCGATGAAGCTACCGCTGCTGCTGAAGCAATGGTATTAATGTATCGCAATTCAAAAAATGGAAATGTCTTTCTTGTTGCAGATGATTGCCACCCGCAAACTATTGATGTCCTCAAGACCAGAGCCGAACCAATGGGTATTCAGATTACTCTATCTACTATAAATGATTTTAGATTTAACGATGAGTCTTTTGGTTGCTTGATTCAGTGCCCCACATCTGATGGTAGAGTTTTTAATTTTAAAGATTTTTGTAATACCGCACATGAATCAGGAGCATATGTTGCAGTTGCAACGGACCTATTGAGTCTAGCCTTGATAACAGAGCCAGGTTATTTTGGTGCCGATATTGCTGTAGGAAGCTCACAAAGATTTGGAGTTCCAGTTGGTTTCGGAGGGCCTCATGCCGCTTTTTTAGCTGCGAAGGAAACTTTCAAAAGAAAAATGCCAGGAAGGATTATTGGAATATCNAAAGACTCAAATGACGATCAAGCCTTAAGAATGGCATTGCAAACTCGTGAACAGCACATTAGAAGAGATAAGGCAACCTCNAATATATGTACAGCGCAGGTGCTNTTATCAGTTATTGCTGGAATGTACGCAGTTTACCATGGGCAAAAAGGTATACTAAAAATTGCAANTGAANTTCACAGAAAAGCCCGTCAACTTGCTTCTGCGCTTCAATCAGGGGGCCATTCAATAGTCCATGATCANTTTTTTGATACGATACGCTTTACTCCAAAATCTCAGTCTAATGTAAGTGTTGAAGATTTCAATTTCAGATATTTTGAAAACGGCGATATTGGGATTTCACTGGATGAGACCACTACNGATAAAGATGTTNTTGAAATCGCAAATCATTTTAATNGTNAGATTCAAAAAGAAANNGGCTTTGANCTTAAAGAGGTTCGTTCTACTGAATTTTTAACTCATGAAATNTTTAACTCATTTCATTCAGAGACTGAANTGATGCGTTATATGAAAAGGTTGGAATCTAAAGATCTAAGTTTAAACACAAGCATGATTTCGCTAGGNTCATGCACAATGAAATTAAATGCTGCTGCTGAAATGATACCCATTTCATGGCCTGAATTCAGCACTATTCACCCCTTTGCTCCTGCTGATCAAACCAAAGGATATCAAGAATTATTTAATACTCTTTCTGCATGGCTTGTTGACATAACAGGNCTGAGCGCATGCTCATTACAACCTAATTCAGGAGCTCAAGGCGAATATGCNGGTCTCATGGTAATAAGAGCATTCCACCGAGATAAAGGAAACGATAAGCGAACAATTTGTTTGATTCCTGAATCTGCTCATGGTACTAATCCTGCCAGNGCTGTGATGGCCGGNATGGATGTTATTGTCATCAAGTGTGATAGCTCAGGAAATATCGATGTTAAAGATTTAAAAGAAAAAGCGNATGCTAATAAAGAAACTTTGTCAGCTTTAATGATCACCTATCCTTCAACNCATGGNGTTTTTGAAGAGTCGGTTAATGAAATTTGCAGTATCATTCATGATTGCGGCGGTCAAGTATATCTTGATGGTGCCAATTTAAATGCTATGGTTGGTTTATCGAGGCTAGGAGATTTTGGTGCAGATGTATGTCACATTAATTTACACAAAACCTTTGCTATTCCNCATGGTGGTGGCGGTCCAGGGATGGGCCCTATCTGTGTTGCCGAACATCTCTCACCCTACTTACCTGGGCACACAGTTCTTGATAATAATTCAAAGTCGATCTCTGCAATATCTGCTGCTCCGTATGGGAGTGCAAGCATCTTACCAATTTCATGGGGTTATATTACCATGCTTGGAAGTGATGGATTGAAAAAAGCTTCAGAAATTGCCATATTGAATGCAAACTATATGGCGAAAAGACTTGAAAATGATTTTTCAGTTTTATACCGAGGAATAAATAAGACTTCTGCGCATGAATTTATTATTGATCTCAGGAGATTAAAAAATGATACAGGGATAAGCGACGAAGACGTAGCAAAGCGTTTAATTGATTATGGATTTCATGCTCCCACAATGTCATGGCCTGTACCAGGAACCCTAATGATAGAACCAACAGANAGTGAATCGAAACGGGAGCTTGATAGATTTTGCGATGCAATGATATCTATTAAGAAAGAAATCGATAAGGTCGTTAGTGGAGAATTTGATCCTGAAGATAATCCGCTTAAAAATGCACCACATACTGCNTTCAGCGTTTCCTCTGACAGNTGGGATCATAAATATTCTCGTGAGGTTGCAGCTTACCCCTCAGACTGGTTAAAAGAACACAAATACTGGCCAACTGTTCGAAGAGTGGATAATGCGTATGGCGATCGAAATTTAATTTGTACTTGTGCTCCTTTAGACAGCTACTCAAAGTAAGCAGCNCTTTACATTCCTATGCTTAATTTTCTCAAAAATGACTTATTAAGAATTCTTGATATCACGCAAAGTGAGCGTGATGCCTTATTTAATCATAAAATATATTCATCCATAAAAAATATNGATCACCTACATATCTTTATGGAAAACCACATTTTTGCGGTTTGGGATTTTATGTCAATTCTTAAGACTCTTCAAAGAGAACTAACGTGTACGGAGATTCCATGGATTCCAAAAAGCGGAGGTACGCCAGGAAGACTACTAAATGAAATTGTAACNGAAGAGGAAACCGATNTCAATATATATGGGGANTATACCAGTCATTTTGAAATGTATTTTCATGGCATGAGAGAGGCTGGAGCAAACACACGCTCAATAGAGAAATTTTTATCAAGTCTAAACAATGGCGTTGATAAAGCACTTATAAAATCCAGTGCACCTAAACCTGCTGCAAGATTTGTCAAGCGCACTTTTTCTATGCTAGACAATGCGCCAGTTCATGTGGTCGCTGCTATGTTTACTTTTGGAAGAGAAGAGGTAATACCAAACATGTTTCGATCAATAATTGACAAAATCGATCATGACACAAAAGGAAGGCTTAAAACTTTTATATATTATCTAGATAGACATATTGGCATTGATGAGGATGAACATGGTCCAGCAGCGCTCAAAATGATAAAAGAGTTATGTAAGGATAATGAAGATAAATGGTCACAGGCTACTCAAGCAGCAAAAGAGACAATGCAAGCAAGAGTAAATTTTTGGGATGAAATTCTATTTCAAATAAATCAAGCTTGAATTGTAGGAGATCCAAATACCCTTGATCTCTCATTTGAAAGCAAATCAATTTTATGGACTGTGTTGATGTCAAAGCTTGAGGTCTCTGCAGCAACTTTTATGTAGTTGTCAGTGTAACCAAAAATTTGATTACCTTTTTTTGTGTCAAAAAGNACTGGTCGACTTGTACCAATATGTTTATCGTAAAAATTTGACAGTTTNTGTTCAGATAATCTCCTTAGCTTTGAACTGCGCTCAGCTCTGATTTTTTTATCTACTGTGTTTTCGTGTTCTATGGCATCTGTGTTATCTCTCTCGGAGTATGTAAAAACATGTAGATAAGAAATATCAAGTTTTTCTATAAAATTAAATGTGTCCATAAAATCTTCATTNGATTCTCCTGGGAACCCAACTATTACATCAACCCCGATCGATGCGTCAGGTATGTGCTGTCTAATTTNGGAGANAGNATCTNCGTATTGTTCTACNGTATATCTTCTTTTCATTTGCTTAAGTATTTTATTTGACCCGGATTGAAGAGGTACATGAAAATGTGGCATGAATTTTTTTGATTTAGAGCAAAATTCGATAATATCATTTGTAAGTAAATTGGGTTCGATAGAGGAAATGCGAATTCTTTCAATATTAAGATTGTCGAGTCTTTTAATCAGGNCAAGAAATGATTCATCNCTNTTTTTACCGTAATCGCCAATATTTACACCTGTTAAAACAATCTCTTTAGCTCCTTTNTCAATCGCCTCTCTAGCAACCATAACGGTATTAGCTATAGTATCGCTTCGACTTTTTCCTCTTGCTAAAGGTATTGTACAAAAAGAGCAATTATAATCACAGCCATCTTGTATTTTTAGATAACTTCGTGTCCTATCGTTCGATGAAAAAGAAGGAGAAAAAATGTTAACATTTTCAATCGGACTGTGAACGATTTTTGNTTTAGANTCAAAATCAAAAAGGTCAATTTCAGTAAGTACATTGAATTTATTTTCTGCTCCTAAAACAAGATCTACTCCTTCAATGCTTGCTATTTCGTCAGGTTTGAGCTGGGCATAACATCCAATAATCGCAATTCGTGCATTAGGGTTTGTTCTTTTGGCTTGTCGTATCAATTTTCTAGCTTCTTTATCCGCATTTTCAGTGACTGAGCATGTATTAAGTACATAGATATCTGCAAAATCACTATAATCAACTTTTTTAAACCCTCGGTTTACAAAATCTTTTGAAATCGTTGATGTTTCAGAGAAATTCAGTTTACAGCCCATAGTATGAAAGGCCACTCGTTTAAATTGTGTACTCATATATACGATTAAATTAAAATATTTTTTAAAAATATTAATTAAATATGTTTTTATTCTTACAAATAAGTCGTCGTATTTTTTTTTATGGAAACACAAAATAAATTAGATGAGCTAAGATCAAAAATTGATAAATGCGATAACAAAATTCTGAACCTTCTTGATGATCGATTCAAAATTGCTCTTAAAATTGGAAAGCTTAAGAAAGATAAAAACTTGCTGATTGAGCACAAGGACAGAGAAAATGAAATTTTAAAACGTCTTGCAAATAATTCAGATAATATTGATTTAAGACATATTGAAAATATTTTTAAAACAATATTTAAGGTTTCAAAAGATATACAAGCTAAACAAAAATAGTCTTGGAATCGAATCGTCTTAATGGTTAATATTGTATATATGAAATTGCAAACATCAAAAAACTATTTTAGCGGCTATTATTTTTTTACCTGTGAGAGGGTTTTGTAGCAACAGGTATATCTAAGCTATACTAAAAGTTCAAAACCCCGGTTAACTATCGGGGTTTTTTTTTACAATAAAAGAAGGGCAATAAATGAAAACAATTGGTATCCAAGGTGGAAAAGGTAGTTTTTCAGAGCAAGCTGCTAAACAGTTTGCTGAAAATCATGGTTTAGATGATTCANAAATAATTTATCAAATTTCATCNCATGAAGTACTTAAGGGAATTGAAGACGGNNATACTGANTATGGNATAATTGCGATGGAGAACGCTCAAGGAGGTGTGGTAATAGAAAGCGTTGAAGCTTTAGCNAGATTTCAATGCGCAATCATTGAAATGTTTCATATACCTGTAGATCAAAATCTATTAGGCCTAAATGGGATGAACGTTGGCGATATTTCTGAAATACATTCACACCAGCAGGCGCTAAGACAATGCAAAGATTTTCTCAGTGAGCATTTTTGGACAAGACCTCTTATTGAAGAAGATGATACGGCTGAGTCCGCAAGAAGATTATCTGAGGGAAAATTACCTAAAACTGCTGGCGTAATAGCCAATAAGGCCTGTGCTGATTTATATGGATTAGAAATTTTACAAGAAAGCATTCACGACCTAAAGCATAATCTCACTTTATTCTTAGGGCTTAAAAAACTGTAAGGCATGAATAATATTGGCATAATTGGTTTGGGTCGTTTTGGCAAAGTTTTGGTTAGTATCTTGCAAAAAGGCTATAAGATATATGGATATGATAAACAAAATATTGATCAAATACCTGGAGTTATCACTTGTGGTTTGAGTGAGGTTCTTAAGCAGAAAGTGATATTTATTTCTGTTCCAATTCGAAGCTTTAAATCATTGATTCAATCAATTGCACCTCAACTTAATGACGATGTTACGCTTATCGATGTATGTTCAGTAAAAACATATCCTGTTAAAATCATGAAAAAATATTTATCCAGCAAGGTTGGAATTATAGCTACCCATCCTATGTTTGGCCCTGATTCATATCTATCAAATAATAAATTAAAGATGATGATGAACTGTGTTAATGACCCAAATAATCAGTTTGATAGCTGGAAAGAATTTTTTAGAAACCAACAAATTGATATTAAAGAAATGTCCCCAGATGAACACGATAAGATGGCTGCTCGAAGTCAAGGCGTAACTCATTTTCTTGGAAGAATGTTGAAACAATTTGGTATAACTAAATCCTCAATTGATACTCAAGGCTTTAAAGATCTTCTAGATTTGGTAGATCAAACGTGTAACGATACTTGGGAGCTATATACTGATTTACAACTTTACAATCCATATACAATGGATATTATATCAGATTTAAGATCATCTACTGAAACACTACATAATCAATTAAAGGAATTGGAAAATGTGGAAACTTGATAGCTGGAAACAATACGAAGCNTTACACCTGCCAACCTACAAAGACGATGCCCATTTAAATGAAGTGCTCAATTCACTTAAAGGTTTTCCTCCACTNGTTTTTGCTGGTGAAGTTAGATCATTAAGAAAGTCTCTAGCAAAAGTTGCAGAAGGAGAAGGGTTTTTATTGCAAGGTGGAGATTGCGCTGAAAGCTTTTCAGAATTCAATGCTGATAATATTAGGGATACCTTTAGAGTAATTTTACAAATGGCTGTAATACTTACCTCAGGGACCAACCTTCCTGTTGTAAAGGTTGGGAGAATGGCCGGTCAATTTGCCAAACCAAGGTCCAGCACAACTGAAATTAAAAACAACGTTGAGCTTGAGAGTTACAAGGGTGATATAATAAATGGCATAGAATTCGATCAATTAAAAAGGGAGCCTGATCCAGAGAGAATGTTAAAAGCGTATTCTCAAGCTGCTTCGACGCTTAACTTGTTGCGTGCTTTTGCAGATGGTGGGTATGCTGATCTAAGATTTGTAAACTCCTGGAATATGGGTTTTTTAAAGTCGGGCGAAGAATATAAGCGATACAGAGATCTAGCAGNAAAAATTCAAGAAAGTCTAAATTTTATGGAAGCNCTTGGNGTCAATTCAAGCAACACTCCACAATTNAGAAAAACAGATTATTATACTTGTCATGAGGCGTTACTTCTTCCATATGAAGAAGCACTGACTCGAACTGATTCAACCACTGGTGATATTTATGATACCTCGGCACATTTTGTTTGGATTGGAGATAGAACTAGATTTGAAAATAGCGCTCATGTGGAGTTTTGTAGCGGTATCCAAAATCCAATTGGCATCAAGTGTGGTCCCTCAGTTGATTATGATGAACTGATTAAGATCATTGATAAACTTAATCCAAACAATGACCCTGGAAGAATAACTCTCATTGCGCGCTATGGAAATGATAGGGTAGAAAAATATTTACCAAAATTAATTAAGCAAGTACAAAACGAAGGTCGGTCAGTAGTATGGTCTTGCGACCCTATGCATGGCAATACTATCAAGAGCTCTGAAGGAACAAAAACTAGGCCTTTTAGTGAAATTCTTTCTGAAGTTAAAAAGAACATTCAGATCCATGATGCTCAAGGATCTTGGTTCGGAGGAATCCATCTTGAGATGACAGGGCAAAATGTAACAGAATGCACTGGTGGAATAGATGAGATTTCAGAATCCGAACTAAAAGATCGATATCATACCCATTGCGATCCAAGATTAAATGCTAACCAAGCAATTGAATTGGCTTTTCTTATTTCTGACGAGCTTAAAAACTAATGGCTGTTGTTGGGACAATAAGCCTACCAGGTGATAAATCAATATCTCATAGGGCGCTTATGATAGCCTCTATGTCAAAAGGTAAATCAAAAATAAAAAACCTTTCTACAGGTCAAGACGTAGCCTCAACCATTTCATGTCTTACTAAATGTGGTGTTAAATTTAATCAAAAGAGATATGAGACAACGATTTATGGCGGATCTTTAAGGCAACCTGATGAGATTCTGGATTGTGGAAATTCAGGTACCACGATGCGCTTACTTTCAGGATTGCTAGCCGGACAAGGCATTGAGGCTACCCTTATAGGTGATAGATCGCTTTCTTTAAGACCTATGAGAAGAATCATAGAGCCATTAATTAAAATGGGTGTAAATATTTCGAGCAATAATTCNCTNGCACCACTATCAATAAAAAAAAGCCACCTAAATNCAATNCACCATTATTCTCCAATTGCAAGCGCTCAGGTTAAGTCTTGNATTTTATTTGCAGGGCTAGGTGCAGATGNGCCAACANAGATAACTGAACCTATCTTATCTAGAGACCATACTGAAATTATGCTTAAACATGTTGGAGCTAATATTCATGTGTCTAAAGAATGCATAAGTATATCTAAATCAACCAATCTAATTCCACTGGATTTTACAATACCATCAGACCCATCAACAGCAGCCTTCTTCATTGCAGCTGCTATATTATCTAAAGGCTCGAAACTTCAGATAAAGAACGTATTGTTAAACGAAACTCGAAGTGGGTTCATGAAGGCAATCATTCGTATGGGTGGCAAAATAGATATTCAAGAATCATGGATTGAAAATGGAGAGAAAATTGGAAATATTGAAATTAGAACCAGTTTATTAAAATCTATTCAAATCAATAAAGATGAAGTTCCATCAATTATTGATGAGCTGCCTATTTTTGCAATAATAGCAACGCAAGCAGTGGGCGAAACTATAGTTAGCGGTGCTAAAGAATTGC
Organism: Fidelibacterota bacterium; assembly: GCA_002724475.1. Taxonomy (GTDB): domain Bacteria; phylum Fidelibacterota; class Marinisomatia; order Marinisomatales; family TCS55; genus TMED108. Next base: position 14,572 of record PBOO01000030.1, on the reverse strand, counting down.
GAATTAAAGAGTCTGATAGAATATCAACTATATGTAATAATTTGAAATTAATCGGAGCTGATGTTAAAGAATTGGATGATGGCTTNATAATCAATGGACCCACTAAACTTCAAGGAGCTTCATTGANAAGTTTTGATGATCATCGAATAGCTATGGGGTTTTCCATTGCNGATTTGATTACCGATGGANATATTCAATTNGATAACCGTGAATGTATTGCAGTTTCATNTCCAGAGTTTGATACTACTATAAAANAGATAGTTCAATGAAAATGAGAAGCGTAATTGGAGATCCAATTGCNCACAGCTTGAGCGATGTATTACATAAAGAACTTTATGGTCAACTTGATATTCAAGCTAAATATTCTAAAAAGCATATTAAGGAAATTGATTTGGAAAGTTTTGCATTAAAGAACAAAGCGCATGAATATAATGTAACCATTCCACATAAAGAGAAAATCATACAAAGTCTTGATGCGATTGACTCGTCAGCCCTAAGCGTTGGCGCAGTAAATTGCGTAAAAGATAATAAAGGGTATAATACAGATTGGCTAGGCTTTAAAAGCTGCGTTGAATACAATAATATAATTACTGAGGGAAGAAGCTGCTTAATTTTAGGAGCAGGTGGCGCAGCAAAAGCAGTAGCCTATGCATTAATTAAATTAGGCGTAGAATCAATCAAGATTAAAAACAGGTCAAGAGAACCAAAAGCTGCTCTTGAGCAATGGATATATAACCAGGGAATAAAAACAACTGGCAATAGAGAATACAATATCATAATAAATTGCACACCTATTGGTATGTGGCCAAAAGTGAATGAATCACCCTATGATTTAGATAAAGTTTTAAAGTCCCAAATATTTATAGACACAATTTATAATCCATATGAGACAAAATTAATTCGCTACTGCAAAAAAAATGCAAGTAAGGCGATAGGAGGAGTTGATATGTTTATTTTTCAAGCTATAGAATCGCTGAAAATTTGGGAAGAAGATGTTATTGATATGGATATTGACATCAACAAAATAAAAAAGGTATTAAAATCAAAACTATGTTAAAACGATTACAATTTTTAACAGCTGGTGAATCCCACGGAAAAGGTTTGTTAGGGATCTTAGATGGTATTCCTGCTGGGCTAGAAATATCAGAAGATTATATTGATGAACANCTTAAGAGAAGGCAGATGGGTCATGGTAGGGGCGGTAGAATGAAAATTGAAAAAGATCATGGTGAAATATGGTCTGGTGTGCGCCATGGAAAAACGCTTGCNTCCCCTATTGGCATTTTAGTTCAAAATCTTGATTGGAAAAACTGGACAGAGAAAATGTCAATTACTCCTGTTGATAAAGAAATAAAAGAAGTAACGCTTCCGCGGCCGGGACATGCAGATTTAGCAGGAGTACAAAAATATGGCTTTACTGACATTAGAAATGTTCTGGAAAGATCAAGCGCAAGAGAAACAACAATGCGAGTAGCTTTAGGNTCTNTTTGCAGAAAACTCCTNGAAGAAGTTGGAATCCACATTGCTAGCAGAGTTGTTCAGATTCATAATGTCATTGATACTGATAAAGTTGACTGTGAAATCAAAGAACTGAATTCTAAAGTTGATAAATCAGCTGTAAGGTGTATCAACAAAGCAATCGAAACTCAAATGATCAATGTCATCGATGCAGCAAAACAATCAGGTGACTCTGTAGGTGGAATATTTGAAGTTATAGCATCTGGTGTTCCTTATGGACTTGGTTCCTTTACACAATGGACTGAAAAACTTCAAGCACGCATATCGGCTATGATGATGAGTATAAACGCNTTTAAGGGTATAGAGATAGGTAGCGGATTTCGAAGTGCTGCGAAGTTTGGTAGCGAGGTTCATGATGAGATAGGGCATGATGGAAAAAAGTTCACGCGATATTCAAATAACGCTGGTGGTATTGAGGGGGGAATGAGTAACGCCCAACCCATCGTTCTATGGATGTCAATGAAACCAATCTCAACTTTAATAAAACCATTAAGATCAATTGATGTCATAACATTTGAAAAGAAGAAAGCCCATAAAGAAAGAACAGATGCTTGCGCTGTGCCTGCTGCTTCAATAATTGCAGAAAGTATGCTATGCATCACGCTAGCGGATGCGCTATTAGAAAAATTTGGTGGTGACAGTATCGAACAGCTAAAAGCTCATATGAAAGCGACAGCAAAATATTGAATAATATATATCTTATTGGGATGATGGGTACCGGAAAATCAACAATTGGGAAGCTTCTTTCTGAAGACATGGATTATGCTTACTGTGATACAGATACGATGATTGAGAAAAAATTTAATTTATCTATTACTGAGATTTTTCAAAAGTTTGGTGAAGAAGTTTTTAGAAATGTTGAAACTGAGATGTTGAAAAGTATCGACAATTCTGTAGTTTCCTGTGGGGGTGGTATAATTTTGAAAGAAAAGAATCGCATAATTATCAACAATTCTGGAANANCTTTCCTTCTCGTTTGTGAAGTNGATGAANTTTTAAANAGACTTAAGGGTAGCAAGACAAGACCACTTTTAAATACAAAAGACCCTNCTANCTTCTTAAANGATATGTGGGANAAAAGACGNAAACTGTATCATGAGGCAGCTGATTACATTTTAGATGTAAATCAAAAATCAANATATAAAGTTGTCAATGANATCATTAAAGAGATAGAGAATGATTAATGTAAATCTTGATAGGCGTTCATACCAAATTATCGTTAAAGATGGGGCATTGGATTCTTTGGTTGANCACTTGNAAAATAATGGAGAAAANTGGATTCTTNTATCACAAGACTCTATAATGCGTTATCATGGGAATAAGCTCTATGACCATTTATTAAACCAAGGTTTCAATATCTCAAAAATTTCAATTCAGGATGGAGAAACATCTAAATCATTAGAAGTTTATACTGATATTATTTCTAAGATGTTACAAGATAATTTTGACCGATCATCAGTCATTCTTTCCTTAGGTGGAGGAGTTGTTGGTGATATTGCGGGTTTTATATCAGCGACTTATTTGAGAGGCATTAAATATTATCAAATTCCTACTACGCTACTTGCTATGGTAGACTCATCCATTGGTGGTAAAACTGGACTAAATTTTTCTAATACTAAAAATATTATTGGATCAATTTATCAACCTGCCGGGGTCATAGTAGATCCGCAACTATTAAGAACCCTACCAAAAGAGGANGTAATATCTGGACTAGGTGAAATCATAAAGTATGGCGCAATACGNGATAGAGANTTTCTTCTTAAGTTATCTGAATGGTTTGANAACTTAGATGGCTTTCCGTTTATGGAAGCTATAAAACATTGCTGCCGTATTAAAGCATCGATTGTATCAAAAGATGAGAGAGAAGGTGATCTGCGAAGAATTTTGAATTTTGGACACACCGTGGGGCATGCTTTAGAATCATACATAGGATATGATTTAATTAAACATGGTGAAGCGGTAAGNTATGGAATGAAATGTTCATCCTGGATATCAAAAGAAATGGGATTACTTGAGTATAGCGATTATACTATAATAAACGATATTATTAGCAAACTGCCACTTCCAAAAATAAAAGATTTAAATATTGAAAAAATAATTGAATACATTGCATCCGATAAAAAATACGATAAAGGTGTATTGAACTTTGTCCTTTTAAAAGGACTTGGTAATGCAATTATCTCTAAAGATGTATCACGCGAACTTATATTTGAATCGATTAAAGTTTTAGAATGAAAGTACAAATAATAAATGGTCCAAATCTAAATTTGCTTGGTTCTCGCGAAACCAATATATATGGAACCGAGACATTAACCGATATTGAGAATTGGTTTTTTGAAAACATAGATTCAAAAGAACATGAGGTGAATTGGTTTCAATCTAACCATGAGGGCGAAATCATTGATAAAATTCATTTGTGCATTGAAAAATATAATTCGGTAATAATTAATCCAGGAGCATATACGCATTATTCATATGCAATACGAGATGCGATAGCATCCACAAAAATTCCGACCGTAGAAGTTCATTTAACCGATATTTATAAGCGTGAGAAATTTCGAGAGAAATCGGTAATTAAAGAAGTTTGTATTTCGCAGGTTATTGGCAAGGGGAAAAGAGGATATTTAGAGGCCTTTAATCTTCTGGTAGATTATTTATAGTATTCTTGAATAGGNTTTACAATAATTTTATCNCTTGATCTTCTTATCGCTCTTACAGCAGCATTNGCACCAGAAAGAGTTGTTATCGAGACAATTCCTTTCTGAATACAAGCTTTACCAATTGATTCCTCATCGTACCTAGCTTGCTTTCCAAGAGGGGTATTAATTACAAGATCTATTTCATCATTCTTAATTTCATCAACTACGCTTGGTCTACCCTCTCCAACTTTAAACACCAACTTTGCCTCAATTCCATTTTGATTTAACTCTTCGACGGTTCCTTTTGTAGCAATTATATCAAAACCCATCTCACGTAAGTCTCTAGCAATAGGAATCATATTTAGCTTATCCGAATCGTTAACCGAGATAAATACTTTTCCTTTTGATGGAATGTGGTTACCAGCGCTGATAGACGCACGCCTAAATGATTCCCCCATTGATTGCGAAATTCCCATAACCTCACCTGTTGATTTCATCTCAGGACTCAGATAAGTTGATTCATTTGGAAATTTATTGAAAGGNAGTACAGCCTCTTTNATTGCAATATGGTTAAATCGATCCCATCTATGTAGANTGAAATTTTTAAGCTTAGCNCCAACTGCAAGCTGGGCTGCTATTCGNGCTAANGGCGTATTTGTTGCTTTGCTAACAAAAGGNGTAGTTCTGCTAGCTCGGGGATTAACTTCTAAAACAAAAATTTTATTGTCTTTGAATGCAAATTGTAAGTTGATCAGACCTACAACTTTTAGCTCAAGCGCAAGAGCTTTTGTTATGCGAGCAATTTCCTTCATTGCTTTGCTAGATATTTTATATGGTGGCAACACGCACGCAGAATCTCCAGAATGAATACCAGCTTCTTCAATATGTTGCATAATTGCCCCTATATGTACGTCTTTGCCATCGCATAATGCATCGACGTCAAATTCAAATGCATCTTCAAGAAATTGATCAATTAAAATTGGATGTCCAGCTGTAACATCTGCGTTTCTTGATATATAGTCAACTAATTGCTGTTTTGAATAAACAATCTCCATTGCTCTTCCACCAAGAACATAACTGGGTCTTGCTAAAACTGGATAGCCAATTTTTTCTGCAATTTTTTGAACTTCTAACAAAGTCCTACCAGTTCCATATTTTGGACATTCGATTTTTAATTTTTTTAATATGCGACCAAATTTCTCTCTGTCTTCAGCCAAATCGATGCTTTTTGGAGATGTGCCAATAATAGGAACTCCAGCGCGGTCGAGAGCATTAGCTATTTTCAATGGTGTTTGACCACCAAACTGAACAAGGACGCCATCAGGTTTTTCAAACTCAACAATGTTTAACACATCTTCATAAGTAACCGGTTCAAAATAAAGCCTATCAACAAGATCAAAATCTGTACTTACAGTCTCTGGGTTGCAATTAACCATAATAGTTTTATACCCTTGATCCCTTAAACCGTAGACTGCCTGAACGCAGCAATAATCAAATTCTATACCCTGGCCAATTCTATTTGGACCACCCCCAAGTATAATAGCCTTCTTACCTTTAAGTGGTTCTATCTCATTATCAGAATCATAGGTAGAATAACAATAAGGTGTTTTAGCTTCAAATTCAGCAGCGCATGTATCTACTACTTTATAGGACGGTAGTATTTTTTGTTTTTTTCTAATATCTCTAATTTGATCTTCAGTCTTGTTTTTCATTTTAGCAATCTGACTATCAGAAAACCCGTTTTCTTTAAGCTCTAATAAGGGAGTTTTTTTGTTTAGACCTACAAGCAATTTGATTTGATTTAAAAACCAGGGATCAATTTTTGTAGATTGATAAACTTCATCTACGGATGCGCCATCAACAAAAGCTTGACGAACTTTTAAGAGTCTAAAGCTCGTAGCATATTGCAATGTATTCATATCTAGATTTCTAGCTCTAGATAATTCAGGGTCTTCATTATTGACAGACTTTGGCTCTAAGCCATTAAGACCCACCTCAAGCGATCTAAAAGCTTTTTGAATCGACTCTTTGAAGGTTCTACCAATAGACATCACTTCACCAACGCTTTGCATCTGGACACCTAAGTGTCCGCTTGCTGAAGGAAATTTTTCGAAATCAAATCTTGGAACTTTTACAATAACGTAATCAATAGTTGGCTCAAAGGCTGCTAGTGTTTTCCCAGTAATATCATTTGGAAGTTCATCAAGAGTGAACCCTACTGCTAGCTTAGCTGCAACTTTAGCAATAGGGAACCCTGTTGCTTTAGATGCTAAAGCAGAGGATCGGCTAACTCTGGGATTCATTTCAATGATAATGCATCTCCCTGTTTCAGGGTTTACTGCAAATTGAACGTTTGAACCACCCGTCTCTACTCCAATTTTGCGAAGACATTCAATCGACCAGTTTCTCATCAATTGAAATTCTTTATCGCTTAAAGTCATAGAAGGTGCTACTGTAATTGAATCGCCAGTATGGACACCCATTGGATCAATATTTTCTATAGAGCATATGATGATTGCGTTATCAGATTTATCTCTAACGACTTCTAGTTCGTATTCTTTCCATCCCAGCAATGACTCCTCAATGAGAACTTCTGTAATNGGACTTGCATTCAAACCGTTTTCAACTAAAGTCTGAAACTCTTCATAATTATATGCAACCGAACCACCGGTACCACCAAGAGTAAATGAAGGACGTATAATTATTGGAAATTGAATGCTATCTAATAGAGCCTCTGCTTCCTTCCAACTATGAACAAATCCTCCTTGCGCAGTATCTATACCAATTTCATCCATTGCTGCTTTGAATTGTTCGCGATCTTCTGCTTTATTGATTGCGTCCACTTGAGCGCCAATTAATTCTATATTGTATTTTTTTAAAATTCCCTTTTCATTTAAATCCATTGCAATGTTTAACGCGGTTTGTCCGCCAACTGTTGGTAAAATCGCATCTGGTTTNTCTTTTTTTATGATGGCTTCAACAAATTCAACAGTGATNGGNTCTATATAAGTTGCGTCCGCTAAATTTGGATCGGTCATGATAGTAGCGGGATTTGAATTGACCAATATTATTCTGTAACCTTCTTCTTTAAGCGCTTGGGTCGCTTGGGTTCCTGAGTAATCAAATTCACATGCCTGACCAATTACTATAGGTCCTGCTCCAATGATTAAAATTGATTCAATATCTTCTCTTTTTGGCAAATCATTTACCTTTCATCATATCAATAAATTTTTCAAACAAATATCTACTGTCATGCGGACCAGGGCTTGACTCAGGATGATATTGTACTGAGAAAGCATTGTGCTCTGCGCACTCAATTCCTTCACTTGTTTCATCGTTTAAATTTATATGGGTAGATANAACATTGCTTGGAAGTGAATTTAGATCAACAGCAAAACCATGGTTCTGACTTGTAATTTCTACATTGTTTAGTTTTATATTTTTAACAGGATGATTGATACCTCTATGACCAAATTTTAATTTAAATGTTTTAGCCCCCAAAGCTAATGCTAAAATTTGATGCCCAAGACAGATTCCAAAAATTGGCTTTCTACCAAGCAACTCTTTAACTGTTTGAATACCATAGCTTACTGCTGCAGGGTCTCCGGGTCCATTGCTTAAAAAAATTCCGTCAGGTTTAAATTCCATTATTTTTTTTGCATTAGTGGTGCACGGAAANACGGTTANATTACAATCATTTTTTTCAAGAAGGTTTAATATGTTATGTTTTATTCCATAATCTATAGCTGCAATACGATACTTTCCTTTTTTTGACCAAACATACCGTCTTTTTGTACTGACTACCTTTGCGAGNTCAAGACCATTCATTGAAGGTGCTTTTTTTAATTTTTTTGAAAGANTTTTTATATTGAAATCTTCAGTTGAAATAATTCCGTTCATTGCGCCTTGATCTCTAATATGCCTTGTCAAGGCTCGAGTATCAATAGCCTGAATGCCAACTATTTTATTCTGACGGAGATATTCACCAATTGACGTTGTAGCTCTCCAATTTGAAGGCACAAGCGTTTCCTCCTTAATGATAAATCCGGAAACCTGTATTTTTTTTGATTCTACATCTTCATTATTTACCCCGTAATTACCAATGTGAGGTGCTGTCATAGTAACTATTTGCTTACAGTATGAAGGATCAGTTAGTATTTCTTGATAGCCACTCATTCCTGTATTGAAACATACTTCTCCTATGGTTTCGCCATTATGACCAAATGAATTCCCCTTAAAAACTCTTCCGTCATCTAAGAGTAAAATTGCTTTTGATTTGTTCATTGTTGGTTAAACTCCATAGCCATAACTGCGATTACTAAATCTTGGACAGCTGTCCCCACTGAACTAAAGACTGTTAGCTCAGAGGCGGTATTTATTGTCTCACGATTAGAATCAATTAAACTTCCCAACTCACCTTCAACCATTTTCCATTCAAACATTCCTTCTTGAATTGGTATAATTAAATTACCTGCTTCAGTCTTGCTAGAGGTCAACGAATCAACATAAACTTTTGCATTCTGAATGAGTTTTGTTGGCAATTCTCTTTTTGTGGGGCCATGCGCGCCAACCGCATTTATATGTAGGCCTTTAGATAGTTCACCATATTCGAATAAAGGTGACGCAGAACTGGTTGCGGTGCATATAATATCTGCTTCTAAAAGATCATCTAAGGTTCCAGAAAAAACGCTTGAATCAAATTGTTCGCAAAAGGATTCAACTTTGTCTAAATCTCTTCCAATTACTCTTATCTCATCTAGATCTCTTACAGATTGAATAGCTTCAATTTGTGTTTTAGCTTGAACTCCATTTCCGAATACCACGGCTTTTTTTGAATCTGTTGCTGATAAGTATTTTGTAGCTAGACCTGAAGCAGCTCCCGTACGAATGGCTGTCACAGATGGTCCATCAACTAACGCAACACTCTTGCCTGTCTCGGCTTCCATAACAAGTATCACTCCATTAATTAANTNAAGACCCTTTGCGGGGTTGTTTGGATGGACATTAATGAGTTTTACGGTTAGATATTTACCGCCATTTATATAAGCGGGCATTGACAAGTGATGCGCATGAAATTTTTCAATTGGCATATTGATGCGAAGAGGTACAACTGCATCACCACTACTGATCGATCCAAAGGCCTCCTTCATTGCGTTAATCGCACCAGGCATTGATACAGCAGCTTCAACATCGCTAGCTGTATAAAAAGGTAAATTCATATATGTCTATTTTTTAGTTAATGCCCAGGAACCATCCCAATTATCTCCAGGCGGATTATCTTTATAATGTTCACACCTGGGGATATAGATCTGGCTGGGGTTTGTTTTTCTTCCAGGAAACATATCTTCAAGTTCATTCGAAGCTTTGAACGCATCAATGGCCTTTTCCCAACTCTGATTTCTATATAATTCTAGCGCCTCATTGTAGGCTGGTAAAAGCTTATCATATCCTTTGGGCATTTTCTCTTTTTCTGCAATGAGCTCAAAAACTTGTGCTGGTTCTGTTTTTCCCATTACAATCACATAATCTAAATCCCGCCAGATAAATCTATCTTTACAGGCTTTATAGGTTTCTTCAGCTACTTGGATGTAGATACCATATTGCTTTGCCGACGCTTCTAGTCTAGCTGCCAGATTTACAGTATCACCCATCATGGTATAATTCATCCGCATTGTTGAGCCCATATTTCCTGTAACCAACTTACCTGTATTAATTCCAATCCTGTTTTGCATATTGTGAACAATCTCAGGCCATCTGTCACCTTCAGATTGCCATTTTTCTCTAAGCTCAGCCAATCTTTCTTGCATCTTCACAGCGGTAAGACAAGACCAATACTCATGCTCATCAACAGGAGCCGGGGCACCATAAAACGCTACAATAGCATCGCCAATATATTTGTCAAGCGTACCTTTATTTTGCAACAAGATATCAGTCATCTCCGTTAAATAATCATTAAGCAGTTCAACAAGATCTGGCGCTGATAATTTTTCAGAGAACCCTGAAAAGCTTTGAATGTCTGTAAAGAAGGCTGTATGATAGCCCTCTTCTCCACCCAATGATGGTTGTTCTTTTGATTCATACATTTGATCAATGAGCTCAGGAGATATATAGGTGCTAAACGTATTTTTAAGGAATCTTTTGTCTTTTTCTGCACCAAAATAGTTGTACAAGAATATTCCGCCAAAGGTACCGATGATTGACATGATAGGNCTGACAACCTCAATCATCGTAAGNTCATTTAANAATTGAAGATTGGCATAGATGANCCAGCCAACAATACCTAAAATAGGTAGCGGTAATGCGTAAAAGGGTTTCTTTGGAAATGAAATAAGAATACCAATANCCATACAAAGAAGAAGTATTGAGTAGAATGTTGACACATTATCTTTAACAAGNACAAAATCATTTTGTAAAATGCTATGCATCACATTCGCGTGAATCTCAACCCCTGCGAATGTTTCTTGAACAGGAGTATTTCTTAAGTCCATTAATCCAGGAAGTGAAGCACCAACAAAAGCAACTTTACCCTCCCAGTAATCCGGAGGAAGCATTTCAGGGTCCATACAATAACTGTACGGTAAATAATAAAAGGTTTGAAACTTACCAAAATAATTAACATACATACGGCCGTTATCATCAATGGGTATTGTTCTAACTACAGTATCAGTAGTATCGATTAGATTCAAAACATTGTTTTTAAAATCATAATCAAAACCGCCATCTTTTTTAATACCTAGTATATCAATGACTGCTGACATNACCAAGCTAGGGTAGACATGATCAGCTCCATCAAAATAAATTGCTGTAGGGGCACGCCTTATAACACCATCATTGTCTTGAGGAAAATTTGCTGATCCGTTTCCCTTAGATGCAGATAACAATTCTACATATGTATTACCAATGCGGTCAGCTTGGGGAAGTTTACTCTTCGCTTCATCGGAGACTCCAAAAATTATATGATCTGAAAATTCATAACCTTCAGGCTCTGAGAACATTTTGGGAAGAAAATTAAGCGTATCTTCCTCTTCAAAAACAATAGCATGATAAGTCTGGCTTGAGTTAGTCGTAGCTGTGACAAACTTTTCAGGATCGTTGCTGTAGAGAAATTGATTGGTCGCTTCATTAAGATCGTTACTCGTATTGCTCGAGGTAGANGATAGTGCGCGCACAAGATCGTATTTATAAGTGTTCTCTTGATCAAAAATAACATCAAAGAGTAACGCCTTAGGGTTTCCAGACGAAACGGTATTTATCAACTCACCATGATACGCATGAGGCCAGTTATGGTATCTGCCCAACCCACCCTCTTCAACAGGTCCAACGGATGTATTATCAATGTCAATGATAACAACATCTTCAATGGACATTTGCTCTACTCCAGCGGTACGAGCTCGCATTCTTGANTCGTATGAAATGAATTCATAACCTTTTAGAAGTGAGTCTAAAAAGGAAATTTTATAGCTACCCCAGCCAAAAAAAATGGCCATCAATAGGCCAATTATTAGTCCAGCTCCAACTCGTTTAAAGAAATCGGTTAGAATAATTATCGAAGACTCAACTGAGATGTCCTCTAAATTATCTAACACTTTTTTCACAGGTTAGTTGCCGTCCTTAGCGTCTTGCTCTTTGTTCCATTTAACAAAATCAAGACCATTGTCTGCATCTTGATCAAATTTAAACATGGAATATTTTCCATCTTTTCTAACGTTTATTTGCATTCCTTCTACTAGACTTATCCAGTCTTCTAAAGATACTTCGTAGGGACCGGCAACCTGAGTAGGTGCTTGAACTTCAGTAACAGGACCTAATTTGAATTTAGGTGCGCCTCCCCCTTGCGGCTGTCCTCCCTGTTGCATTTGTTTTTTTCTAGCATCAATTACGTTTTTTGCTGCATTTACATCTACCTTGCCTTCGTATACCAGAACGGAGCTTTCATCGGTTCCAGACTTTGCTCTATATGTAGTACCACGTATCGCAGCTACTGCAGTTGGAGTTCTAACCGCAACGTTCTTTTTCTCTCCAAACGCTGCTTTTGCAGCTACCCATACATCACCTTTTTTTAAGGTCGCTTCAAAGTTCTTTTCCATAGGCTTAACGTTAGCTAATGTTATTTCAAGCTCAGAGTTTTGCCCTATACGTAACTTACCTCCACCAATGAGTGATATTTCGCAACGTGATTTAGCAAGAGTTTTGATAATATCGTTTTCATGTACGGACATTTTTGGCATCGCTCTCTTAAATGCACCGGAACCATTTTTCTGAATCTGGACTCTACCAAGCGGCAGAGTTATTTTACCAAATTCTTTTTGGCCAAAAACAAGAGATGCAATTGATAGGGATAAAAGTAGGGTACGTTTAAAAAAAATCACGATATAATTCATTCTGTACTTGATGAAGGTAAGAATTCTCGCATACGATTGGCAATATAATTAAAGGGTTTTATAGCCCATTTTACCCACCTCCACCTGCTTTTTTTCTCTTCTTCATCTGTTGCTTGCTCAACAATACTTTTTATATCTTTTGGTGCGTCGAGTCCAGCAAACTCCCAAGCCATAATCTGAATGTAAGGATTAATACCTTCAAGGTCTCCAACGTATCTACGCTCAGCTGTCTTTTCAACTTCTTTGCTTTCAATACCTATAAGACTTCCTTTGATTGTGCACGTGTCCGCAACTAAATCAAAAGAGCCAACAATTGCTTTTTTGATCCCCGCTAGCCTACCAATCTCGATCGCACAATCAGCTGTTTTGCAATCTATTTTATCATAGTCTTTTTCACGCATCAACTCATCAATTTGAATTTTCTCAACAAGAACAAATGATTTTGTTTGGTGTAATTCGAGATTGAGATAACCTGTATAAAGCGCAACGTCCTCATCTTTCATGCCGTTCCCTTCAAAAGTAAAGAGAGCCAACGTAGGTTTGGCGTCATAACGAGTTCGTTTAGTTTGTGTAGAAGCTGTTGATAGAAGTGTAATCTGTAAAATGAATATTTTACAGATTACACCCCTTATATATATAGGCACGAGTTATAACTATTTAAGATATACCATTTTCTTGGTTTTATTTAGAACGATTCGACCACTCTTATCACGAACCGTAGCGTGGTAGAGATAAACGCCCGTTGAAACTTTCAATCCTGAAGCATTAAGTCCATTCCATATAAAATTATAATACCCAGCTGGTCTAAAATCATTTGATGCCAATCGAACAACCTCTTCACCCAGCAGACTATAAATCACCATGTCAACCCTTGCATCCTCTTCAAGGCTAATCATAATTGACGTCTGAGGGTTGAATGGATTTGGATAATTTTGACTAAGCACAAAAGCGTCAGGGTAAAGACTAATACCAGCATTATTTTCCTGAACAAATTCCTTTGTTCCTACTACCAGTCTCAAATCTTGCTTTAAATAGGATTTTGAACCTGAATTGGCAAATCGATAGGTACTTTCCCATTTAAGGTTTTGGGCTTGTTTGTTCGTTTTGTTTATAATGAAAACATCATATTCATCAGGAACATATCCTATACCTTCAAAGGTTAGGTAGGTTTTTTGCCCATTTGTAGGAGCAAGNACCTCAAGATCCCAATAGTGCCCATCTTCATTGGCTCGTCTCATATCAGTTGAAAACAGATCAGGAACTTCATCTCTATTTCTGTTGTCAATGGCAACCGATATATTACCTGGAACAACGGGCGGTTCAAATTCATCAAACTGATCGTATCCGTCATTGGCTATATTTAAAACACCAACAGTGTTGGATTCATCTCGCGATCTTCCTGTTGAAGCAAGGATATTGATCATCCATTCATTTGCATCCATCGTAATACTTTGAAGATCAGGCGTTTTGCTTTTTGCAAGNCTTTTGCCAAANATATTTCCAGTACCATCTACATAAATGTCTGGATCCGTTGCAGATTTGTAGATGTAACCTTTCCAAGGTTCGAGACTTTGGCCAGGACTTACCCATCCACCGAAATTACTCCACGTATAAACACTACCACCATCAATNATCGGAATATCATTTTGCCCTCTAACATCGATCCAGTCAACTGGGAAATTGTANGGATTTCCAAAAAACTTCCATTCNCCAACCGCNGCGGGAATTTCGAANGGTGGTGATGTTGGGGTTGATTCTCCCTTTCCAAANTCAAAATTTAGCTGCAGTACGTCAGGNTATTNTTCCTTATCCCATATGAAGAAATAAGATTTTCCTAGACCAATGTCAATTGAATTGAATTCGGTGAATTCTTCAAACCCATTGTTGTATGAATACAATCGATACTTAAACTCATCAGGTGGACCAAGCACCTCAGTAACAGCATTAAGTCCTTTGTTTGTTTTAAAAGGAATTGAGAAAAGCTGGTACGCGGAGGTATCTGTTCCAGTTGGAATACCAGCAGTCCAGTAACTA
>PBOO01000029.1 GCA_002724475.1 Fidelibacterota bacterium | reverse complement strand
CTAAAAGAAGGGCTTCAGAAAGAGTTCATTGAAGGCGTTGTCTTAATTGAGCAGCGTACATTTAAAAAAGACAGCCTTGATGGAGAATGGACCAGTTGGCATGACAATGGTACGCAAAAAGTGGTTCGCGTCTACAAAAATGGTCAACCTAGAGGTAATTGGCTTTTTTACGACCCTAAGGGGGCGTGGATGCGCGAAGAGCAATATAAAAAAGGATTGGCCGATGGTATTTGGACGTTCTACGATCGAGAAGGGTTCAAAGTATTTCATTACTATACCCTTGGTGAGCTGGTTGCAGAATATACAGAAGCAAAATGGCCCAACGGTCAGATCAAAGAAGACCCTCCTACTTTCAATAAAGAAGGCCAATTGCACGGAACACGCATAGGCTACTGGGCCGATGGATCCACTCGCTATACCATGGAATATAAAAAAGGTAAAAAAGATGGCGATGAGATCCGATACGATTCCACAGGTGTTGTGATCTTTGAAGTGCGCTACGATAAAGGAATACGTAATGGCCTTGAAAAGGAATATTATGTTAATGGTAACCCCAAACGAATTGCACGCTACAAGGATAATAAGCTGGATGGTAAAACGGAGCTGTTTGACTCGCTGGGCGTTAAAACAGAAACCATCGCATACAAAGACAGTCTTCGCAATGGAAAGACGACTCTTTGGTGGCCAAACGGCGAAGCCTATCAACGGTTCACCTATGAGAACGATATCCTAGAGGGAAGATTCGAAGAATGGGATAGCCTTGGAACCGATATTGTTAAAGGAGACTACACCGCTGGAGTTCGACACAAAAAATGGCTCTACTACGANAGTGAAGGTCGACGCGACAAGTTTGTTTTTCTTGATATGGATTCAATTATTACGGACTATAAATTCAAATACTATCCCAATTGGCAACTCGTTGAAGAACCTGGATTTAACGATAGNGGTCTGTATGATGGTAAATGGGAATCCTTCTATATCGATGGANCGACTTCAAAAAAATTCTCTTANACGGAAGGAAAACGAGACAAGATCTGGATGTCCTTCTATCAAGANGGAAGGCGTGAAAACTATACCTTCTACAACTTGGATTCACTGGTAACCGATTACGATTTTACCTACTATGCCAACCTTCAGATCATGGANGAACCAAAATTCAGTAAGGACGGTCTCTTTGATGGAAAATGGGAGCAGTTTTATGAGGATGGAGAAACNAAAATGACTTTCTCATACGATCGNAGTAAAAAAGATCAAATTTGGATGTCATTCTTTCCTGATAACCGCAGACAAAATTACACTTTCTANAANCAAGATACTTTGGTGACNGATTATGATTTCAAATACTACGACAACATCAAGATCGTTGATAACCCNGACCTGTATGACTATGAATACTACATGAATCTAGAGGTCGTTGAGACTCCTCGTTACGATAATCTTCAAATTGTAGAAGAACCTAAATTCGATAAAAATGGTCTTTACGATGGCAAGTGGGAATCGTTCTTTGAGAACGGCGATCAATGGCGAACNTTCCACTATGAAGAAGGCCTTAAGGTGAAGCTGTGGTCCGTATTCTATGATTCAACGGGNACCAGACACTCTGAGACNAATTACGANAANGATCTAAGGCATGGCCAATATCAGGAATGGTATGANAANATTGTNGTNAAACCTCGCGCTGAGGGCCTTTATAAAGAGGGCGTTAAAGATCTTTTATGGACGTTTTGGAACGAGTTTCAAGAAAAACGTTTTGANGANTGGAGAGACGGCGTCCTCTACGACACNTTTGAATACGAGTACTATCCAAATGGACAAGTAAAGGAAGAACCATCCTACAAAGATCGCAAAAAGCACGGAGACTGGGTCCGTTACTTTCCCAATGGGGATATCATGGGAACTCGTACATTTGTTGCCGGACTCAAGGAAGGCTTGTGGATCGAGTACTATAAAAATCCCCCTGGCGAGCGGGATGATATTGTAGCCTGGAAAGGCAAATATATCTCTGACAAGAGGGAAGGAAAATGGGAATGGTTCTGGCTAAATCAAGAGCGTCAAAGAGTGGATAGNTACAAGAACGGTGAAATGACCTCAGAAAAGTGTTTTGAGCGCGACGGAAGTGGATCTTCTAGAGATTGCTCCGAGGTGCGATACGACGGCACTCGTTAGCTTAGCGTTGAAAAGTAACGCCTAGCTTCTTCCATTACTTTTCCTGACAACAACACCGAACCAACTACCGTTGGAATTGCCATCACGGCATACATTCCATCCACCACATTGATGACNACTTCAATAGTAATCATTGCGCCTACAACAATCGTAACTATGTAAAAACATCTGTAATAAAAAATGCTCTTCGTTCCAAAGAGATACCCGCTACATTTGCTTCCGTAGTACGAATAGCTCATCATTGTTGAAAGGCTAAAGGTTAAGACTGCCGCTAANAGTAAAAATTTTCCAAAACCACCAAGTTCTTTGATAAAAGCGGTCGTTGTCATGGTGACGCCATTAAGTCCTTCATCCTGCCAAACTCCAGAAGCAAGGATCACCATTGCGGTTATCGTACAAACAACGATAGTATCAATAAACGGTTCTATCATAGCNACTAAGCCTTCACGTACCGGTTCTTTTGTCTGCGCTGCGCCATGAGCCATATCGGANGTTCCCAGTCCCGCTTCGTTTGAAAATAATGCTCTTCGNACTCCTGCAATAATCACTGCCCCTACAGCACCCCCCATNACCGCTTCTCCCGTGAACGCATCATGAACAATTAATCTAAATAATGAGGGTATTTCAGATAGATGATTGAAAATGACAAGCAGTCCNGAAAAAAGGTATAAAACAACCATNATGGGCACCATAAAGGANGCTACTTGTCCAATACGCTTAATTCCTCCAAAAATCACCAAAGCGGTTAAACTTGCCATAATAAGACCTTGAAAGAAATTTCCCATCATCATATTGTCATTAAACCAGCCGTTGGGCATGAAAACTTGATTACGAATGATGTCTGCGAGCTGGTTAGACTGAAACATAACGGTACACCCTACAAGCCCCGCCATGCTAAACATTATTGATAATGGCTTGAATTTTGGGCCTAATCCATTTTCAATATAATACATTGGGCCACCTTGAATGTTTCCCTGATCATCCTTGCCCCGGTAAAGGACCGCAAGTGTACACGAAAAGAATTTGGTCGACATTCCAACGATAGCGCTTACCCACATCCAAAATAAGGCTCCAGGTCCACCCATTTGAATGGCAATCGCGACACCGCTGATGTTTCCTAGNCCAACGGTGCTTGCAAGCGCACTGGTAAGGGCTTGGAAATGTGTTATTTCGCCCGGATCGTTAGGATCGTGGTACGCTCCAAATAAGATTTTTATTCCATGGCGAAAATATTTAAATGGGACAAACCTACTGTAGAGCGAAAAGTAAATTCCTCCTCCCAATAACAGAATAAGTAGAGGTGGACCCCACATAAAACCAGCAAAAGCTGAAACAGCGGATTCAAAATATTCGAACAAATTCATTTCATTATCATAAAATGTCATGAATTATAGCGAAATTCATGCGTTAATTACTATCTTATTTTAGATGAAAAAGCTAGATATTTATATCATCCGTCAGTTTTTATCAACATTGGGCATGACCCTTTTAGGTTTTGTCTCAGTTATCCTCATAGTTGACCTCATTGAGAATCTAGACAGGTTCATNGATAANGCTATCCCCGCTGGCATCACATTGAAATATTATATTTACGCAATTCCTTGGTTCATCAATATAGGTCTTCCAATGTCAATGCTGATTTCAACCGTGTTCACGGTTGGAATGCTCGCAAAGCGAAACGAGCTTACCGCAATGAAATCAAATGGTATTAGCCTGTATCGAATTGCAATTCCCATTGCATCCNTAGGATTTATAATCAGTCTCATTTCTTTTGAACTAGACAACAGATGGGTTATCAAGGGCAANAAAGTCCGCTATGATATTGAAAGAGAGTACATGAAACGCAAAGCGCGCGTTCGTACGCAAAAAGAAATTCGAAATATCTTTTTACAAAAGAATGAGGTGCATCATATTTCTCTTGGGCGCTTTAGGACCGATACAAATTCTGGCAACAAAATAACTTTTCTTGCGCTTGACGAAGGGGTAGTTACAAGCAGATTGGACGCTAAAGCAATAAAATGGCTAGACTCCCTTTCTATTTGGAATGTAACAAACTTTTCAATTCGCGATTTTGACGAGAATGGCGCGGTGAAAAACACAATAATTTCAAATAATGATACTCTTCTCAGTCTAAATTTTTCACCAGAGGATATCACTCAACAATCTAAAAAACCCGATGAAATGAGCTTCGCAGATTTGACCTCAAGGATAAAACAATTAAAAGAGAATGGAGTTGACACCACGAAATGGGAAGTGGATAGACTTTTTAAAGTATCCTTTTCATTTACAAACTTCATCATAGTCCTTTTTGGGATTCCCCTTGTCGTAGTGAGGCCAAAGGGAGGGCTATCTTTTGGCGCTGGGATGGGAATTTTTGTGATCTTTATTTACTACGTATTCATCAAGCTAGGTATGTCTGTTGGCTACAGCGGCATCGCATCTCCAGTAGTCGCCGCATGGATGGGTAACGTAATTTTCTTTATTGGTGGAATGCTATTGCTGGCTGTTGTCAGGAAGTGATTGTTCTGANTCTTGATTTTCNGNTGACTCTAGATTTTCAGGGATGGGTGATGGACCATCTTCAGTATCCACTTCCTTATCCTTCCTACCCTTAAAATCTGTCATTGTAAAACCTAAAGAAACATTAAATCCTTTCATGGAGTGAACCCACATACCGCTCTTAAAAGAGAATCCTAGGTCAACCATCACAGGTCCTCCATGGAACCCTATACCCATTCCAAGCTCGGTCCTATCCATTCCTGACCAAGAAAAGCCTAAACGAAGGGGCATCACCGGATAGCGATAGAGCTCAGCTCCAATTGCCCATTTCCAGCGTGAGTTTGCATATAATCTGTTTTCAAAGCCGGTTGTGATGTCAGTGCTAATTTGATATTCATCTTTTTTNTAGGATGCCCCTATACGAAAGATAGCTGGATAGCGTNTGTTAAACGGCTTAGGTTTGCCTTCCTCGTCNAAATTATAGATAACCTCAGATTTACTNCTAAAAATACTNCCACCNGATAAATTATCAGCTCTTAATGAGTCTATNGTATAGGAATAAACAGCAGCGACTGAATCCGACAAGGCTTTCCCTCCCCATTTGAGATGCCAAACGTCATCACTGTTGCCAAATTTTTTGTCCTTACCCGCTAAAAGATCTTTAAGAAAAGATGGTTCGTTCCATTTTATTACGCCTAAAGCATTTATAAGGGATACTCCAAAGCGCATACCATTCATCTCTTTGGTAGCAAGTCCAAGATCTAGCCCCCAGCCTTTTCCACCAACCCCAGAGCGAATGTAATACCTGCCAGAACCATGAACAGCAAGTGGAGTTGTGATAAAATCTGCCTTGCTTGAATCTGGGTCCACGCCCATATAGAGTAAGCCTTGGAGAGATTTCAATGAAACACCTAGAGCATATGAATCAAAAGGTATGGCAAATGAAAAAGCGGTTTCGTTCACTGCCATTATCTCATACGTAAATGTCATATCTATATTTGGGTTATTAGCATTTCCTTCTAAGATAAGCCTTGCCATTCCAGCGGGCATCGTGTAGGAACTAAAATACATTAGGTTTGATGTGATGGCCATGTTTCCTGAAGCAAAGTTTATTGCTGGGAGTGCTGCTTGACCATTCATTCTAAAGGATAGTCCGTTTGAATTTTCAAGTCTATTGAGGATTAATGNTTTTTCNTCACTGTCTANAGTGTCGCCNCTNAGCCAGTTCAANCCAGCNATAGAAAGATAGTTGTTTCCAAGNCCAAANTTTAAACCACCAATTTGCATCATGAACGGTCTNTCTCTTTGAAATGCAATTAACGCNGGGTTATATCCTACTGCATAGATACCATCNGCTATNGTTGTAGTNGCTCCAGCCAAAGCAACGGTTCTTGGATCGCTTTTTTGACNAGTAGCTATACTNATGAGTAGTGTATAAATGAAAACCTTGCGCATCATTCTTNNGATCGTGTTTTAAATGTTATTTTTGCATTNCCATCTGAAGGAATAATTGACTCTATTTTNTCAGTAATGGAAAAGAACCATCCCGACATATCNCTGGTTTTTCCATCTGTAGATTTGACTCGTATTCGAACNCTNTCCTTTTGAACTGCGGTTAAAGAATTAATGCCTGAAGTAGAGCTTGGCGTCCAAAGAAATGANTCAACGTTAGCCACTTCTTTTGCAATTTCTATCCAATCTTCATCTTTATTCACATCAGGATTTCCTCCCGCATAATAGGAAAGGTCTACTTTCGATANAGAGCCGTATGTCTTCCATTTTAAAGTAGTTTCTGAGTCTTTATTTATNCGTTCACCACCGTTTGGATATCGAACGACAATTTCATTAGGTGCGGGATCGCTCATACCTGTACTACTAAGAGAAAATGTTACGCTGGAATTAATATCTAAATAATCTCCCGTTGTTAAATACACTCTTTTACCATCAGATCCTTTAAGATAAAANCGAGGTGCCATATAAGNCTGACCAGGATCTGTCATTAATCTTACGCGNTCTTTTGAGAGTGGGCTAGAATANGTTGTTATACCCGCNTCACGNACTTGNCCAGCNTGNACACCGCTGTTTGTTACAGNAAATAAACTTTTGGGCTCTGGGAGCGGTATTTTAATTAATGTATCAACATACGAAACAACGGTATCAGCACCCGCAGAGCTTTTAATCAAATAGGTTACATTGTCTACGCATTCAGAAAAGTCTGTCATTACATCAAAAATGAATATTGAGCTGGTTTCAGGATTCAAACTATCACACTTAGTTACTGTGTATACGCTGTCAGATGGAATCCAACTTTTTTTCACAACCATCGAGTCCTTAAANTCACCTAAAGCTTTNGTNGTTGTATCAAGNGGNAAAAACCCTAGATTTGACATTAAGAAAGACAAATCACCNGCNATAGGTATTTTGTTNTCGATTGAAAAGTATACGCTCGCAGACTGNAGGGTAGATCGTATTCGATTGCGATTTTCATAATTCATCTCTTGGACAGGTGTATTCGTTACAGATATGAATGTCATCGGCTCCATAACCACTTCAAACGGAGCTAGCATTCTGTATTTACCACCAATATTCATACCAGCCTCAAGGGTGCCTCTTCCATCAATCCTTGCTCGTGATTTTACCGTAAAGTTTGCTGGGTTAGACGACATAAGTTCTACGATNGTAGTTTCGCCCTCTTTTGCAGAAACCGTTGTGCTGTCATAGTACTGAAGTGAAGATGGGGCTTTATATTTTAAAGTGGTCGTTCCAAGGTCGCTGAGCCTAACTATAGTNTTGGTGGTATCNCCNTTCTGAGGTGGGCTAGCTAACGTTGAAAGGGCATTAACCTTTGANGTATCTCCTTTTTGATTAACACCGATCATGTCAAAATCAAGCACNACAGGCAAGCGAATGCCGTTACGCATTTCGATTTCCAATTTAGTATCTACAAATTTCATTCCGGAAAAACCTAAGGGCATTCCAGATATGCTAAACTCTGTAGGGGGAAATTCTTGAATAACATTGGCTTCNAGAGATTCAAAGTGCAAGCCTTTTAAGCCTACATCTACCTCCATTCCTCCAAAATCAGANCCATCNAANGGTATTCNCGCTGTCTGAGCTTGCAGNTTGGCTGAAGTTTCTAAAGTTAANTTAGANAGTGCAGAGTCTTGTCCNGCAGGGTTGTAAAATGTATATCCGTCAAGATTNTANATTTTTGAAATTGAAACACCGCTCTTCAAAGNAGTATCTAACTTTGTTGAATCTTTTCCAGGAGAAGGTTTAAAATTTCTAAAATTCATAAGAAAATCAATAC
>PBOO01000028.1 GCA_002724475.1 Fidelibacterota bacterium | reverse complement strand
CCAGATGGAGAGTACAGGTTTGAGCTTAAGATATTCTCTGGTTCATCGGAGTTTGACTTGTCAAAATCTGATGAAAAAATTGAAACCATAATAGTCGAAACACCCTCCGGTGTCAATCTTGAATCTCCAGGTGGTGCTTTAGCAGATACTGCATTCAATGTTGTTTATTCTACTTTTCCATCGTTCAATTGGAACAAGGGATATTGTTCCAATTGCGAAACATTCATACGTGTGGCCGAATATAGAAACTATTTCCACTCTTCACCTGAAGAGGCTCTTCGCGATGAGCGCGTTCTTCCTTTTGATCAGTCAAGAGAATGGTTGCAGCTTGAAGATGTAAGTACGTTTCAATATCCTGTTATTGGTGTGAGACCCTTGGAGTATGGTAAAACGTATGTATGGCAAATTATGGTTAAAGTCCCAACCACAGATGGAATGGAAGATGAAGTTTCTGAAATATACACTTTCAAGGTTTCTGATCCTTCATTTTCAGCCAAACTAAGCAATATAGACCCTTTACTTCTTCAAATAAAGGAAGCCATTGGACAGCAAAAATATAGCGAACTTTTTGAAAAGGGTGGCCCCTTAGAAGGATTTGCACCGACAGGAATTTTTTCTATTGATGGCTCAAAGGCAGATTTATCTTCAACAATAAATGCTTTACTTCGAATCAAAAATAAAAAAAGTAAAACTCAAAATATTAAAGTGGTCAATAATTGATGAAAACCACAAAAATAATTGCAATCTTATTTTTTTCATTTGTTTCTTTAGTTGAAGCTGGTGAAAAGGTTGCGATTGTAACAAAAATAATTGGCAAAGCAGAGTATGTAAGAGGCAAGAAGTCAGCTCAAGCTATCAAGCGTGGATTGATAGTTGAGATAGGCGATCTGATTACGACAAAGAAAGGCGGATTTGTAGCTTTGCTTTTCATAGATGATAAATCGGCTCTTAAAATTCGTGAAAGGTCTCAATTAACCATCAATGGTAAGAAAATATCAAGAAGCATTAGCAAGAAAGTAAATCTTACAAAAGGGTCTGTTCGAGCGCAAGTTAAGGAAACAAAAAACTTTATTGTCCAAACTTCAGTTTCTGTCGCTTCAGTAAAGGGGACTGATTTTTGGTTTATTTCTGATACTAATACTGGAGACTCTATTGTAGGACTTGAAGGAATAGTAACTCTTACAAACAGAATATCTGGTGAAAAAATTGACGTTAAATCTGGCATTACAGGCCTTTCTTCCAAGAGTGGTTCTTTGGAANCGTTTCAAACGGACCCAAAGAATATCCCCATAGACCCCTCTGAAGGCGATCAGAGTGAAAAACAGCTAGAAATATTATTTAAAAATTCTGCGGGCGAAGAAAAAAAATTAATTATTGAATATAAATANTTACGATTTTTTGTTTTTACTTAANCTTACTCAAAACTATCTNCTTTTCATTTTTGCTATAATCTTTTTAGAAAGCGGTTACAGTCAGCAAAAGAATCTATACCATTCGCCTCCATCTTATGCGGTCATGGGAAAGGATTTGAACCTTTCGGCATCCTTGCTTGATATTTCTNATCCCATAGAGGCTATATTGTACTTTAGAACTCCAAATTCAGATTCGTATCTTGAAATCCCATTTATTAATAAAGGTTTTAATTGGGAAGTAACTATTCCAAAGTTTTCAATTACTAATTCTGGACTAGAGTATGTAATAGCTTTTCGGTTTTCTAACGATTTGATCATTTCATACCCAAGAATAGACCCTTTCAACAATCCGTATTTACTTCAAGTTATTGAGGATCCAACAGTTTCTAATAAGAGCGTGTTTCTTGATNAGGCAAGCATAGCTATTCTTTCTCCTGATATTGGAGATGTTCTTAATCCTGAAGATGTATTCATAGCAGCCTCCTTTTTTAATGTTGATGACTATAACCCAAATTCAGTTAAAGTTTATTTAGATAGCGAAGATATTACATCTAAAGTGCTTTTTGAGGATGATATCCTTTCATACAACCCTCCTTTCNTTGATGGCGGTGACCATCAAATAAAGATTACTATGAAAAATAATGACGATGAAGACCTCTCACCTTTTATTTGGGGGTTTAGTGTGGGCAAAAAGCAAGAATCAACAGAGTTTGTAACCTATAAGGGCTCGCTTAAAAGTAGAGTGTCATCGGAAAAAATTTCACAAACATCTTTGAGTATAGCTGAAGTTGAAAGTAGGCTTAACGTTGATTTCAATTGGGCGCAGATCAATACAAATTCAAGAATTACATCGAGAGAAAACCCCTTCGCTCAGCCTCACAATCGGCTTGGAACACAATTTACCTTGGGTTCTTTTTTAAATGTTGAAATGGGAGACTTTTATCCGAGATTGGGTCAGTTTATGATCGACGGTAAAAGGGTAAGGGGAATTGGAATTTCAACAGATTTTGGTTGGTTAAAATTTAACTATATCCAAGGTGAGATTAATCGTAAAGTGGATAAGCAAAACAGAACAAATGGCGGATATACGATAAACCATAGCTTGACTAGTAAAAATAGCGATGGATCTTTCAATTATTTTTTAGATAGAACAGGATACACTTTTAAAAGAAATATTTACGGTTTTAAGCTGTCATCTGATTTGTTTTCAAGATTAAAAATAGGCGTTCATTTTTTAAGCGTAAGGGATGACACAAATTCAGTAAAAAGAAATATTAAAGATTCTTTCTTTACTACGGATTCTCGTTTAGCTAATATTCCAGCTTCTACATATTCATTAGAAACATTTCAAGATGCTGTAATTCAAAGCGGAAATAATCTAAACCTTGTATCAAATGATTGGGCAGGNAAAAAACCAAATGATAACCTGGTCACAGGCTTTAATATCAGCACAAATTTAGACAACAATAGATTGAAAGTCGATTTTGAATGGAATTTAAGTTTGTACAATAGAAATACCTGGGGGGGAGCATTGTCGAAAGCCCAATTAGATACTACAATTGATGATTCTCTAGATGGGTTTATTGGCCAACAGTATGACGAATCAGGAAATTTAATTGTCGCTGATACTGAACCTATTAACCTTAAAGATATATTTTTTGACCCNAAAAGCATNGAGGATATTTTTATCATTAACGAAAANATGACCCCCTTAGTCCCTATTGATTTGAANGCAAGTTTTCTAACTGGAATAATTAATATGCCATCATCTGCATTTAGGTTTTCATTAAATGGAAATTACACTAACAATAAAGTTTTNGTCGAATACAGGCAGATTGGTCCTGAATTCACATCACTTGGCAACCCTTTTCTTCGAAATAACACTAGACAATTCACCATTTCAGATCGAATTGGTTTTTTGGAAAATAAATTATTTCTAAATATCGGTTTTAAACATTTAGATAACAAGATTCTNTCCACCACAGTGAACCCGCTNAATACAAATACTTTCTTTTTAAATCTTAATTTTATTCCTGGCCCTGAAATGCCCTCTCTTGCAATAAGTCTTCAATCAATTGGGAAGAACAATGAAAAGACAAAGCTTGATTCAGTAGGTAGTTCAATTGTAGATCTGAGAGAGGATTCAAACGCTTCGAATAATATGATAGCATTCACTGTTCCATACATGAGTAATGGTATCAAGCACAATCTAACATTGAACTTNGGNAATGTTACAAATCTAGATAANTTAGCAAGCAAGCGCGCTANTAGTTTCTTTTTTCCAAAAACAGATACCAGATCAATTTCNTTAACCGTCTCTTCAAGATTTTCATCTCAATTAAATACCATAACTCAAATAAGCCAAACCAAACTAGATGTACCAAGCTTAAATGGCGGTGNGCTTGTTAAGAACCCATATGTATGGAGTAGCATATCAGTATCAACAAATTATCAATTAATTGATAATATATTGAGACTTCAAGGAGGTTTATCTTTGATGGATAATAAAAGTCAACTAAGGTCTCAGCTTTTAAGTTTACGAGCAGGGGGAGACTACAAATTGCAAAACAATGTATCTATTAACCTTGTTAGCTTTTTACGTTTTAATTATCTTTCCAATAATCAAGGTTTGGATACGTATCAAGAAGGTCTGGATATGAGTGCATCTGGTATTATCTGTTCTATAAATTATAACTTCTAGAATGATTTCAATGATAGATCGTATAAAAAAGTATTTTAAAAATAATTGGGTTCCATGGTTAATTACANTTGTTGCTGTAATCACCGTTTCCCTTTTCCAGTGGGTTGGCGCTTTTGATACACTTGAATTAAAGATGTACGATTATAGATTTAACACAGTAAGAGGTCCGTTAACCGGTTGGATGGCATCAGATTCAACATACATAAAGAAAGGCACTGATGTTGTTTTGGTAGAAGTGGATGATGAAGCCTGGAGGTTGGTCCCTGAAGAATGGCCTTATCCAAGAGGGGGAATTTGGGCGAAAGCAATAAGAAACCTTTACAAGGCAGGCGCCAAAGTTATTGTTTTTGATATACAATTTGATTCTCCAGAAAATAGATCCGAGATATACAAGGATCTAATTCAAACAACAACAACAGATTATATTTTAAATCAAGTTCCTTCGCTACGCGATTCTACCCAAGCGGAATACATTCAAAACTCTTTACCGAAGCTCATACCTCGCCATGGAGATGACATGCTTGGTGAAGCTGTAGCAGAGGCCCAAATGTTTGGAACTACAGTTATTATGCCAGCAAAAATGGTTACAGAGCCAACCTCGGTACCTCCACAATATATTGCTTATCCGGTGCGGCAAATTATGAACGCAAACCCTGAACTNGGCTTGATAAATGACCAAATGGATCTNGATGGTTTNTCACGTAGATACTCACTTTTTGATGTTATGGCTCATGAGCCAGATAAATATTATTTAACACTTGGCGTAAAAGCTTTTAAAGCCTTCGAGGATATTCCTGATACAGCTAAACCTTATTTTGATAGTGAAAATCTTATTTGGTCTTATGGAAATCATAAAATTAAAGCTTATGGACAAGGAAACTCTTTTTTAGTGAATTATTACGGACCCCCTTCTGGATATAAGGTTCGCGATGAAAGAAATTTACCAGCCTGGTCAACATTCCCTAAATATTCCTTAGCATATATAATTGATACTGAGGATGTTACTTTGAGAGATCCAATGGAAGATCTTGATTGGATGACTCAATTTCTCCCAGGTGAAATCCCTGAGTGGATTATGGCAATTGAAGATGATTCTGAGCGAGTGGAAATGATGGAAGCTATGGGAATAACGGAAGGAAATGATATTTCTAATTCACCATTCAATAACAAGATTGTAGTGATTGGAACGTCCGTTGAGGTCCATCATGATTACAAACAAACACCCTATTATAATTTTTCTGGCATCCAGCAGTTAACCCCTGGAATGGAAACGCATGCCAATGCAATACAAACTATGTTAGATAAAAATTATATCAACGTTTTAGGAGGTGGGCTAACTGAGTTTTTTAATGAGTTCAACAAATATCCATTCAGCCATATTTTATTAATTGCTCTTTTGAGCTTTGTTGCCCTAATAATTCTTTTGTTCGTTAATCCTATCATTGCGGGCTTTTTAATCTTAGTTACTTGCCTTGTGTATTTTGCTATAGGTTGTGGGCTATTTATCGGTGACATTTTTTGGGGTATTAAATCTTTTGCCCCATCTTTATTTGAATCAAAACTCCCAGAGATAGGCGAATCGTACATAATTCCAATTGTTCCTCCTTTGGTCTCTGTTGGGGTAACTTATATTGGAATTGTTCTTTATGACTTCATTATGGAGCAGCAAGATAAAAAATATTTAAAAAATACCTTTGGAGCTTACATATCACCAGATCTTATCGATCAAATGTATGAAGATAAACAAGAGCCTAAGCTTGGAGGTCAAGCGGGCTACCACACCGCTTTCTTTTCAGATATTCAAAGTTTTTCATCGTTCTCAGAAATTTTAGAACCCGAGAAGATGGTTAGCCTAATGAATGAATACTTAACTGAGATGACCACAATTTTACTNGAGAGAAACGGTACTTTAGATAAATATATCGGCGATGCAATTGTTGCATTCTATGGGGCACCAGTTTCNTTAGAGAATCACGAATACCACGCTTGNATGACAGCGCTTGAAATGGATAAAAANNTAAANGAACTTAGAGAGAAATGGAAGAATGAAGAGGGTTGGCCAGAGNTAGTTCATAACGTTCGTCATAGAGTTGGCCTTAATTCTGGTGAAATGGTAACTGGTAACATGGGATCTTCAATGCGAATGAATTACACTATGATGGGTGATACAGTGAATTTAGCTGCAAGACTTGAACCAGCAGCTAAGCAATATGGCGTCTATACTTTTGTAGCTGAAAACACGTACGAAGCAGTCAAAGATCAATTTGAATGGAGATTATTGGATTTCTTGAGAGTAAAAGGAAAAAATAAACCGGTAAAAGTTTATGAATTATTTTCTGAGAAGAACAATCTTACAGCAGAGCAATCTGATCTTATAGCCACATTTAACAAGGGATTAGATTTTTACTTTGATGGCAATTGGAATTCAGCCTTGAAGAAATTTAAGGAGGCGGTCAATTTAGAGGAGGATTTTCAATACAGGCCAACTACACCATCAAAGATTTACATTGAAAGATGCGAAGTGTTTAAAAAATCACCCCCCAACAAGGACTGGGATGGTGTGTGGACAATGAAAACAAAATAATTATGAATCACAAAACAATTGATAATCGAGGAAAGATAATTTGGATTGATGATGAAATTGAATCATTGAAACCTCATATTCTTTTTCTAAAGGAAAAAGGATATGACATAACTACATCCTCAAGTGGAAAGGATGGTCTGGAAAAAATTTCAGCCAACTCTTTTGATCTTGTTTTGATCGATCAGTTTATGCCGGGCCTTGATGGTATGGAAACTATCATTGATATAAAAAGGATTAACCCGTCTACCCCTGTTATAATGATAACTAAAAGCGAAGAAGAGTGGTTGATGGATGAAGCTATCTATAAAAAGATAGATCATTTGCTGATCAAGCCAGTTAATCCAAATCAGATTTTCATGGCCTGCAAACAGATTCTTGAACAAGGATTGATACTTTCNGAAAAATCTAAANCAGAGTATCTAAGTGAATTTCAAAAAATTGAAATGAAAGCAGATCAAGCAAATTCAATAGATGATTGGTGGGGTATTTATTCAAAACTGGTTAAATGGCAGTTTGATTTTGATTCACAAAATGAAGAAAGTTTAATAGGTATTCTAAATGATCAATTCAAATCTTGTAATAAAAAATTCTCAAGATTCATTGAACAAAACTACTCAACTTGGCTACAATCCAGCGAGAGACCAACTCTATCTTGCGATATTTTTTCAAAGCACGTTGAGCCCTACCTCAAGGAGAGTAAAAAGATATGCATGGTTGTTATGGATGCGATGAGGCTAGATCAGTTCATGGAGCTATACCCTCTTTTTTCAGAAGATTTTAATGTTGATATCCAGCCAAGTTTATCATTGCTGCCTTCAGCTACTCCATTTTCAAGAAATGCTATATTTTCTGGAATGTTTACCGACCAATTATGTGAAGTCTATCCCGAACAAAAAGAAGACATGATTAAGGATCAAGGCAGTCTAAACAGTCATGAAAAAAGATTTTTACTTGATCAGTTAAGTAGACATGGACTTTCGGAAAAAACCCTTCATTATCATAAAATTTGGGTGGTATCAGAAGGTCAAAAATTCCTTTCAAAAATAAATAATTACACCAATCGCGATATAATTTCAATTGTTGTGAATTTTGTCGATCAATTAGCTCACAGAAGGTCCGAGTCTGATGTTTTGAAGGAGATGGTTCCTGATGAGACTGGCTATCGAAAAGCTGTTAGGGCTTGGTATAAAAATTCATGGATTCGTGAGACATTACGTGAGCTTAAAAATAATGACTATTGTGTTGTGGTTACTAGCGATCATGGAAGTGTAATGGTTAACGAAGGATCCATTGTAAAAGCCGATAGAAATTCCTCATCTGGTATACGTTACAAATTTGGAACAAATATAAATTCATCAGATAAGTCATCTGTTGATGTACGAAATTTAAACGAATATAAGTTGCCTGAGTTAGGTGTTCGATCAAATTATTTGATAGCAAAAGATGACTATTTTTTCTTTTATCCAAACCAACAAAGAAAATACACCAATCTTCTAGAAAAAAGTTTTCAGCATGGGGGAATCTCTCTTGAAGAGATGATGGTGCCTGTTTTTACGATGCATCCTAAATGATAAATTTTGAATCTAATTCTCCTGAGCAAACCCAAGCATTCGCAGCTGATTTTGCTAAAAAAACTTTAAACGGTACAGTTATTGCTTTAATTGGAAACTTAGGAACAGGTAAAACAACTTTTAGTCAAGGTTTTGCAAATGGGATTGGTGTTAAGCAATCGGTAATTTCACCTACATTTAAACTAGTAAGTGAGTATGAAGGAGAAAGAGTGCTTAATCATATAGATTGTTATCGCCTAGAATCGTCTCAGGATTTTTTAAACATTGGCGGTGAAAACTTTCTCAACTGTGATAACGGAGTGACGCTCATAGAATGGGCAGAGAGAATCAAAGAGGTTTGGCATGAAGATTGGATCTATATCTACTTTGAAAGAGATGAAAAAAGAATAGAAAAAAGATATATAACAATAGAAAATAGGTTATGAACTTAATAGCAATTGACACATCGACAGATTGGTGCGGGGTATCATTTTTTTTTGAAGATGAATGTAAATCAACTATCGAAAAATTAGTTCCTAGAAAACATTCAGAGCTTTTGCCTGAATATATAAGCCAAGTTATTAAAGAAGAAAAAATCGATAAAAAAGTTTTAGACGCGGTTGCGGTTTCTGTTGGACCTGGATCATTTACCGGCCTTAGAATTGGCGTGGGATTTGCAAAGGGTTTTGCCTATGCTAATAGCCTTCCCATTGTTCCTATATCAACTCTAGAAATAATTGCAAACGACCCCAAAATTAATTTTGAAAATTTTTCGGTAAATCTTTTTTCTCACAGAGATATAGTATTTCATCAAGAATTTAAAAATAAAATACCAACTAGTGATGCCAAGGCTATTTCCTGGAATCAAATTAAAAGCAATAATAACTTAGTTCATTATGGATGTGAAAAGTTGATAGAAGAAGAAAGAGCGCTATCTGTTCATCCAGCAGCGAAAGTTGCAGGTGAGTTGGCAATCAAGAACTTTGATCAATGGGTAGTGTTTGAGCCTTATACATTAACTTCAAACTATATTTCGCCATTTCAGGTTGAAAATAAATGAATTTCAGACAAGCTATCTCAAAAGATATCGATAGTATTTATAGCATTGAAAAAAGAGTCTTTGATGATTCTTGGAGTTATGAATCTATTGATTATGAAATTACTAAAGGAAAGCACTCTAGCGCTTTTGTGGTTGAAAAAGATTTAATAATCATAGGTTATATTTTTATTAGAATAATTTTTAATGAAGGACACATAATAAATTTTGCCATTGATACTCAATTTCAACATCAAGGCTTTGGAAAATTTTTACTAAAAAAGTCTCTTGCAATCTTAAATGGTAATACTAATGTTTTTTTAGAGGTAAAAGAAGCTAATTTACCAGCCATTAAATTGTATAGCGATTTTGGTTTTGAAGAGTTTAATCGCAAGGAAAATTATTACTCTGATGGTTCTGGTGTGATATTTATGACAAAAAAAAATATAAAATATGGCGTGGTTTAGTAGAAAAGATAAAAATATTTCAACTGATGCTTCTAAGAAAGACATTCCTAGTGGTCTTTGGACAAAATGCCCTTCGTGCTCTGAAATCCAATACAAACCCGAACTTGAAAAAACTTTTTTTGTCTGCTCTCATTGTAGTCATCATTTCCGCATGACACCAAATTTCTATTTTGATCTATTAGTAGATAGTGGATCATCGGTAGAAATTTTTAACAAGATTAAATCTGTTGATCATTTAGAATTTATAGCGGAAAAAAAATACTCATCACAACTTACCACTGCTATTGAAAAAACTGGTAAGAACGATGCAATAAGCTGCGTAGAGGCCAAAGTTGACAAGAAGGATGTTATTTTAGGAGTCATGAATTTTTCATTTATAGGTGGAAGCATGGGCTCCGCAGTGGGCGAGATAGTTGCTAGATGCATTGATGTTGCTAGAGAAAAAAAGAANCCNTTNATTTTAATTTGCTCTTCAGGTGGAGCCCGCATGCAAGAGTCAGCGCTATCGTTAATGCAATTAGCTAAAACAAGCTCTAAACTTGCAAAATTTCACGAAGAGGGAGGTTTGTATATTCCTGTACTTACTGATCCAACCACTGGAGGAGTTACTGCAAGCTATGGTATGCTCGGCGATGTAATTCTAGCAGAGCCTGGTGCGTTAATCGGATTTGCAGGTCCAAGAGTGATTAAGCAAACAATTGGAGAAGACCTCCCTGAGGGTTTTCAAACATCAGAATTTCTCCTAGAAAAAGGGTTTGTTGATCATATTGTGCCAAGAAGCAAGATGAAAACAAAACTTTCCAGTCTTATACATTTCTTATCATAGTGAATTCACCTTCAATACTTATTGTCAATGATGATGGAATTTTTTCAGATGGAATTCTTGCGCTTTGGGAGGCCATGTCAGAAATTGGAGATACTACAGTTGTTGCTCCAAAGTCAGAGCATAGCGGCGCTGGTCATGCAATAACAATTTCTCGACCGCTACAATCAGAAAAAATTTCTCTTTCTTCTGGACTTTCGGGTTACGCTGTGAACGGAACACCTGCTGATTCAGTTAAATTTGCAGTAAGCGTCATAATGAAAAAAAAACCTGATATCTTAGTTTCTGGTATTAATCCCGGCTCAAACGTAGGNCANAGTATTTTATACTCTGGTACGGTCTCCGCTGCGAGNGAGGGTACGTTTAGGGGTATCAATTCAATTGCTTTNAGCATNGATGGAGATCAGAATTTCAATTATGATGGAGCAAAAAANGTTTCAAAAACAATTGTTAATTCAGTTTTAAACAATAGACTTCCAAAAGATATTTTATTGAACGTTACTATCCCAAACATCTCNCAAGAGNTATACAAGGGATATAAGATNACTAAACAGGGATCTATGCGATTTACAGATAAATTTGAAAAATTTGATAATTCGCGAGGNTCTTCTTTTTATTGGCTTACAGCNAAACATGAAGATTCCGACAGAACAAACGAGTCAGANAGAATTGCTGTAAAAAATGGCTTCATCAGTATTACACCGATNCANTCAGTTCAAACAGATTTTGATTTTATGAGTGAATTAAACACTTGGAAGATTGNTTAGCTAATATGAAGAATAATGGAGTAATGATTCTTGATTTTGGTTCCCAATATACNAANNTAATTGCCCGTAGAGTTAGAGAGCAAAACATTTACTCAGAAATTCTACCCCATAATATATCAATAGAAAAAATAAACGAAATTTCCCCAGCGGCAATAATATTATCGGGAGGACCATCAAGTGTGTTTGACGATACAGCTCTTGAAGTGAATCCTCAGATTTTAAGATTGCCAATACCGATACTTGGTATTTGTTATGGTTTACAACTATTGGCTCATGAATATGNCGGACTTGTTGAAACTAAAGAAAACGGTGANTATGGTCTTTCAAATTTATCTATTGATAGCACACAAAAAATTTTTTCTAATATCCCTACTAGNATCAATGTTTGGATGAGTCATATGGATCAAGTGACAAAAGTTCCTGAGGAATGGAAGATTCTTGCGCGTTCTTCAAATGATGTTATTGCAGCCATTTCAAATGAAGATAATACTAGAATAGCAACACAATTTCACCCAGAGGTAGCTCANACAGAGTTTGGAACAGAGATCTTNCAAAACTTTTTACTTAAAATTGCTAACTGTAGCACTGATTGGACACCNGNAAATTTTATAAGCTCTCAGATTGAAAAAATAAAANATAAAGTTGGAAAAGAAAAACTAATCATTGGAGTGAGCGGAGGAGTTGACTCAACCGTGGCCGCAGCTTTAATTCATAAGGCTATTGGCGATCAGTCTGTTGGAATTTTAATAGATCATGGATTAATGAGAATGGATGAATCTGAAAAATGCGTGCGGTCTTTAAAAGAGGGTCTAGGAATCAATATTCATAGTTTTGATGAATCCAATCTTTTCTTTTCAAAACTAGAAAACATAATTGATCCTGAGCAAAAAAGAAAAATTATCGGTAACCAGTTCATAGAATCATTTGAGCGAATTTCTAAAGACTTTGGTAAAATAAAATACCTAGCCCAAGGTACTTTATATCCAGATGTTATTGAGAGCGGAGTTGGAGGCGGTCATTCATCGCATACTATCAAAAGTCACCATAATGTTGGCGGATTGCCTGAAAAAATGAATTTTTCCCTAATTGAACCTCTTCGAGAGCTTTTTAAAGATGAGGTTCGAAATGTAGGAATTGAATTAGGTCTACCAAAAGAGCTTGTCTTCAGACATCCTTTTCCTGGACCAGGCTTAGGGGTGAGAATCATNGGTAAAATAAATAAAGAAAGAGTAAAAATCTTACAACAGGCAGATCAGATTTTTATTGATGCCTTATATGAAGATGATTTGTATGATAAGATATGGCAGGCTTTTGCAGTTTTAGTTCCTGTAAAAACTGTTGGCGTTATGGGAGATCAAAGAACGTATGAAAACTTAATTTCGCTTCGCGCTGTGACAAGTAGCGATGGAATGACAGCAGATTGGTTTAAATTTCCCCAGGNGAGTCTAGCTAAGATATCAAATAGAATTGTAAACTCTGTTCAAGGTGTTAATAGAGTGGTATATGACATAACATCTAAACCTCCAGGTACAATAGAGTGGGAATGAAGTATGACTGGTGATTTTTATCACATTNTATTTTTTTGTTATNAGATAAATTAATTGAAAGTTTAAATACCTTATGTGTGGAATAGTTAGCTATTATGGAAAAAAAGATGCCGTCCCCATTTTATTAAATGGACTTAAGCGGCTGGAGTATCGCGGGTATGATTCGGCTGGAATAGCACTTATGAATCACTCAAATATTCAGTCTGTTAAAAAAGCTGGTAAGGTTTTAGAGCTCGAAAAAAAGATNANTGAATCAACTCTTAATGGTTCAATCGGAATCGGACATACACGATGGGCTACGCATGGTGAGCCAAATGATCAAAATGCCCATCCNCATCAAGACAAATCAGGNAAAATCTTTTTGATTCATAATGGAATTATCGAGAACTACTCAACGCTTAAAGAGGTTTTATCAAGAAAAGGATTTGAATTTAAAAGCGACACAGATACCGAAACTCTTGTGAACTTGATTTCAGATATTTATTATGCTGATGGCTTGAATTTTGAGCAAGCTNTGGAAGCGGCTTTAAAGCAAGTAGTTGGAACTTATGGAATAGTTGCATTTTGTTCCGATGAGCCTGATAAAATCGTTGCTGCTAGACATGGAAGCCCTTTAGTGCTTGGAGTAGGAGATGNCGAATATTTTATAGCTAGTGACGCATCTCCAATAGTTGAGCATACAAGAAATGTCATTTTTTTAGATGAAAATGAAATAGTTACTATTGATTCAACTGGTCATTCAATCAGATCAATGAAAGATGATATTNTTGTTAATAAGGAAACTACCGAGATAGAGTTTAGCATTGATGAGATCGAGAAGGGTGAATTNCCTCATTTTATGCTTAAAGAAATTCATGACCAAGTATTTACTATTCGCGATACTATGAGAGGAAGGATAGACCCTGNGGATGGCACGGCACATCTGGGCGGCATTGGGCATCAAATGAATAGAATTCAAGATGCCCATAGGATATACATCACTGCTTGCGGAACATCATGGCATGCGGGTTTGATTGGCAAGTATCTAATTGAAGAATATGCAGGNATACCCGTTCATGTAGAGTATGCTTCAGAATTTAGATATCGAAAACCTATAGTTAATTCTAAAACTGTTGTNATTGGCATATCTCAGTCTGGTGAGACAGCAGATACNTTAGCAGCAATNAGAAAAGCCAAGGACTTTGGCGCTNTAACTGTGGGCATATGCAATGTCGTAGGCTCATCAGTTGCTAGAGAAACAGATTGCGGAATCTATACCCATGCTGGTCCTGAAATAGGCGTTGCCTCAACAAAAGCATTCACCTCACAAGTAACGGTATTATTTTTACTATCACTCTGCTTTGGTAGAAAAAACAATCTTTCTAGNNCAACTGGCCAAAAGTTTGCTCAAGCACTTTTGAATATNGGTAATCAAGTTGATACTATACTCAAAGGTTCANATGAAATACTTGAAGTTGCAAAATCTACGGTTNAAGCAGAAAACTTTTTATATTTAGGTAGGGGTTTAAATTTTCCGGTTGCGCTTGAGGGGGCGCTTAAGCTTAAAGAAATTTCATATATCCATGCTGAGGGGTATCCTGCTGCTGAGATGAAACATGGCCCAATTGCATTGATAGATGAAAAAATGCCCGTAGTGTGTTTAGCTCCGCATGATACTACTTTTGAAAAAGTTTTCTCTAATATTCAAGAGGTCAAGGCGAGAAAAGGAGTTATTATTACTGTTACTGATAAAAGAACAAAAGAACTTGAAAAGGTGTCTGACTACCTAATTGATGTTCCCACAGCTCACCCTAAAATTTTTCCAATATTAGCATCTGTCTCATTACAATTATTAGCATATCACCTTGCAGTTTTGCGAGGGTGTGATGTAGATCAGCCTAGAAATCTTGCAAAAAGTGTTACTGTCGAGTAGATTAGACCGAATAATTAAATTTAAACAACCAAGAGAAAAAATTGTGTATATGAGTCATTTTGCAATGAAAAGATTGAAGTTATTAACATTGATAAGTTTTTTATTTCTTCTTTCATGTGAGGATAAAGAGAAAGAAGAAACTTTCTCATTAATTGGAACATGGGAACAAACTGAATACAACAATATTGATAGAAATTCCGGATGGGTACCATATGGCGGTAGTCTTCTTTCGTGGGAGTTTAAATCTGATCAAACTATTAATTTCAAATTAGATGCTACGACTTGGACAGTTAATTATGATTATTGTTCTGATGAAGAAGTCTTACAAACCTCCTCAGATAGCTTCTCAGGAAGTTGTATTTGTGAAAATACTAACTCACCGTCAATTATGTCTCGAAAAGTTGAGGTAATAAAAGAAAACGAAATAACTTTTACACTTTGCGATAATTCGCAATCAATAAGATTGATAAGACAGGATTAATAAATGAGAGAAGTGAGCAAACAAGGAAGTTGGGGCAAGGGCAATACAATATTGGTTGGAACAAATATTATGTTTATAAAATTAAGCGATGACAAAGTAGAGGAGGGTAAAATCTTAGATTTTATAGATATGAAATGNGGTCAAGGTTGGGAGATTCATGGTTTTGATAACAGAGAAATAATTCTTCAAAGAAAAACGCTAAACAAATAAAGTACAACACCTCTTCAATTCAACATTTTTTCGTTTAACTAGAAATAAATTCTCAATCTCTTTTGAGAGGTTTGTCATTATATTTTCACAATTATAGCGTAAATTTACCTACAATGTATAAATTTAAATTAGCTCTACTTTTACTGCTTTTTAATAATGGTTTTGCTCAAAACTGGCTTCAAAGCCAAAGAGCTGAAAGGCAGTTCAAAGAAGCAGTTTCTAGTTATAACGAAGGAAGGTTTGCTATTGCTGAGGATATATCTTCAGCAATTATAGATTCAGATTTTGAGTCTTTTAATGAAAAAACACTTCTTTTATTGCTAAAATCTCAAATTGCTTTGAATAAATCATCTGAAGCTAAGCAAACAGCAAAAAAGCTTTTCACAAAATACCCCTCTAGTTCATTTTTACCATATGTCATGGAAAGTATGGGTGATTTATATGTAAATAACTCAAATTACGAATCAGCTTACAGAATGTATAGCAGGGCNAATGGATTTAACCTCAGCAGTGATCTTGAGGAAAAGATTTACAGAAAAATGTTTAAGTTGATTCAAATAAAATTGCCACAATCCTTAATGGATGAGTTGTTAGTCTTTGAAACCAACCCTAGTGCAATTAATATTCATTTACTAGCGATTGCCTACTCACAGATCATGGATGGCTTACCTGACGCCGCTGCTTTAACATTAGCTCAAATTGCACCATCTTCGCTGCCAAATGAATTTTCTAATCTTCTAGAAAACTTACTCAGAGAGTCTTACAAGCCATCATCCCCCGTTTTAACTGTTGGTCTGGCTGTACCGCTAACTGGAAAAAATGCTAATTTAGGCAAATCTTTTTTGGAGGGTTTTCAAAGCGGACAAAATTCAAAAAAATTAAACAACAGAAGACTCTCCGTTATAGCAAAAGATACAAGAAGCGATAACATCGAAACAATTAAAGTGGTTAATGAGCTTAAATCTATTGACCAGCTAATGGGTTTAATTTCACCTCTAGATGATATTGAATCAATTTCCCTTCTAACCTCTTTGACTAATTCTGATTTACCTTTACTTCTAACAAAAAAACATGAATCAGAAGTTCAAAATATAAATCAAAACGCATTTTTACTTGGTTCTAGCTACAGCGCAGAAGGAAGAATTGCTGCACAATACATTGTTAAGCATTTAGGCTTAGACAGTATTGCAGTAGTGGCTCCAGCAAACAAAAAAACAGAGATTCAAATTGATGCCTTTATTAATGAGGTCGATAGACTGGGTGGTAATGTAGTTGCTACGGAATGGTATTCTGGTGAGCCAAAAAATTTAAGAAGACAATTCAAATATTTACGAAAGGTAGGTTTTGAGCTAGATGCAAAAGAAAAAATCTTTGATGAAGCCCTAGGAATGGAGCTTGATAGTATTGATGCTCTATTTGATGTATCTGCTGACGATTTTTTTGACCTACCTAAATCCAATGCAAAGAAAATGAGTTCGAATGATTCATCTAAAGTTGTTTTAAAGACGATACAAGCAATTTATTTACCTATAGGGCACAATGATCTAGAGTATATAGGTCCACAAATTCCAATGTACAATTTTGATACAAAAATTGTTGGTAATTCAAGCTGGCAACAACTTGACATCTTAACTAAAGAGAATATTGGACCTCATTTAAGAGGTATGTCAATTATTTCAAATGTTTATGCCTCAAAACCAGATTCAATCGAAATGAGTTATGAAAATTTTGAACAATTTCAATTGGGCCAGCATACCTCGAGATTTCTGACAAGCTTGAGTTTATCTGAAATGTCCAGAGGTGGTTTTAAAAAATCCTTACAGGAAATTCAAATGTATGATGGAGAGGGATTTAATTTTCAACCTAGTAAAGATGATAAAATAATTAATTCAGCATTTCAATTAATTGATTTTAATGGCAATAATTTTTCTAAGAATGGAGTTATTGCAATGGATACTCTCCTGGTTTTTCAAAATCAAAATCCATAAAAAATTCTGAATGATCAATTATTCTGAAATTTTTAATACAACTGGCTTTGTAGCCTATTTTTCTAACAATGATTGTAATTATACTCTAGAGTCCAACAGGAATAGATTCATATCAGAAGTTGATTTGGATTATAAATATACTCGACTCCCCTCTCAAACCCACTCTTCAAATATTAAGATTGTTAATAGNTCTGCTTCTTACCAAGATACAGATGGATTAATTAGTACTTCAAAAATTTATAGCCTGGGAATTCTTGTTGCTGATTGCATTCCTGTTTTTCTTTTTGACTCAAAAACAAAATATTTTGGCCTTGTTCATTCGGGCTGGAGAGGAACGGTAAGTAAAATCACAAACAAGGCAATCAATCTTTTTGTATCGTTCGGATCTAAAGCTGAAGATATTCAAGTGGTTTTGGGTCCAGCTATTGGTCACTGTTGTTTTGAAATTGAAGAGGATATAGCGCATTTATTTAAACCAAAGTTTTTGTCAAAAAAAAACAGCAAAAAATTTAGCTATGATTTAAAAAANGCGGTCATTGATGATTTAATTTTACTTGGAGTTGAAGGNAAAAAAATCATTAACGATGATCAATGCACTTTTTGCAATAGTAAAAGTTTTTTTTCTTACCGAAGACAAAAAGATTCTGCAGGTAGAATGCTTGCGCTAATGGGTTGGATAGATAAGTGAGTTTTATTGATGCATTNATAATTGGCGCACTACAAGGATTGACTGAGTTTTTGCCTATAAGTAGTTCAGGCCACCTTGTTATTATGCAACATCTATTAAATGTGAATATTGCA
>PBOO01000027.1 GCA_002724475.1 Fidelibacterota bacterium | reverse complement strand
TTGAGGGTCAGACGTGATGTTAAAATGAAATTCAGCATTCCTCTCAATTTGGTCGGAGATTCAATTGGCGCCAATGAAGGAGGAATTGTATCACAAACAGCTACTACTATCGAACTTGAGTGTTTTCCAACGAATGTCCCAGATAGCATTGACGTAGACATTTCAAATCTTGAATTAAATGGCTCTCTTACTGCTTCAGATATTGATTTGCCTGAGGACACCGAGTTGGTTTCAGCTGAAGATACGACTATAGCTGTTTGTGCACCACCAACAACTGAAGTTGAAACTGAAACTGCTGATGAAGATGAATCTGATGAGTCAACCGATACTCCAGCTTCTGACACTGAAAGCGATGCTCAGAAATCTGGCGAAGCAGAAGATACTAGCTCAGAAACGAATGAAGACGAATCAAATAATGAAGAGGCTACATCAGATTAATGATGATCTCATTTTTAGGTTTAGGTAATCCTGGTAGCGTCTATTCAGAAACAAAACATAATGCAGGATTTTGGGTACTAGATGAGCTTTCCAAAAGATGGAAGATTGATTTTAAGCCCGGAGATGGTGATTACGTATATGCTGAAAAAAAAGATTCAGACGTGGTTTTGATAAAACCTACTACTGGCATGAATAGAAGCGGCAACATTATCAAAGTTGTTATGAAAAGATGGAAATTAAATCATGAAAACCTTCATGTAATTTTTGATGATATTGATCTTCCGTTAGGCAGCTTAAGAATAAGACCTTCAGGAGGCGATGGTTGTCACAGAGGAATGGAGTCGATTATTTATCGTTTAGGTAATAATAGATTTCCCAGGATAAGGTTTGGCATTGCCTCTGGAAGAAAGCTAAGGCCTGCTGAAGATTATGTATTGAAAAATTTTAAAAAGAAGGATCAAGTGTTGGCAGATGAAGTTATAGTGAAAACCGCAGATGCGGTTGATTCCATTATAAGTATTGGATTAGAAAAAACAATGAATCAGTTCAACGCCTGACATTTAATTATAGATAAAAGGAGTAATTAGTGGACAATTTTTTATATTTGGCAACTTTTTCAGGTATCATCGCGATGTTATTTGCTTTCTGGAAAACCAGTTGGATAAACAGCCAAGACGAGGGAACGGATAGAATGAAATCTATTGGCACAAGCATTGCAGATGGAGCTATGGCATTTCTTAGAGCTGAATATCGTATACTTGCAATTTTTGTTTTTGCTGTTGCAGTTCTCTTGGGTGTTGCTAATTCAGGAAGATCCGACTCAAGTATTTTAATATCGCTTTCATTTATTGTTGGGGCTATAGCATCTGGATTAGCTGGTTTTTTAGGAATGAAAGTTGCTACAAAAGCAAACAATAGAACCACTAATGCAGCAAGAGAAGGTTTGGCACCAGCATTGAATGTTGCCTTTACCGGTGGCTCTGTAATGGGAATGAGCGTTGTTGGTTTAGGGGTATTAGGCCTAACAATTCTTTTCATTTTTTATTCTAACTACTTTGGAAGCGACTCTACTTCAATTAAAACTGTTTTAAATGTTATTTCCGGATTTTCTCTTGGCGCTTCTTCCATTGCTCTTTTTGCAAGAGTTGGAGGTGGTATTTATACAAAAGCTGCTGATGTAGGTGCAGACCTTGTTGGAAAAGTTGAAGCAGGTATTCCAGAAGACCATCCCCTCAACCCTGCAACTATCGCTGATAATGTTGGCGACAATGTTGGCGATGTAGCGGGTATGGGTGCTGACCTTTTCGAATCCTATGTAGGATCNATAGTAGGCTCCATGGTTTTAGGTGCTAGCATTCTTGTATCGGGGNCTTACGATCTCAATTTTNTAATGCTACCTCTGCTTATTGCNGCNTCTGGAATCATTGTTTCTATTATAGGTACTTTCATGGTTTCTGTAAAAGAAGGNGGCGATCCCCAAAAAGCTCTAAATAGAGGTGAGTTTGGCAGCGCTTTTATCATGGTAGCTGTCATATATTTTCTTATTCAACAATTTTTACCTGNTAGCTTTGTTCAGGGTGCTACAACTTACTCTTCAATGGGTGTNTTTTATGCTACNGTAATTGGATTGGCTGCNGGTCTTGGAATTGGNATGATCACTGAACATTATACNGGNACGGGAACTTCNCCTGTAAAATCTATTACTGATCAATCTGTAACTGGNGCTGCAACAAATATTATTGCAGGATTAGGCGTAGGCATGCANTCAACNGCATTACCTATTATAATTTTGGCGTTGGCCATNATTGGTGCCCACTTTTNTGCAGGATTATATGGTGTCGCAATGGCGGCTCTAGGNATGCTTGCTAATACTGGTATNCAGCTTGCTGTTGATGCCTATGGGCCAATATCTGACAACGCTGGAGGTATTGCTGAAATGGCTGAACTTCCACCTGATGTAAGAGAAAGAACAGATAAGNTAGATGCTGTTGGTAATACTACTGCTGCTATNGGTAAGGGCTTTGCTATTGGTTCCGCTGCTCTAACAACACTTGCCCTTTTCGCAGCTTATATGGTTCAAAGCGGCATAATTCAAGAAGGTATTAATATCGCAGAACCCGCGGTAATGGCTGGATTATTTATTGGTGGAATGCTGCCATTTCTTTTTTCNTCGATGGCCATGAGCGCTGTTGGTAGAGCAGCAATGTCAATGATTGAAGAAGTTAGAAGGCAGTTCAGAGATATTCCAGAATTGAAGTCAGCATTGGCAATCCTAAATAAAGAAAAAGACGAATCAAAATGGTCAAAAAAAGACAGGGATACNTATGAGCTAGGGCTTACAAAAGCTGATCACGGNCGCTGCGTAGAGATTTCTACTCAAGCTGCAATTAAAGAAATGGTGGCACCGGGNCTATTGGCAGTTATTACTCCTGTTGTATTTGGTTTTGGGCCGAGGTTACTTGGAAGCGATTTAGGTCCTCAAGTACTTGGTGGTCTTTTAGCTGGGGTTACTGTNTGTGGTGTTCTAATGGCAATATTCCAATCAAATGCGGGTGGTGCATGGGACAACGCAAAGAAAATGATTGAAGAAGGCGTAACGGTTGATGGCGNGAAATATGGAAAAGGCTCTGATGTTCATAAAGCAGCTGTTGTTGGAGATACTGTTGGAGATCCTTTTAAAGATACATCGGGACCATCACTAAATATTTTAATTAAGCTAATGTCCGTTGTGTCATTNGTTATTGCGCCTCTAATTGCATAGAAATCTAGGAGATTTTAATGAGATATTATGAAAGCTTATATATAGTTAATCCCAACTACGAACAGAACAGGTTGGATGAAGTGATGAAAACGGTTTCAGATAAAATTTCTGAATACGGCTTCAAAACTATCAATCATTTCGTTTGGGGTAAAAAGAGATTAGCATACAATATTCAAGAGCATAAATACGGATCATATGTTTTATTACATTTTGAAACTGAATCNCTTGAAAACCTTGAGAGA
Organism: Fidelibacterota bacterium; assembly: GCA_002724475.1. Taxonomy (GTDB): domain Bacteria; phylum Fidelibacterota; class Marinisomatia; order Marinisomatales; family TCS55; genus TMED108. The sequence continues at coordinate 12,790 of PBOO01000027.1, read as the reverse complement.
TTCGAAAGATTTATGGTTCTTCAAAAAACTATCTTGAGAAATCAGACNGTTCTGCTTGATGATANGCCNGAAAAGCAGTCTGAAAAATCAGAATCATCAACTNAAAGCGTTGATAAAAAAGAAGCCGATCCAAAATCACCTAAGCAAGATTCNAATCCNGNAAAAAATAAGAAATCTGAAGAATCCGCTGAGNCCGATGAAACACCTGAGCCAGAGCAANCTGAAGAATCCGCTGAGNCCGAAATGAAAGAGGAGAAATAATATGNCTTTCCAAAGCAAAAGAAAATATTGCTATTTTAAAGAAAATTCCATCACAGTTATTGACTATAAAGATGTAAAATTATTGAGAANGTTTGTTACTGACCAGGGTAAGATTATGCCAAGAAGAGTTACTGGTACCAGTGCAAAAATGCACCGAAAATTAGTTCGTGCAATAAAAAAAGCTAGAAATATAGCGCTTATGCCCTATACAAATACGAGTATCGAGAGTTAATTATGGAAGTAATTTTATTAAAAGACCATCAAGCGCTTGGGGAAATTGGTGACATTGTAAATGTTAAGCCAGGATACGCCAGAAACTTTCTATTTCCGCAAGGTATCGCTGTAAGATCTTCAAAAAGAAATGTTGCCCTTGCTGAAGAGCAGAAAAAAACAGCACAAAAAAGAGCCAGCAGAGAAAATAAAGCAAATGAGGAATTGCTCGCCCAACTCAAAAAAGTAGAAATTTCAATTGAGGTTGAAGTTGGAGAAGAAGATAAGTTATTTGGCTCTGTTACTAATTTAGATATTCACAAGGCCCTTGAAGAAAATGAAATAAACATTGATAGGCATTCAATCGTTTTAGATCAGCCAATTAAGTCTTTAGGGGTTCATAATATTCCAATTAAAATTTCTCAAGGTTCTACACAAGAAATAAAAGTTTACGTTATAAAAGCTTAAATTTTTTTCTTATACGATTCATTTGTATATATATCGGTAAATTGAAATATGTTTGCCGATATATCATTTCCTATTTCTAGCTTTCAAGTTTTCTCTTACGAAATTCCTCCTAGTCTAATAAATGATATACATGTTGGATCGATTGTTAACGCCCCATTCTCTACAAGAAATATTCAAGGAATTGTTGTAGATAAATATGAAGAAAAAAAATACGTTGGAAACATAAAAGAAATTGACTCTTTAGTTGATGGTAGGCCTGTCATTGATAAGTCTTTATGGAAGTTAACAAAATGGATGTCTAGTTACTACAATACCCCAATTGGTTTAACTGCAAAGACAGTTTTACCAAGCAAGCTCATAACTACCTATACGCCACCATCTAAGAACTTTGTTCAGTTAACCGATAAAAGCTTATCTTATGATATAAAGGGATCAGCTCAAAAAAAGATATATGAATATCTTCAACATCATAATGAACCTTTACCCGTTTCAGATTTAAAAAATCTTACACCCTCAGCTCTTTCTGCTTGTAAGGCGTTACAAGCCAAAGGTGCTGTAAAGTTGATTAAAAAACCGGTTGTGCCAAACCCTTACAATCTCTTGATGTTAAACCAGGACAGGAAAATCATACTAACCAACGATCAACAAAAAGCGATCAAGCAAATAAATAATTCACTAAAAAAAGATAAGTTTGACCCTTTTTTGCTTCATGGAGTCACAGGAAGCGGAAAAACAGAAGTATTCATAGAATCCGTAAAAAACGCAATTAAGTTTGGTAAATCCGCAATNGTTTTACTTCCTGAAATATCAATTACGCCACAAATAGCGGGAAGGTTCAAGTCNGTTTTTGGAGATAAAGTAGCCGTTTGGCATTCAAAGTTAACTCAGTCTTCTCGTGGTTGGATTTGGAAAAAAATTTGCGAAGGTGATTATAAAATAATTGTTGGTGCGCGCTCAGCAATTTTTTCACCTTTAAAAAATCTAGGNNTAATAATTGTTGATGAAGAACAAGAGAACGCTTTCAAGCAAAGTGCNCCTGATCCAAAATATCATGCTAGAGAGGTAGCTTTAATGAGGGGTAAAATAAATGATTGCGCTGTCATTCTTTCAAGCGCTACGCCAAGCATCGAGTCTTATTACAATTACAAAAACAAAAAATTAAAATATCTAGAGCTTCCCAANAGATTCGGAAGTGCNAAATTGCCTAAGATTCATCTANTTGATATGATTGAAGAAAGCAAAAAAACAGAAGAATTTGGTGCAATATTTTCTCGNTTTTTATTAGAAAAAATAGATGANAGGCTTAANAAAANTGAACAAATCATACTTCTTCACAATCGAAGAGGNTTTGCNCCTGTATTGCGCTGTAANGATTGCGGAGATATTATTCTCTGNCCTCATTGTAAATTATCTTTAACATATCACAAAACNGACAAAAAAATGAAATGTCATTTTTGCAACCACAATGAGAATCCAAAAGATAAGTGCTTTAAATGCGATAGCACCAACATTCAGTTAGGTGGAACAGGCACCCAAAAAATTGAAAGCGAACTTAAAAATATTTTCCACAAAGCTTCCATCGATAGACTTGATCTAGACTCTGCACCAACAGCATCAAAAATTACAAAAACACTTGAAAAATTTTCAAATAAGGAAATAGATATACTCATAGGTACTCAAATGATTGCCAAGGGACTTGACTTTTCCAATGCAACACTTGTGGGTATAACAAATGCTGATACNGGACTTTTTTTACCTGATTTCAGATCAGGAGAAAAAACCTTTCAGNTAATTTANCANGCAGCAGGTCGAGCAGGNAGAGGAGANAAAAAAGGCGAGGTNGTTATTCAGTCNTANAACTCTGAAAATCAAATNATTCAACACGCTTCTAANCTTGACCTAAAGACGTATTATGAACAGTGTCTNNTTGAGCGTGAAGAATTAAACTATCCGCCATTTAGCTGGTTGGTCAGAATTGAAATCAAAGGCAAGGACAGAGAAAAAGTCCTAAAAACAATTAATANACTAAGAGCTAAATTGTTTAATCCTCCAAAAGGAATTGAGATCTTAGGCCCTGCTCCATGCTATAGAGAAAGACTTAAGGATTATTATAGAATGCAGATTGTAATTAAATCAAACAAANCTACAGACAAAAGTGGNCTTGTATTAAAAAAGTTGTATAAAAAAGCAACCAATGATCTGAACTTTAGCAACTCACTAAAACTTAACATAGATGTCAATCCTGTATCTCTTTTATGATAAATCGATATATAATATTTATATTTATAAGTTCCTCCATTTTTTCTCAAACAGCTTTTCCTGGTCTAGATTCATGGACTCATGCTAATTCTCTCGGACTTGCTGGTGGTGGTTATATTATACCTAGTCAAAATGAATTTAGAAATGCAGGATCTCTAGCTAGACCAGATCGTCTATTTCAGCTTAGTCTCATAAAATATCCTGCAGGTATAACTGCACAGTCGATCATTATAAATGGCAGTTACAATCAACATTATTTTGGACTATTTGTTAAAAATATTAACTATGGAACTTTTGACTTTCGAACGGATGATAATATAAAAATGGGGACTTTTACAGCTGGCGATACCCATTTTAAAATAGGATATGCTAGACATGTGTATAAAGATAAACTAGTTCTTGGTACCAATGCAGGAATTTTTCTGAGTCAAATTGATAGCTATAATGCAAAATTAATTACAGCTTCACCAAGTATATTATTGAAAGGCAATGCGATTTCATTGGGAGTTTCCATTGAAAAACTGGGAAGGATATTTGAATCCTATACAAATGAAAATATAAAACTCCACCCTTCATTTATTTTTTCGTTATATAAATCATACACCCAATTTCCTCTTGAAGCTGAACTTAGCTTTTCGAAAAACAAAGAAATGAAAAGTAATATTTCCACCTTTTCTTTTTTGTATAAGCTGTCGATAAAATCTTATGTAAAAGCTGGGATATCATCAAACAGATTGAATCGAATTACTGGAAATTCATTTGCAAAAAACTTAATGAATGATATAGGTTTTGGGTTTGGATATGATTTTGATGATTTCTATATCGATTTTAATATTTACTCTTATTCAAACACACATTCTATTTATGGCATTACCTTAGCTTCTAAATTTTAAAGCATTTAAAGATGTATCCATTTATTCAATGATTAGAAAATATACTATAAAATATTCAATCGAATTTGTAGTCATCATTCTCGGTATTACTGTCTCTTTTTGGTTAAATGAGCTCTCAATTTCAAATCAGAATGAAAACGAAAGAATNAAGGTTCTTTCTAGTCTTAAGCTAGAAATTGATGAAATAAAATTTTACTGCGATGAAAAAAAGCAGACATGGACAAACGANATCCAGCTTCTTAATGAGTTTCTTAAACCCACAAATGGNGTGTTTAATATTGAAAGAATTCNAAAAATTACTTCAAGTAAAAATAGGATCGAAACGTTTATGGTTCTATATCGTGTATTTGATCCGCCTTTGAATAGATATCAATCNATAATTAATTCAGGATATCTTAAATATGTTAAATCTGAAAAAGTAAAAGAAATACTAAGTCGGCTNCATAATACATCACTATCTCATCTACAAACTGCNGTTGAGCATGAAAAACAANTAAAACAAAGTTTTCTTCCATTNATAGCAGTGAATCATCCTGAAATTATTTTAGCTAGGAGNAATAATAAAATATTGGTCGATCAATACTCTGAAATTCTAAACAAAGCAATTTTAAGCGATGATAGACTTAAGGCCAAATTTGTTATGTTGAAACGGTACCTTGAATACAAGATTTCAATTTTGCAAGTATATATGATCAATCTCGAAGATTTAGAGTTCGAAATTAATCTTGCTCTAAAAAATTAGTTTACACCTGCTTTAGTTTCATCCGCATTTACATCACCTGCAGTGAGTTGATTTACCATTGACATCATATCAAAGAAATCCTGCTCCTTTGCAATTTTACCATTCCTCATCGTAACCATTGTAGTACCAGAAAGGTTAAGTTTATTTCCTGAAGCCGGTATTCCAAAAAAATTCCCCGTATGAGTTCCTTTAAAATTCCAATGNTTTACAAGTCTATTTCCTTGACCTACAACCTCAAGTATTGTGAATTCTGAATCTGAAAAACCTGTCAAAAAATTANAATAGTAATTCCTAGTTGCATCTATACCNGTAATGTCACCTTGAGCCGTTACTACAACTACATCTTCCTGAAACCTCTCNGAGTTTANAACTGAAGTATCACCTTNAAAAAAAATATTCCAAGTTTCATCGTACATGGCAATGTTTTTTTCAAGTTGATCTTTTGCGCTTTGNAGTTCCGANAGTTTTTCATTATTTGCTGGTGAACCNCAGCTTGATAAAATTCCTANAATCATAACTACAGCCGCTATTAAGCNTACTCTTTNAATTCTAAACATTTATTTTATCCTCACAATTAATATTTAATGAATAATAATTTCCTAAATTATTTAATAAATTATAATANAAATTTTAAAAAGTTTAGGAATTCATTGGATAAGATTGACATAAAAATATTAGAAATTTTGCAAAATGATGGAAGAGCTTCAGCAAGCGACATTGCTAAAAAGGTAAAACTNTCNATTCCATCCGTTAGTGATAGAATTANAAAGCTAAACGAAACAGCAATAAAAAACTATACTGCAGTTNTNGATCACAAAGAAGCAAACCTAGATATGACAGCCTTTATTTTTATTGTTAGTGAACATTCTGATCATTACGACCAATTTGTAAAAAAGACTAAAGAGACAAATGAAGTTCTAGAGTGTCATTCNGTTACTGGCCGTGGATCACATATTTTGAAAATAAGAGTAAAGAACTCACAAGCATTTGAAGACTTATTGTATGAGATACAAAACTGGCCTGGCGTTTCTCGAACTCAGTCAAATGTTGTTTTATCTACCTATAAAGAATCAACACAAATNGATCTTTCCTCATTAAAAGAGATTAATAAAATAAAATAATCTCTTTTAATAATTCATCAAACATCAAATAAAGTAGCTACGAGAATCATCCAAATCTGCCCTATTTGCTAATTAAGATTAAATTTTTACTAGCCTAATATTATTAATTATTACTATTATATATATAGAATAATTAACGTTTAAAAATAATTTAACCTTAAATTTTTAATCATGGAGCTAAGGTATACTTGGTATGAATAAAATAAATATTTTAGAATATATATGGCTTGATGGCTATAAACCAGAGCCATCTCTTCGAAGCAAAATAAAAGTAACGAAAGACGAAACACCACCTAATTGGTCTTTTGATGGTTCATCTACTCAACAAGCAGATGGTAGCAGTTCAGACTGCGTTTTAGTTCCTGTGCAAACATATGAAGGTCCACTATTTGCTAGTCATTTAGTCATGTGTGAAGTACAAACCGGAGAACATAAAACACATCCTTCAAATACGAGATCGGCAGCTGCAGAAGTTGTTTCTGATGAATGGTGGTTTGGCTTCGAACAAGAATATTTTTTTACTGATAAAAGCGGTGAACCGCTAGGTTGGGAAGATGGGACACCAAGACCACAAGGAGATTATTATTGTGGCGTTGGATCATCTAATGTCCAAGGAAGGGAAATCTCAGAGGTTCATCTTGAAGCATGCTTGGCTGCTGGNATAGAAATCACAGGAACAAANGCTGANGTTGCATTAGGTCAATGGGAATATCAATGTTTCGGAAAAGGCATCAAGGCTGCAGATGACCTATGGGTAAGCAGGTACCTTCTTTATAAAATCGCAGAGGATTATGGAGTGGGGGTTAACATTCATCCAAAACCTAAAACAGGTGATTGGAACGGATCAGGAATGCATGCAAATTTCTCTAACGAAGAAATGAGAACAAGCGGCACTGAGGAGCTTTTTAGCTCCCTTTGTGATAAGCTCGGAGAAGTTCATAAAGACGCGATTGATGCATACGGTTCGGATAATGATAAAAGACTGACAGGGCTTCATGAAACCCAAAGTATAGATAAATTCTCATATGGTGTAAGCGATAGAGGCGCTAGTATTAGAATTCCTATCTATACCGTTGAAAACAATTGGAATGGATATCTTGAAGATCGAAGACCTGCATCCAATGCTGACCCCTATAGAATTCTAACCCACATTGTAGGAACTCTTACAAAATAAATCTACTTAGAAAGCTCCGACTTATTTGCGGAGCTTTCTATTTCATCATAATCTTCTTACATTTCATTTCTAAAGATGAACTATTATTGTAAGGGGCCATTANAATCAACTCTTTTTCAAAATTAAGCCTTCTTTTTTTATTTTTNNNTGCTTGCGATGAAAGCGCTGAGCAAAAAAGNGCGACCTGGGATGTTATTCAAAAAACCATTCTTGAGCCAAACTGTGCAAGCTGTCATGTCGCTGGATCTGCTATAGAGCGCCAGTCTGGTTTAAATCTTTCTGATGATAATGCATATCAGTCTATGGTTGGCGTATTGCCAAAAAATGAATCAGCTAGAAAAGATGGACTTTACATTGTAAGCACAGAAAAGGGTATGAAAGGTTTAGCGCAAAGCTTTTTATGGGAGAAAATTAATGCCTACGATCAAGAACACTTTTTGGCAGATCATCCAGAGTATGGACAGCTTATGCCTCCAGGTGGAAATTTTCTTACGGATGGAGAGCTCCAATTTATACGTTCATGGTTAGAATCTGGCGCNCCTGAAACTGGAGTTGTTTCGAATGAGTCTTTATTACAAAATACCAATACCTATACTCCTCGCCCCTTTTCAAAATTAGATCCACCTTTGGAGGGCATGCAGCTTCATTTAGGACCTTTTGAAGTTCAGCCTAATTTTGAAAGAGAATTTTTTCAGTATACCAACTTAAAAAATATTGATGATTTATACGTTAATCGAATAGAGATAGAAATGCGCTCAGGAAGTCACCATTTTTTATTGTATACTTTTGATAATGAAACACCCAATGAAGTAATTCCAAGCTATGATCAGCCTAGAGATTTAAGAGACTCTAGAGGAGTGTTAAATCTTTCTACATTGTATTCTATGCAGTTTCATAATTTTTTTGGTGGAACGCAGTGGCCAAGATTGGATTACAGGCTTCCTGATGGTGTTGCTTTAAAAATTCCTAAGAATTTTGGACTTGATCAAAACTCACACTATGTCAATAGAACAGACAGTATAATGATTGGTGAGGTGTATACTAACCTTCACACAATTCAAAAAAGCAGTGTTAGTCATGTTGCGCAGTTATTCGATCTAAACAATCAGGATCTATATTTACCGGCAAAAAAAGTAACCACAATTGAAAAAACATTTAATATGCAGCAGAAACGACATGTTGGTCAGGTATTTTCCCATGCCCATGAAAAAATGAAAGAATTCATTGTTGAAATAAGTGGTGGCAGTCGAGATGGGGAGGTTATCTATTGGACCAATGACTGGGAACATCCACCTATAATCAACTTTGATCCTCCTATTATTTTGGAAGAGGGCCAAGGATTAACGCTTAAAGCAACCTATGATAACTGGACTAGCAGGCCTGTCACTTTTGGATTTAAATCTACAGATGAAATGATGATTTTATTTGGATGGTATTATTAAATGCGACCCGCTTTACTTTTAAAAAAACTACTTATTACACCTATTTTTATTTTTTCTTACCTAGCCTCGCAAAATGATTACCCAATTGTATTNGTTCANGGGTTTATGGGTTGGGGTCCTGACGAAATGGGATCATATAATTATTGGGGTGGAAAAAAGGACATGGTNNAAGAATTTGAAGAGCAAGGCTTTAANGTCTTGGTAACTAATGTAGGCCCCGTTTCATCAAACTGGGATCGCGCTGTAGAGCTTTATTATCAAATTAAGGGTGGCCAAGTTGACTACGGAAAAGGACATGCAGAAAAATTTGGTATTGTACAAAAACCGATGAATAAAAAATATCGAGGACTATATCCTCAATGGAGCGATAAAAATCCTGTTCATATAGTTGGACATAGCATGGGCGGACAAACTGCAAGAATGCTTGACTATTTATTGAGAACGGCTATTGCTGACTCTGCAGGATTCTTAGAAAAAAGCAACCTACTTGGTAAATCAAACAATGGATATATAAAATCCATAACCACAATATCAACTCCACATGATGGAACTACTCTTACAACATTTGTTACCACATGGATACCTTTCTTACAGGATATGATAGCAGTTGCGGCTGTCGTTGGTAATTCTTTTTACGATTTTGATTTAGAGCAATGGGGATTCAAAAGAAATAATAAAGAATCTTGGTCATCATATTTTAAAAGAATGCAGTCTCACCCTGCATGGGGAACAAAAAATATAGTATCATGGGATGTTAGCATACAAGGCGCTCGGGAAATCAATTCAATAGCTACGGCTAACCCAGAAGTATATTATTTTTCATTTATAAATAGTAACACCGTTTTAGATAGTTCAAGCGGTAGACATGTACCTCACAACAGCATGTCATTTATTATAAGGTCAAACGCAAGGCTAATGGGAATGAAAAGAGCATATTTTGAAGATGGCACACCTACAGATACATCATGGTTTGAAAATGACGGGATTGTTAACAAAAAATCAATGTATGGGCCGACAACTGGATTAAACGGTGCGGACCCAATAACAAACTACTCAGAAGATGAAATACTAATTCCAGGACAATGGTATGCAATGAAAGAATTAAAAATGGATCACAGACGNATGGTAGGACATGGAACAAAAGAAGAGGATTATAATCTTTTAAAGGATCGCTACCTTTCACACTTAAGATTGCTAGCTACGTTGCCAAAATAAATTTGATTCATTAAATAATATTTGTATTATACAAATATGAATAATGCAGAATTATTGACTAATCTACTCACAGATCTTCAGTCTATATTTCGCGAAAAAAACAAAAATCTTCCCTTTAGCCTTTCCCAAATAATTCTTATTTCTTCTATCCCTGAACAAGGCATTGATATGACAAGTCTTTCTAAAAAAATTGGAATTGATAATAGCACCACAACGAGACTCATTCATAATCTTCAAAAAAAAGATATTATTATAAAATCATCAAATATTGAGGACAAAAGATCTAACATACTTACTCTTAGTAAAAAAGGGATAGAAGCCAATAAATCTATAGAAGAAAACATAGAAAAATTTTCAAAGCAGATATTTAGCTATTTTGAGGATAAAAACAGGATTTTAACAAAGGACTTGCTAAGCGCATTTCATTGGAACTTGCTCAAGTATAGATTAAATAATAAATAATTGTATAATACAAATAATATTCAACTCATACTCAAGTGGTATGATCTCAACAAAAGAGATTTGCCATGGAGAAATGCAAACGATCCTTATAAAACCTGGCTTTCTGAAATAATGTTACAACAAACTCAGGTACAAACGGTTATACCCTACTTTAATAAATGGATGAAACAATTCCCTACCCTATCTTCTGTGGCAAACGCAAACNTTGATCAAGTTCTTAAATCTTGGGAGGGTTTAGGGTACTATAGAAGATGTAAAAATTTTCATCAGGCAGCTAAGATAGTAATTAAGGATTACAATGGAATGATCCCTAATGATTATGAAACATTAAAAAAACTTCCTGGTCTTGGAGAATATTCTGCAAGCGCAATTATGTCTATAGCTTTTAATGAAAAATATCCAGCAATTGATTCTAACCTTGNAAGGGTAATTTCAAGAATNCTAGGNATTAAAAAGCTATCTATTTATAANAAAAAAAAGATTTATCAATTTGCNAATCAACTTGTNCAANGTCANAGACCTGNAGATATTAACCAAGCNCTGATGGATATCGGCAGCACATTNTGCACATCAAGAAAAACAGAGTGNTTAACATGTCCANTTNANAAANATTGCAAAGCATTTAAAGCNGGAAATCCTGTTTTATATCCNAANAAAATAAATAAAAAANCACAAAANACAGTTTATTTNANNGGGTGTTATATNANACANAATGGAAAGTTTNCNATANGAAATAGAAANGNNAAAAGNNTACTNGGANACTTGTGGGAATTCCCAACAATTGAAAAAAAATCAAAAACAATTTCTAATCTAAAAATAATCNATTCTTATTTTGGCAACAAAATAGATATGAAACAAAAGATAGGAACCGCTAAACATACCTATTCACATTTTAAATGNGAAGTAGACTTATATTTATGCACAATTAANGATANTAATGGTGAAATAAAAGATATGAGATGGATCAAAAAGAGCGAGTTTTCAAAATATGCATTTTCAAAACTTAACCATAAGCTATTTAGCTTAATTTTTAAAAGTAATGCTTAAAGCATTATTCTCAATTGTGGTGTGGCCAATCTGGTTCTCTGCTTTAATTTTTTTTGGGATGATATACTATATACTCATGATGGTATTTTCATCAAAAAGACTCCACCCTATTGCTAGAATCATATCAAGAACGCTACTGTTTTTTGGAGGACAATGGCTTATCGTAAAAGGTAAGGCTCCAGCTAATGAAGAGGGACCCTATCTTTATTTAATAAACCACGCATCCCTTTTTGACACCTTTATGACAGTTGCTGCTATACCACATTATTTTACTGGTGTGGGAAAGGTGGAGCAATTTTCCTACCCAATTTGGGGNTCACTATCAAAGAAATACGGTATGATTCCAATTGATAGGTCAAAAATTCAATCAGCAATGGGAAGNTTAGATGAATTAGAGAAGGAAATACATAATGGAGTTTCTGCATTTGTTGCNCCTGAAGGAACAAGGACATTAGATGGAAAATTAAATGAATTCAAAAAAGGCGCCTTTCATGTTGCTAAAAATACAGGCATTACAATTNTACCTATAATTTTNGAAGGTTCTTTTAAAGCAAAAAGAAAAAACGATTGGAGAATACANCCGGGTGTAGTCACNGCGACATTAGCTGAAAAAATTACGAAAGANGTATACNCNAATATGAATGTAAACGAGTTAAAAGATCACGTTAGAAACATTTTCGAAAGCACACTGGAAAAATAATATGGAATTGTATTATACCTTAAACAAGATTTTACATTTATTAGGAATGGCTAGTTGGTTTGGGGTTGCGTTAGCCATTTCAATCATTCTATCCAAAAAGGATGATAGCGACCACGCTTTGGTCTTAGACCTAAGTACAAAAGTTGAAATGCCAGCATCATTTTTTATTCCTTTAACAGGTATTTTAATGATGATTGACAATACAAATTTACTTTACGACGGTTGGATTCAGCTAAAAATTGCAATTGGACTCATAGCGATAGCTTTTACACATATATCTAGAGCATATTTAATCCATAAAGATCTAGGCAATGCAATTACGCTACAAAAGTTTATTTTTTACAGAAATATGTGCCTGGCAGTATTGACAGTTATATTAATAATTGTAGGATACAAATAAATGTCAAAAGATCATGAATATTCTTCGATAGAAAAGATTCAGACTGGCGCAATAACCGCTCTCAACGAAATCCCTAATATAAGTAAAGTCGCGAAAGGAGCCCAAAATAGCTTCATATCGTTTCTGGCAGAATGGTGTCCTAATTGTGATTATGAGGCAGTTCAATTGAGAGAATATTATAAAACCTACAAAACTGAATTCGATTTTTATTTAGTGATGCTCTTTTCTTCAAATGAATTGAATAACATATTTATCAAAAAATACGATCTTCAAATGAAGAGTATTAAAGGTGAATTAAACGCGAAAGATGAAAAGCTAAACTTGAACTCAAAATTCTATAATTTTAGGAACATTATAAATGACGATAGAAAATGGGGAGTTCCCATGCACATAATT
>PBOO01000026.1:179-7144 GCA_002724475.1 Fidelibacterota bacterium | reverse complement strand
CTCACTAGGTTTCCACCAACATGTCCAGATCCTCCAGTAACAAACGCTGTTCTCATCAAGAAATATCCTTATGTTTATATTTGATAAACGGTCGTAGGTTTTTAATGATATTATAATTGAAAATTAAACCGTATTTGTGCTTTACATGACAAATTTCTTTGCAAATGAAAATTAATATTGAAGGAATGCATTGTTCCTCTTGTGAGGAGACCCTTCAAGCAGCAATTGAAAGCGTTAAAGGTGTTGATTCTGTGAAGGTTGACCATGTTTCGGGAACCGCGCAAATTGACGGCTCTCCTGTCAGTCAAGATATTATCGATGCGGTAAACGGCAGTGGGTATGAAGTAAGCGCAAGCCCACAAGCAGAACCTCCATCAGCATCTACCATACCAAACAAAAAAATCAATACTTTTACGCAGTTAGCGCCGCTTATAGTAATACTTGTGTACATTTTTCTTGGTGCGTTAGTAGCTAATAGAATATCATTCAATTTGAATAGTTTCATGATGGACTTCATGGGCCTTTTTTTTATCGTATTTAGCCTCTTCAAATTCATTGATTATAAAAGCTTTCCTCCCGCATTTTCAAAATATGATCCTTTGGCCAAGAAGGTAGTTGTCTATGCGTGGATTTATCCATTTCTTGAAGCGTTCTTAGGTCTATGTTTTTTGCTAAGGATTAACATCTTTACATCGACCCTAATAACGATTGTAATCCTTGGAATAACCACTTATGGTGTTGTTATAAAACTGATGAAGCGTGAGACCATTCAATGCGCTTGCATTGGGACGTCGCTAGGCCTACCCCTAACAAAAGCGACACTCATTGAAAATGGTATAATGTTATTCATGGCGTTTTGGATGCTGTCCACATCATTAAAATAATCATAAAAAATTAAAAAAAACTTTTTCAAATCTTCTCAGAAATTACACTTGAAATATTTTTTTCTTGTCGAGAATTCGCTCTATTAATTCATTATTAACGTACTGTAATTTTTTTAAAAAAAAAGCTGTACAATATTGAAAAAAACTATTAGGTTCTGAAGTAGAGGTAAGTGTGATATTAGTACGTCACGACAAGTTTAGTGCATATTTCCCACCTGCCTCAGGAGATTTTTATTTAAACAAAAAGTAACAGTTAAGTGGAGTAAGATAATGAAAAAACTCACAACCTTGTTCTTAGCTACTATTTTTACCACAGGTCTGTTTGCGCAGAACTTGACAGGTAAGCTTAGTGGTACCGTTACGTCCGATGGCCAGCCTTTAGTTGGTGCCAACGTTGTTCTTCAGGGAACATCTTCTGGTGCGGCAACTGGCGAGGACGGATCGTATTATATTTTTGACGTCCAACCTGGTATATACACTGTACAGGTAAACTACATTGGTTATCAAACCCAAGTAGTTTCCAATGTTCGTGTTACCATTGGTCTNACAACCATTCAAGATTTTGAATTAGCGGTTGCTGCCGTTGAGGGTGAAACTGTTGAAGTTACAGCAGAAAAGCCTTTGATTGAGGTTACAGCAACTAACGTTCAAAGAACGATGGATTCAGAAGCAGTAGAAAACTACGCTGTACGTAATGTAACCTCNATGGTTGCTAGTCAAGCAGGTGTGGTTAACATGCATGACGGATTGCACGTACGTGGAAGTCGCTCTGAAGAAATTGGTTACACTCTTGAAGGTGCTTCAATGAGAGGNGCTGGTGGTAAGGTTGTTTCCAATGCTATTCCAGAAGCTCTAGAAGCTATCGCTGTCCAAACTGGTGGTTTTGATGCCAGTATTGGTGGTGCAAACGCTGGTATGGTTCAGCAGTCACTTAAGACNGGTAGCAGTCAGTTCTCCGCATCCGTTCTACTCGAAAATATGAATGGTGATGTTGGTAGNGANCCNTGGTCTGCTACNGGCGATCAAGATATGACCTTTACAGTTCAAGGACCTATCGGTGACAAAATTCGTTANTTTGGTGCATTAAGAACTACATCTACAGATAACTANAAGAATCAAAGTAGATGGTTTACCCCTTTCACAATTGCGGGCGGGAATCCAATTCCTGATAAAATTGGTGGCTTGACCACTTCCCACGATTATGTGGTTTTAAGCGAAGGTGACAACTTTGCCTTTAAAGATGGTGCGAACCATGATGGAATCTATACAGCTGATGGATCTACTGGTGACGTTAGATCTGGAGAAAATAAGCACTACGCTTTTGATAATACCTCTAAGGACATGTCTTTCAATGGTACGCTTCAGTATGACCTAAACCCTCTCGTCCTACGATTGGCTGGTACCTATACTACTGATACTTACCAGAACGCTGGTCTACCTATTCAAAGTATGTTCAATACACGCAGACATGAGACCACTACACGTAACCACTTGGTTAATTTAAAAGCTACCTATTTCTTAAGCACAAACACCTATCTACGTGCTAACTTTAGCACGATGGGTCGTTTCTACGAAACTTATGATAAAGCATTTAAGGATAAGTCAATTAAAACCGCTGATGGAAGAACCGCTAAGTTTGAACTAGGCGGTGAATCTAGCTTGAGTGATTGGTTGGCATGGGGTGATCGTGATGCAGTAGCACAAATTGATTCAAACTGGGCTAACCACTTTGGTACACCTGGTGCGGATTCCTTTGCAGGAGATTACCGCTACGTTGAGCCTTCAAACTATAACATTAATGGATTTAGATTCCAGCGCGACGGTGCCCGTCGTGGTGGATACAGCAAAGGTCGTGATGGCTACTTTGCATTCGATTCCGAATTTGTTACTCAGCTTGGAGAGCACGAAGTAAAAGTTGGTGGTAAATACACTAATTATTCTTATCAGCGTTACAGCTATACCGGCATTTCTTCGCTTAACTCAAAGATAGGTCTTGATTCGACCTTGTATGATGCCGTTNTTGNTNAAANCACTAGAGCNNANACAAACGTTTTTGAAGCTCGCCTTTCTTCCTTTATTGGTTATGATCCATTAGGAAACGAGTGGGATNCAAANGCAGANACAAAGAACGAGTACGATAAGCCTCGTAANCCATGGAACTTCTCAATGTATGTCAATGACAANTTNGANGCNGGNGACCTTATTGTTAATGCTGGTGTNCGCTACGAAGCTATCAACCAGGCAAATGTNGANTTGAAGGATTTNNACAATCCNCCATTGGATAGAAACTACCGTATNGTAGCTGCTGATGATCCAAACTATGGATTTAAAGATATGGCGACTCAAACCTATTTGTTACCACGAATAGGTCTTGGGTTCCCAATTTCTGACCAATCTTCATTCCGCTTGAACTATGGTAAGTACGTTCAGATGGCTCCAATGAATCGCCTCTATCGCAGTCGCGCTAGTGGAACTTCTTCATGGGGTCTGCTTCCTACCAGAGAGACCAAGTTTGAAGTTGGTTATGGAACTCTACTAGGCGATGTCGCTTCAGTAGATATTACAGTTTTTACAAGAAATCCTGAAGATCAGGTAAGTCGAGATGAATACAAACCAGATCCAAACGCGAATGCGTTCGGTCTAAGACAGCATACGATTTACACAAACACTGACTTTTCCAACGTAACCGGAATTGAACTTGATTTCAAATCCGCTAGAGTGAATGGATTCCAGTTGTTTGCTAACTACGTGTTCCAAGACGTTCGTGGATTGAATTCCTATCCAACGCTTGGTACCATTGGTTGGGGTAAATCAACAATGATCAGCGCTACCAGATACGATCAACGTCATCAGGCAAGCGCAGTGCTTGACTTTAGAACCGGTCGCACAGGTAATGTTATTACCGATGATATTGGTGTGAACATGGTTGCCTCTTTCAATAGTGGTCACCCATATACATTATCCGACGGTTCAATGGGTCAGCGTGATGCTGGTGAAGGTGCGTTGCTTTCAGATAACGACCCAAGAAACCGTGCACCGCGTGAAGCGATCAATTCATCTACGACCCCATCTATATTTAATTTAGATCTTAATGTTGAAAAGACATTTGCAGTTCCTGGTGTAGCAAACGTTAAGGTATACGCTACCATAACCAACTTGCTTAACACCAAGCACATTATCAATGTCTACAACCGTACTGGTGATGCATACGATGATGGATTTTTGAATGATCCAGACCTAAGTTCCTTGATCATTGAGGGTCGTGGTCCAGAGTATGTTGAAATGTACAGAAAGATCAACCTAGCAAATCGTAACCACTGGTTGAATGACCACAGTTTCGACTTGTTCGGTATTCCTCGCGAATTTAAAACGGGTATCCAAGTCTCCTTCTAAGGCGGCTGATGATGCTAAGAAAAAAAGTGGAGAGTTTTATGAACTTAAAAAAATCGATCACTTGGGCAGTCACCGGCTTGTTTATCTTTGCCTCAGCGCTTAGTGCTGAAGAGATAAAGGGAGACAAGACTGCAGGAAAGACGAATGCCAGAATGCTGGCAAAGTCTGGAATGGCAGATGATGGCCCAACATCTACTTTCTTTAATATTAACAGTTGGAAAATCCAAATGGAGCACCAAGGGTTCTTCCAGTGGAATGGTACTTCTCACGGCTCAGCGGGTAACTACCCAAAGGGTATGGGAAGTGTGATTTTTGCTGAAGGTATCCTCTGGGGTGTAAAAGCCTCCGATAAATATGGTGTGAAAGAAAATGGAGAAATTCTTACTGATGGCAGCGGATCTGGTCTACCTAGAATCCGTGTTAACGGTTCCATGTACAATACCGGTCTAAAAGCTGGTAAGGTACTCCGNGATGCTAACGGAAGAATCAAAACTAGTGGATACTCCGAAAACTATCGTGAGCAGCAGATCTGGAGAGTGCGTAAGGATTGGAACACAGGCGATCTTTCTGTAGACGCATCCATCCTACGTGACATTTCTGTATCAGACGTTACAGAAGCGATGATCGCTGCTGATAAGGCTCAGTATGAAAAAGACTGGAACAACTGGCCAGCTGATGAAGGCGCCCCTTACGACGACGTTGATGGCGATGGCGTTTACACTCCTGGTACCTGGAACGAAGAATCAGGTTCTTGGAGCGGTGATATCCCTGGTATTCCTGGATCTGATCAAACCGTTTGGACAGTAGCAAACGACCTACCAGATGAGTATGCTGAAGGTGGTGTTGTTAGTGTNTCAGAAGATGGCTGGGGTTCTCCTCCAGTCGGGTTTGAGATGCAGTTAACCTTATGGGGTTATGACTTCCCGTTTTCCAACCCAATTTCAAGNATGATGTTCAAGCGTGCCCGTATGATCTACGTAGGTCTACCTGGTGGACCAGCGGATGCAAAGCTTGACACCGTATACTTCACTCAGTGGTCTGATCCAGACCTTGGTACGTATACTGACGACTATGTAGGTTGTGATACAACACTAAGTCTTGGTTACGTATACAACGGTAATACTTTTGATGATCAGTTCCTAAGCTCTTTTGGTAGCCCAGTTCCTGCAGGTGGTTACGACTTCCTTGAAGGACCAAAGGTTGATACCAATGGCGATGGAGTATTGGATACCTTAGGTATGACCAGTTTTGTATACTTTGCTGCTGGATCCTCNGTNAGTGANCCATCAACCAGAGTATATTCAGGTACATTGCAGTGGTTTAACCTCATGGAAGGNTACTTGCCACGTCCTGAGTATCCTACGCAAGAGCCTTTTGTTGATCCAATNACTGGTTTCGCTGAAACATTTGTACTTGCAGGTGATCCTACCTCAGCTACGGGTTGGGTNGANGGAATTATCCTTCCACCTGGTGACCGTAGACTTGTTATGAATACAGGACCATTTGAAATGGTCATTGATGACACACAAGATGTTGTTGTTGGTCTGATTGGTGGTATGGGTATNAACAACCTATCATCCGTTGCTGTATTAAAGTACAACGATAAATTTGCACAGTTTGCTTATGACAACGATTTTAACCTTCCTCAGCCTCCACCAGCACCAACAGTATCGGTGTTTGAAGGAGATGGATATATTACGTTGAATTGGGCTGAAGTAGCTGCTTATCAAGCTTCTGAAAATTACAGTCAGGCTGGATTTAAGTTTGAAGGTTACAAGGTCTATCAGCTTCCAAACGCTACTGCTAGCGCTGCTGATGGAGCCGTCGTTGCAATCTATGACGTTCCTAATGGTGTTAAAGTTATTAGTGAACCCGCTCTAGATGGTGCAACCGGTCTATTTTTTGACAAACCTGCTCATGTAGGTGGTGACTTCGGTGTAAGCCGAATGGTTGTTATTAAGAACGACGCTCTTAAGAATCGTCCTATTACTAATGATCGTCCATACTATTTTGGTGTAGTTGCATACGCTTATCTTGAAGATAACGCAGGCGCACCATTCAAATCGCTTGAGTCATCGCTGCAGGTAATTACAATTACTCCAAAGAAGCCAAATCCAGGAACAGCCTACGAGGTTGATACTGGAGATTACTTTGATATGGCGCACAGTGCTGGTACCAGTGACGGTCAGGCGCGTATNGAGGTCATCGATCCTGGTGCTGTCACCGGTCACAATTATAAAGTGACCTTTGAAGATGATGGTGCTGGTACGCTTCTATGGAACGTAACAGATTTAACTACTAGCAACAAGATCTTAAGTGGATACTCACAGGGAGCAACTTTCTCTGATCCAGGTTATCCTGCTGCAGATGGTCTAGCATGGAAAGTTACTGGACCTCCTAATGCATTTAAGAAATTCAATGTTGTTGCTAACAAGGATGGTAGCTGTACTGAAGAAGCCCCATGTCAAGGAACTCAAGACTGGGGAGGATTCGGTTCATTGGTTCCTGACACCTCACCTGGTAGAGTAAACCAGTCTGACGGTTACGCTTGGTTCTTCCATGGCGGNGGAGCNTCNAANAANNNCTANGATACCATGATTTCTAGAATCATTCGTGGAAGCGGNTGGAANTATCTNATTCCTAATGATTTTGAATATCGTTTCACCTATGAAGATGACAACTANGCNT